>JANNDE010000017.1:0-8885 GCA_031387395.1 Hymenobacter sp.
CGCTGCCTGCACGAATTAAGCGACATTTTATTGCTCGTGCTTTGCGGTCTGTTGGCTGATTGCGAGACATTTGAGGACATTTATGATTACGCCTGTGACAAAGAGGCCACGCTACGCGAGTTCATGGACTTGCCGGCCGGTATCCCGTCCCACGACACACTCAACCGCGTCTTCCGCCATCTCGAGCCCACCGAATTGGAACGTTGCCTGAGCCAATGGGGACAGGCCATCGTGACGTTGCTGGCCGGTCGGCACCTGATTGTCGACGGCAAGCAGCTGCGCGGCACCACGCCCGCCGGCCAGCGCCAAGCCCCGGTCCAGCTCGTAAGCGTGTGGGCGGCCGAGCAGCGCCTGTGCCTGGCGCAGACGGCGGTGGAAACCAAGCGGAATGAAGTGGTGGCCATCCCGCAGGTGCTCGATTTGGTGGAGCTAACGGGTAGTGTGGTGACCCTGGATGCGATGGGCTGCCAGCGGGCAGTAGCGGCCAGAATCGTGGGAAAAGGAGCGGATTACGTACTGGTCCTCAAGCAGAACCAGGGGGAGCTGCACCGGCAGGTGGCCGCCCACTTTGCCCCGTTAGTATCCCAGCCCGCAGCCCACCAGCAGCGCGACAAGGGGCATGGGCGCGGGGAGCTGCGCCGGGTCTGGGTCAGCCAGCAGTGGGGCCTGGTGGACGCGGGCGCGGACTGGCCGGGGTTACAAACGCTGGTTTGCCAGCAGACCACGCGCTGGGTAGCGGGGAACGTGCAGCAGGCCACGCGCTACTTTCTCTGTTCGCTGGCCGGGGCGAGTGCGGCCACGCTGGCGGGGTATGTGCGCGGACACTGGGGCATTGAAAATCAGCAGCATTGGCACCTGGACGTGACCTTTGCCGAAGATGCCAGCCAGTGCCGACGCGACCATGCTCCGCGCAACCTCTCGACGATGCGCAAGCTGGCCTTGACGCTGCTGCGCCGTTCCCCGCTGGTCATGAGCCTGAAACGAAAGCGTAAAAAAGCCGCCCGCGATGATAAATTTCTGCTCCAGTTACTGGCCCAGCTTCCGCGAGAGGAAACGACCCCGATAGGCTAACTACGCATTTGGTGCAATGGCCCTAATGCCGGAACCATGCAGTTGGTCAAGTCGCTGGGGCTGCTTGGGAAGGATGAGCATATCCTGCTCTACTACTCGAATTTCCAGAAAAACAAAGCGGGCAGCTTTCTGACGAATAAGCGCATTGCGCACTACTGGTTGGAGAAACGCTCCGAAAACAACCGGATTGAGTCCGCGTATTATCCGGCCATCATGTCAATTACGCCGCAGTATAAAGTACCCGATTTTGACAGCCCTTACCTCGAAATCATCGCGAAAAACGGGACCAGATTCAGGGCTTACATGGATGGCAGCAGCGAGGAGCAGCGGTTGTTTTTCGAGCAAGCGGTTGCGCTGTGGCACAAGCACCGAGGGGCCCACGCAGCACCCTGAACCTGGCCAGACCATTGGTTATGCTTCCTGCGCCTGGCCCAGCAGCCGCACCGTGCCGTAGCCCAGCAGCAGAAACAGCCCGAAAACCAGCGTCACGCCCCAGGTGCCGGGAAAGCTGAAGGGATGCAACAGCCGGTCGACGATGTCGTAGAACAGGGTGAGGGGGTTGCTCAGCACATCCCAGGAGTTGAAGCGCAGGTAGCGGCCCAGGTAAATGCCGAAGCTGCTGAGTACCAGGGCCACCGTGGCAAAGCCCCAGCCCACCCAAAAGCCCAGCCGCTGCTGCACCAGGCGCTGCATGTCGGAGAGGGAGGCGTAGGCCAGCATCAGCCCGTTCCAGGCGCAGCTCAGGATGAGGGCCAGGTCGTACCAGAGGGGCACGCCGGGGCGGGTATCGAGGTGAAAAAGGTCGGTGAGGATGTAGGGGGCGTTGGGAAAAAACAGCAGCCAGGCCACCCCGGCCGGCAGCAGCACCCGCGCCCGCAGCGGCCCGCGCGCCGTGCACAGCATGGTGCTGATGCCGAAGGGAAGAACCGCCAGAAACAGGTTCCAAATCAGAAACAGAAACGATAGCCGCCCGGTGATAACCACGCGCCCCGCGATAAGCAAAATGCTCAGCGCCAGCGAGGCCGCCAGCACAAACGCCAGCGCCAGCCGGGCCCGCGAGAAGGGTTGAATCGAAACAGATTGGACTTGCATACACCTAAAGATAAGCCACAACGCCAACGCCCGCCGGTCGCGCGGCACTTATAGTACGTGGCCCCGCACCCGGTCGGCCCAGGCCGCGCCAAACCGGCAACCATTGCCCCAGGCCCCGAAGCAGTGGCCATAAAGCCGCTCCGGGAACTGACTACAAATACAAAAGCGGAGGGGTAAAAGTTGAAATTTCAGGTAGCCTGAGCTTCAACTTTTATCCCTCCGCTTTTGCTCCTGCGCAGCACCCGGGGCTGGGCGCTGGTGGGCGCGGCGCGTTAGCGCGTGAGCGAATAAGTATGTGCTTCGCCGTTGAAGCTCACCACTACCGGGGCCGATTTCAGCACGATGGCCCCAAGCTGAAACGCCAGCTCGGGCGTGCCAAACGTGCGCTGGGCAAAGCCCTCGCGGAAACGGGCCGCTTCCTTCGGCGACACTTTTACTTTGAAGTTGACCGGCCAGAGCGCCGACGTGAGGGCGTAGGTTTCGGCGTCGGCGTTGTAGTCGCCCAGGGCGAAGCTCTGCCAGTTAGCCGTGTTGCCATACGCATGCAGCATTTGCTGGCGGGCCATTTCCTGCAACTCCTGCAAATGCTCGAACCGCTTGGCCAGGCGCTTCTGGTACTCGTCGCTCTTTTCAAACTCGCCCTTGCGGGCCCATTTCTCCAGCTCGTAGTCGGCAAAGGCGGCTACCCGGTCGTCGGGGCTGGGCACGCGCCAGAACTTCAGCGAGCCGTCGCGGCTCACGCTCACCAGCGTCTGGCCGTTGGGGCTGAAAGCCAGGTTCTCGACCTCGGCCGTATGCAGGTCGCCGCTCACGTCCTGCACCAGCGTGCCGGTTGCCACGTCCCAGAACTTCACTTTGCGGTCGCCGCCGCCGGTGGCAATCAGCTGGCCATCGGGGCTGAAGGCCGTGGCCCACACGTCGGACACGTGGGCCGGAATAGTGCGGGTGCAGCGGCGGTCGGCTAGGCTCCACACGCGGGCCGTATTATCCCAGGCACCGCTCACCACGTACTGGCCGTTGGGCGAGTAGCGGGCATCCCACACCTCGTCGTTGTGGCCGGTTAGGGTAGCTTTCTGTTCCCAGTTAGCGGTGTTCCACAGCCGCAGCTGGTGGTCGCCGCTGGCCGTCAGCAGCTCGCTGCCATCGGGGCTGAAAGCCACCGACGTCACGTTGCCGGCCCGGCCCTTGCTGGTTTTGGCCTTATCATAGGCGGCCGCAGCGGTTGGGGTGCCGGCACCGGCTGCTTTCAGCGAGGCTATCCGCTGCCCACCCAGGGCGTCGAACACGAGGACCTGGCCATCCCAGCCGGCGCTGGCCAGCTGCTTGCTGTCGGGGCTGAAAGCTACGTCGCGCACGTAGTCGGTGTGGTCGGTATTCTTGCGCAGCAGCTCGCCGGTGATGGCATCCCACAGCATCAGGGCGCGGTCGACGCCGCCCGAAGCGATATAGCGGCCATTGGGGCTGTATTTCACAGTTACCACGTCGTCGGTGTGGCCTTTGAGCGTGAGCACGGGCTTGCCACTTTCAACATCGTACACGATGATGTCGCGGCCCAGTCCGCCGGCCACCACCCGCTTGCCGTCGGGGCTGTAATCGACGCCGAGGAGAGCGGCCTGGGTCTGAATGTTTTTTTGGAGAAAACGACCATTGCTGGGGTCATCGGCCCAGGTAGGGCGAGCCACCAGCAGGCTGCCAAACAAAATTGCAGCGTAAATAAAGCGTGTCATAAACAGTTGTCTTGAGTGGAAAAAAAGAAATGCGAAATGGAAAAGTGAAGCAGAAGTACTCATTGATATAATGGGTTGTCGCCGGTGGCCTAATACAGGCCACCCACTGCGCGGTCGGGCAGCGCGGGCAGGGCCGGCAGGGCCGCTGGCCGGCCCCGGCCCGCCACGGCCGTATCGGTGAGGGCCGCCAGAAACGCCGTCAGGTGGCGTACCTGTGCCCCGGCCAGGGGCTGCGGTTGTTGCGCCCGATGAAAGGGCGCGGCCAGCACCGCCGCCACGGTGGAGTAGCGGCCGTCGGCCCCGTAGGGCATGGTGGCGGCCACGTTGCGCAGGCTGGGCGTTTTCACCCATTGGCCCGGGCCCACCGCGTGCCGCTGGCCGTCGCGAAACAGGGGGCCGCCGTGGCAGCGGGCGCAGCCGGCTTCGCCGGCAAACAGTCGGGCTCCCGCCTGGGCCGCAGTGTCGAGCGGGAGGCCGCCCCGCAGCGCTTGGTCGTAGGCCGCCTGCCGCGAGGTAAGCGTGCGCAAATAGGCGGCAAGGGCCCCTACCAGCCGCACCGAATCGAGGCCGGCACCGGGCCCAAACGCGGCTGCAAACCGCTGGCGGTACTCTGGGCTGCTGCCCAGCCGGCCGGTGGCCTCCGCGTAGCTGCTGCCAAACTCGCGCGGGCTGGTGAGCACGGCCCGCACCACCTCGGCGAGGCTGTTTGCCCGGCCATCATGGAAAAAAGTGGCTTGCTCGCTGGCGTTGAGCAGGGAAGGGGAGTTGCGGTCGAGATTCTGGGTGAAGCGCAGGGCTCGGGGCAGGGCCCGCTGGTCGCAGAATGCTTTTTCGGGCCGGTGGCACGAGGCACAGCTACGCTTACCATTGCCTGATAGCGCCGGCTCGAAAAACAGCAGTTGCCCCAGGGCCTGCCGGGCTACCAGCCGTCGCGCCGCCAGCCGTTCGGGCGCGGGCGCCAGCCGGGCTGCCAGGCTACCCGGCAACAGCGCCAGCCCCAGCAGGCCCAGCGCCGCCAGCACCGCCGCCAGCCGCCCGGTCCCGGAACCGACTAAAGAGCAAAAATCAGGAAAATCCGGCATTATTGTAAAATATGACTAATTAATGTTTGTTGCAGGGTGGGTATTGGGGTTTGATAAAATATGTCCTTGCTATAAATTATAATTATTTTAATAAATTGCTGAATATGAATCTGAGTCTTCTGGTGGACTCAGTTGGGCAAAAAAAGTAAATTTTGCTCTGATAGAGTTTATTTGGGTGATTTACGAATGATTACAGCAGGTTAGTGCTGAATGTTTATGGAAATGTTGAATTATTATTTTGGGAATAAATCAAGTTATTTATTGCCCTCATCTAGTTGATGCTAGGCTGGTTTTGCCTGGTTAAGAATTTAACTTTTCCAATTATTAGATTTTTATTCCCATTTAAAGAATTACGGTTTTTCCGTTTGGCTCGGGCCCGGGCCGGGCAAGGCCCCGTACGCAGGCACCGACCGCCGCTGCGCCCGTTCCCTGCAGTAGGGCGGTGCCGCTGGCCTGGCGACAGTGCCATGGGCATTTATAGTTAATTTTGTCCCGCTTACCACGCAGGCAAGCGCGTTTTCTGGTTCAATGACGTTTTTATTCTCGTTGCGCGGGCCAATGGGCTGGCTGGCGGCCAGCCTGCTGCTAGCAGCCCCATCCCGCGCTCAGGTGCCGGCCCGGCCGGCCCGGCCTCCGGCCCCGGCCGCCACCGCCAAAACGGCAGCTCCGGCCCGGGCTAAAGTGCCGGCCCGACCGGCGGCCATTGCGCCCGCCGAGGCCAGCGTGCGCTACCGCGCCGGTAAAAACCAGCTCGACCAGGGCAACTATGCTGCCGCGCTGGCTCAGCTGGAGCCCCTGGCCCAGCCCACCGCCCGCTTCGCCCGCGCGGCGGATGCCGCCTACCTGGCTGCCGTGGCCCAAACCCGTCTCCGGAAGTGGTCCGAAGCCGAGCAGCTGCTTAACCTGCTGCGCACCGAGTACCCGGCTTATCCCAACATGCCCGACGTGCTGCTGCTGCAGGGGCAGGTGTCGTTCGAGCTGGAGGACTTCGATACAGCCCTCAAAACGCTCACGCTGCTGCCCGCCGATAAGCTGGCTGCCGAGCGCGAAAACCTGAAAGCCGCCTACCTGCCCCGCATCCAGGACCGCAACACCTGGCTGCGCAACCTGCGCCGCTACCCCGCCGATGCCACCCTGGGCCGCGCCTACGCCGACCGCCTCGTGCTGGGCGGGGCTTACACCGAGGCCGACCGCCCGCAGCTCGACGACCTTATCAGTCGCTTTGGCCTCGACCGCGCCCGCTACACGCCGCGCCCCCGGCCGGTGTCCGTCAAGAAAAGCAGCTACAACGTGGCCGTGCTACTGCCCTTCGAATTAGCCGACCCCAGCTGGCAAACCCAGCGCAAAAACCAGTTCGTGACGGACCTCTACGCCGGCCTGCGCCTGGCCCAGGACAGCCTGCAGCGCGCCGGCCGCACCATCCAGCTCTTCGCCTACGACACCGGTGCCGATACCCTCACGCTAAAGCAGACCCTGGCCCTGCCCGAGCTGGCCGGTATGGATATGCTCATTGGCCCGGTATATAAGTCGGGGGCCAAGCTGCTGGGCCGCTACGCGCAGGAGCACCAGATTGTGTGCGTGAATCCGCTTTCGCAGGATGGCGACCTGGTGCTCGATAACCCCTGGCACTACCTCTACGCGCCCAGCGCGGCTACGCAGGGCCGCACCGCCGCGCAGTTTGCCGCCGGGGCGTTTGGTACCGGCCGGCCGGCGCTGGTGCTTTACGAGGACAGCAAGGATGACGCCGCCTTCGCCGCCGCCTATAAGGCCGCGCTCGAAGAGCAGGGCGGCAAAGTCAGCGGTCTGCGCCGTTTCAACCCTGATGTGGATGCCAGCCTCGCCACCGCCTTCGCCGGCCCCGATTTGGCCGCCGCCGGCCACGTCGTAGTCGTTTCGGATGACCGCCGCGTGGGCCCCTATGCCTTACGTTTGGTACAGCAGCAGCCCGCCGCTACCCGCCCCGGCCTGCTCGCGCCTGGTGCCTGGCTCGACAACCCCCGCCTCGACGTGAGCCAGCTGAACGGGGCAGGTACGTATTTCATTCAGCCGAAGTACGTTAATGAACAGGGTATCGGCTTCCGCCGGTTCCGGCAGCTGTATTTGCAGCGGCAGCACCTACCGCCGTCGGTTTTCGCCAGCCAGGGCTTTGAGCTGCTGCTCTATTTTGGCAATGCGCTGTTCCAGTACGGCCCTGCTTTCCAGGCCGGCCTGGCCGCCGCCAGCCAGACCCCCGGCGCTATTTTCGAAGGTGCCAGCTACCTCGGTGGCACCCACGACAACCAAGTTGTGCCCATCATCAAGCTCAGCGGCCTCGAGTACCAAGTGTTGCGGTAGCACTTGGTTTTAGCTGCGAGTTGGGAGAGCCGCTAACTCCCGTAAAAACTTTTTTCAAGCCGAGTTATTTCAACTCCTGCGCAGCTTTTGCCGCGCCCGACCTCCACGCCGCAAAGCCTGCGTGCTACAATTCGCAGCAAAAGCTGCACGCCATTTATGCTTAATCTCACTACTTCCGCCGCCCTTTTCGAGCGCGCTAAAAATCTCATTCCCGGTGGCGTTAATTCACCCGTGCGGGCTTTCCGCTCGGTGGGTGGCTCGCCGGTGTTTATGGCCAGCGCCGAGGGGGCCTGGCTCACCGATGTCGACGGCAATCGCTACGTCGATTTCATCAACTCCTGGGGGCCAATGATTCTCGGCCACGCCCCGGCCGTGGTGCTCGATGCCGTGCGCGCCGCCCTGCCCAACTCGCTCAGCTTTGGCGCGCCCACCCACCGCGAAGTCGAAATGGCCGACCTGATTCGCGAGATGGTGCCCGGTGTCGAAAAGGTTCGCCTTGTGAACTCCGGCACCGAGGCCTGCATGTCGGCCATTCGGGCGGCGCGGGGCTATACCGGCCGCGATAAAATCATCAAGTTTGAAGGCTGCTACCACGGCCACGGCGACGCCTTTCTGATTGCGGCCGGCAGCGGTGCGCTCACCGCCGGCGAGCCCGACTCGGCCGGCGTAACCCGGGGCGTGGCCCAGGACACCCTCACCGCGCCCTACAACGACCTGCCCGCCGTCGAAGCCCTCATCGCCGCCAACCCCGGCCAGGTCGCCGCCCTCATTCTGGAGCCCGTGGTGGGCAACATGGGCTTGGTAATTCCCGCCCAAGGCTTCCTGGCTGGCCTGCGTGCGTTGTGCAATCATCACGACATCGTACTCATTTTCGATGAGGTAATGACTGGCTTCCGCCTCGCGCCAGGTGGCGCGCAGCAGCTCTACGGCATCACGGCCGACATGGTGACGCTGGGCAAAATCATCGGGGGCGGCCTGCCCGTGGGCGCTTACGGCGGCCGCGAAGACATTATGAACTGCGTGGCCCCGGCCGGCAAGGTGTACCAGGCCGGTACGCTCTCGGGCAACCCCATAGCCACCGCCGCCGGCATGGCTCAGCTGCGCTACCTGCACGAGCATCCCGAGCTCTACACCGCCCTCGAAGCCAGCAGCGCCCGCCTCGCCGACGGCACCCGCCAAATCGCCGCCGAGCTGGGGCTGAACTACACCGTGAACCGCGTGGGCTCCATGTTTAGCCTGTTCTTCACCGATAAGCCGGTCCACAACCTCGAAGATGCCAAGCAGTGCGATACCGCCGCCTTTGGCCGCTACTTTCACGCCATGCTGAACCGGGGCATCTATCTCGCGCCCTCGCAGTTCGAGGCTCTGTTCGTATCCACGGCCATCAGCGACGAGCTGGTGGAGAAGTACCTGGTTGCCTGCCGCGAGTCGCTGGTGGAAGCCCATCGTGCAAAGTAGTGACGAATTGCTGGAATTAGAACGTCATGCTGAGCTTGTCGAAGCATCTCTACCGCAGCAGTAATTGTTTTTACTTGCGCGGTAGAGATGCTTCGACAAGCTCAGCATGACGTTCTGGCTT
>JANNDE010000023.1:0-1055 GCA_031387395.1 Hymenobacter sp.
GCGCACCTTCGTGGGCAATACCGAGGGCGATAATGCGGCTGGCCAGCAAGTGTCGCTGGTGCTCACCCCCGACGGCCTTGTGGCCGACCTGCTGGCCGGCAGCGAGTCGGCGAGTCTGCGGCCGGCGGCTAGCGGCTCCGGTTATCTGCTGCGGGCCGCGCCGGCCACAACCGGCCCCTGCGGCACGCTGGGCAGCATAAGCGGGGCGCGGCGGCCCAGCGAGTTTGCCACCCTGCCCGCCCCGTTCAGCTTTGGCACCCAGCTGCGGCGCGTGAAGAAGGTCATTCTGGTGACGAAGGAATACTACACGGCCAACGGCAATACCGACGCCGCCGTGGAGTTGGCCGTGGTGGCGGTGATGAACCAGATGAGCGGGTTGTTTCTGCGGGAGGTCTCGCTGAGCTTCGAGCTGGTGAAGCCTACGGGAGGCACGCGCTACTTTTCAGCCATGACCACGGCTACGCTGCCCGGCTCGGACCCGGCGACCCCGGGCCGCCTGCGCGACGGCAATACGGAGGATGTGCGTGATGTTATCAATGCCCGCTTCGTGCCGAGTACCTTCGATTTAGGGCACTGCTTTAGTGATAACGGCGGAGGTGGAACGTTTGTCGGGATTGTCTGCAACGGCGAATACAAGACCCGTGCCTGGTCGGGGGTGGGCACCAGCGGGTTCCAATGGGTTCTGGCCCACGAGATAGGCCATCAATTAGGCGCTTACCATGGATTCGCGGGCCCCTGCGGTATCAATATCGATAACAGCCGGCTGGAGCCCGGCGGTGGGGCCAGTATCATGGGCTACACCTACGTGTGCGGGGACCAGAGCTTGCAAGATGTGACGGGCACTGAGCAGGACCACTTCAGCCTGAACTCGCTCAATCATATGCGCAACAACCTGGTGGCTAATACCTGCCCCACCCTCGCGGCCAACGCCAACCGGCCGCCCACGCTCAACGCCGGGGCCGATTACGTGATTCCGCGCAACACGCCCTTCGTGCTCACGGCCACCGGCACCGACCCCGACGGCGACGCGCTGGCCTACACCTGGAACCAGTTCG
>JANNDE010000024.1:0-1058 GCA_031387395.1 Hymenobacter sp.
GCGCACCTTCGTGGGCAATACCGAGGGCGATAATGCGGCTGGCCAGCAAGTGTCGCTGGTGCTCACCCCCGACGGCCTTGTGGCCGACCTGCTGGCCGGCAGCGAGTCGGCGAGTCTGCGGCCGGCGGCTAGCGGCTCCGGGTATCTGCTGCGGGCCGCGCCGGCCACGACCGGCCCCTGCGGCACACTGGGCAGCATGGGCGGCGCGCGGCGGCCCAACGACTTTGAAACGATGCCCGCCCCGTTCAGCTTCGGCACCCAGCTGCGGCGGCTGAAATACGCTATTCTGGTGACGCAGGAATACTACGTAGCCAACGGCAACACCGACGCGGCCGTGGAGCTGGCCGTGGTGGCGGCCATGAACCAGATGAGTGGGCTCTACCTGCGGGAGTTGTCGCTGAGCTACGAGCTGGTGAAACCCACGGGGGGCACGCGCTACTTTTCAGCCATGACCACGGCCACGCTGTCCGGCTCGGACCCGGTAACCCCGGGCCGCCTGCACGACCAGAACCTGGATGAAGTGGGGGGTATTATCGAATCCCGCTTCGTGCCGAGCACCTTCGATTTGGGGCACTGTTTCCAGAATGGGGGCGGGGGCGTGGCTTTCGTTGGCGTTATCTGCAATAGCGTGTACAAGGCCCGTGCCTGGTCGGGAGTGGGCGCCAATGGGTTTCAGGGCATTCTGGCGCATGAAATGGGCCACCAGCACGGGTCCTACCATACGTTTGGGGGCACCTGCGGCAACAACAACGAGCGCAGCCGGCTGGAGCCCGGCGGCGGGGCCACTATCATGAGCTACACCTACGTGTGCGGGGCCCAGAGCTTGCAAGATGTGACGGGCACCGAGCAGGACCATTTCAATCTGCACTCGCTCGACCAGATGCACAACAACCTGGTGGGGGCCAACAACTGCCTCGCCCTCGCGGCCAACGCCAACCGGCCGCCCACGCTCAACGCCGGGGCCGATTACGTGATTCCGCGCAACACGCCCTTCGTGCTCACGGCCACCGGCACCGACCCCGACGGCGACGCGCTGGCCTACACCTGGAACCAGTTCG
>JANNDE010000025.1:0-6566 GCA_031387395.1 Hymenobacter sp.
GCGTGATCTGAAAGAAGAGGATCCGCTGGAAGTATAAGATTAGGCCTCGAACCTCAACTACGTTAAGCTGGACGGCAAAGTGGGCTGCATGGTGAACGGCGCCGGGCTGGCGATGGCGACGATGGACATCATCAAGTTGAGCGGCGGTGAGCCGGCCAACTTCCTCGACGTGGGGGGTGGAGCCAATGCCCAGACGGTGGAAGCCGGTTTCCGCATCATCCTGAAAGACCCCAACGTCAAGGCGATCCTGATCAACATCTTCGGCGGCATTGTGCGCTGCGACCGCGTGGCCAACGGCGTGGTGGAAGCCTACAAGAAAATCGGCGATATTCGCGTGCCCATCATCGTACGTCTGCAAGGCACCAACGCCGAAGAAGGTGCCCGCATCATCGACGAGAGCGGCCTGCAAGTGAAATCGGCCACCCTGCTGAAGGACGCTGCCGCCCGCGTGAAAGAAGTGCTGGCAACGGCCTAACGGTTGAATTAAAAATTGAGAATTAAGAATTAAAAATGGCCGCACGGAGCATATCCGGCGGCCATTTTTAATTCTCAATTCTCAATTTTTAATTCAACTTACTTCCCTTCGGCTATGCCGGCATTTTCCTCGGCTTGCACCGGAATGCCCTCACCCTGCACTTTCAGTTCTACCTCCATGTTGCCGCGGGTACCTACGGAGTAGGGACAGATTTTGTGGGCCTGGCGCACCATATCGATGGTTTTGTCGCGGTCGAACGACTTCAGGTCCACGTCGAGCACGGCACTCAGGCCGTAACCCTCGCCCTCCTGAAACAGCGTGACGGAGCATTGCACGGTCGTTTCGGCATCGAGCTTGTCGCCGCCCCGCTGGGCGATGACGAGCAGGGCCTGCTGAAAGCACGAGGCATAGCCGGCGGCAAACAGCTCTTCGGGATTGGTGGCGTTTTTCTTGCCGCCCAGGCCCTCGGGTACTGACATGTCGAGGTCGATAATGCCGGTGGCGGAGCGCACGTGGCCGCTGCGGCCACCAACGGCCGAAGCATCGGCCGTGTACAGGTTCTTTTTCATCAGGGGTAATTGGTGGTGAAAGAATGCAGGTTGTTGGTCGGCTTAACTGGCTTTCCGGCGCGAAGGTTATGGTCGGGCTTAGCGCGGCGGGCAGAAAAGTAGCCTCGTAATTTGGTCCCCGTGGCTTTTGCGGCTACTTTTGCAGTCCTATCAAGTACTGGCCGCGTCGTACAACGGATAGTATGAGAGTTTCCGAAGCTCTTGATTTAGGTTCGATTCCTAACGCGGCCACTAAAAAACCCCCTTCGCAGCTTGCGGAGGGGGTTTTTGTTTGCAGGCAATTGCCCAGGGGCATGGAGAGCGGCTGTGCGCGGCTGGCCCGCAGCGGTGCCGGGAAAGCCGGCGAGCTGCCCGCCCAGCCCGAGTCCGCCCCATTACCGGCGGCGGCATCAGGCATCCTTTGGCCCATTTTCCGTAGATTGGAAGCCCCATATCCGGCTTTCCGGGTAAACTCATCACGGTGTCCAATTTGTTCTGATTTTTAGTCAGCCTTCTCATGCTTTCTACCCCAATTGAACTGTTGCCGGCCAACGAGACCGCGCGTTTGTATGCCCTGCATCAGGTAGATATTCTGCATTCGCAGCAGGAGGGCGTATTCGACGAGCTGGCTACGTTGGTGGCAGCCATTTTCAACCTGCCAATTGCCTATATCTCGCTGGTGGCCGAGCACGAAAGCCAGTGCAAAGCCGCCCATGGGGTTGTGATGCCGCCGCCTCAGCCCCGGGCCATGACGTTGTGCTCGGTAGTAGTGCGCGAAAATCAGATGGTGGTTTATCAGGATTTGGCGGTGGCTGCCCCCACCCCGGCTACTGATTCGGCTATTGCATGGGCGCTGGCCCACCAGGCTCGGTTTTATGCGGCGGCTCCGCTGCGCCTGGCCGACGAGCACAGCATCGGCGCGCTGTGCCTGGTTGGCCAGCAGCCCCGGGAGTTCAGTGCGGCCGAGCAGCAGGTGCTTGAACACCTGGCGGGTATTGTGAGTCTGGTGATTACCGTGCGCCACCTGTGCCGCCGCCAGCCGAACGCGCGCTGGGCGGAGGTGCACGCGCTGCTCCAGGACGAAGCGCACGCGCTGGGCACCCTGGTGCGCTACCTCACCACCCGCTACGGCAGCCATGTGCCCGTGCCCACCGAAGTGCTGCAGCCGATTATGCGGCGCCTGGCCGACCTGCGTAATATTCTGGAAAAGTACCAACACGCGCAGTAGGGCCGGTAGCGGGCGTTCGGGCAGCCAAGCCCAGACCTGCGCCGCGTGCCGATATTTGCATGATTATTGGTATAATATAATTCATGTCAATAATTATGCAAATAATTTAAAAGTCTGAGGCGTCGCCAAATCAAAAACATCATTGGGACCGTATAGGTTGACTACATCAGATTTTCTCACCCCAATCCCTACTTCATGAACACAAAACCATTCTTCGCCGCTCTCGCTCTCACCGCTGCCTGCTCAGCCCCTGCTTTCGCACAGGATATGAAAACCAAGAGCGACACCGATAAGGCCAAAACCACTGCCGACGGCATGACCACCAAAACCAAGATGGCAGACGACGGCAAAATGAAAGTGAAAGGCAAGTCGGAAGCCGGCGACAAGATGAAAGCTAAAACCAAGCCCCGCCAGGGCGACATGGCTGGCATGGCCGGCATGGGCAAAGGCGTGATGGTAGGTGGCACCATGATGACGGCCGATAAGGACATTGTGGATAACGCCGCGGGCAGTGCCGACCACACCACCCTGGTAGCCGCCGTGAAAGCCGCCGGCCTGGTAGAAACCCTGAAAAGCGCCGGTCCCTTCACCGTATTCGCGCCCACCAACGCGGCCTTCGATAAGCTGCCCGCTGGCACCGTAAACTCGCTGGTGACGCCTGAGATGAAGCCCACGCTTACCAAAATCCTCACCTACCACGTGGTGCCCGGCCGCCTGATGGCTGCCGACCTGAAAGATGGCCAGACGCTGACCACCGTGGAAGGCGAGACGCTGACCGTGATGGTAAAAGGCACCAGCGTAATGCTGAAAGATGCCAAAGGTGGAATGAGCACCGTTACTATTCCCAACGTGGTTTCCAGCAACGGTATTACCCACGTAATAGACACTGTGCTGATGCCCGCCAACTAGGTTGCTGAATAAGTAGCCAGAATAATAAGTAGCTAGAATTAAGTAGCAAGTAGTAAGACTGTCATGCGACAATAGTCAATTGCTTGAACAAAATCTTGCTACTTGTTACTTCTATCTGGCTACTTGACGCGGCTTTAAGCAGCAGAAAAAAGGCCCGCCGGATTATCCGGCGGGCCTTTTTGCGTTTAAGAATCGTGGGGCCTGCAGTGCACAGCATGGTGCCGCACTGTGGGCACTAGCGCTATGTTGCCCGACGTGCTGTAGACCATGCTGTGCTGTGCGTGGCTACTCCAGTAGCAGGCGCTGGGCCACGGTGCGGCCGTCGGCCAGCGTGAGGCGCACGAGGTATACGCCCGGCGGCAGCGTGGGCAGTGGCAGCAGCGGCTGCCCGGCTTCGGCGGCTGGCTGCTGCCACACCATGCGGCCTACTGCATCGAGCACGGCGGCGCGGGCAAAGGCGGGGCCGGCCACCCGCACCGCGCCATGGGATGGGTTGGGGTAGAGGCTGAAGGCTGCTGCTTCGGCCGCCGGGGCACTGGCCGTGACGACGTTGTTGGTCATCACCGGGCGCATCAGCAGGGCCCCGCGCTGCACCGCGCCCGAGGGCTGGAAATTGGCCGTGTCCCACTGGGCAGCGTTGTCGCGGCGGAAAAAGTGGCGGGCCGGGAAAGTGCTGTTCAAATCGAGGCCGTAGTGCAGGGTGCGGCCGGTACTGGGCTGCGAAAAGCCCACGTAAAACGTGCCTGCCACGGGTACGGGTCGGTCGAAGTCAATTTGGAAATACTCCCAGCCGGCAGGGTAAGCGACGGGGATAGTGTAGGTTTTTGAGCCCAGCACCTTGGCTTCGTCGGGCAAGCCGTCCTTATCGGCCCACACGCTCACGGTAACCACGCGGCTGCCCGCATCGGAGGCCGTGAACACGGGCACCAGGCGTACGCCGCGCACGTTGTCGGGTTGGTTCAGGTCGAAGCGGTAGGCGAAAGCCGACTGCTGGCCGGTGGCGTAGGGCAGCAGGTTGGTGATGTTTTCGGCCGAGCCGTCGTCGTAGGCGTAGTAATTGTTGAGCTCGACATCGCGGAAAATCGTGTCGTTGGCCAGGGTGCGCGCGGTAGTTTCGCGCGAGTTCAGGGCCAGCGTGTAGCGCAGGCGCCTGGGCGTGGCCGACACGGGAAGTGGCTGGGCCGCCGCCGGGCCCGTAATAGGCGACTGGCGCGAATTGCCCGCTATCAGCGTCGGGGCCTGCAGCCAGGGGCCGAGAACCGCGCCGGCCGTCAGGTCGCGCACGGTGCCCAGCACATCCACGGACAGCGGCGAGGCCGTGCCGCTCAGGTTGCTCACGTTCACGCCCAGGCGCGGGTTCAGCTCGCTGGTGGGGGGGCTGGCGGCGTTGTACTGCCACACCGGCATGGCCGTGAAGCGGCGCAGGGGGCTGCGCAGGCCGCCCGTGGGCAGGCGGCCGGCCAGGCCCGCGCCGGTGGCCACGTCGGTGTACGTGGTATCGGCCAGGCCACGGGTACGGCCGCGGTCGAGCAGCACGTAGTCGACGCTGAAGTTGTCGCTGTTTTCGGCCGTGTTGCCGCTGGCCACGAACATCAGCTGGAAGTTGCCGTGCAGGTATTTGGCTTGGTTCAGGTCGATGACCTGCTGGCGGAAGCCGGTGCGCTGGCGCACGGCGTTGTAGAACCACTTGCTTTCCCACGACCCGGTGCCGGTTTTCACGAACAGCTCGAGGCGCACGGGATTGCTGGGCGTGCCCGCGCCGGGTACGCTCACCACGCTGCCCGCCTGCCAGGCAAAGCTGAGGTACACCTGGTCGCCGGTGCCCAAGCTGCCCAGGTCGATGGGCTGCGACACGAGCGAGTCGAGCACGCCGTTGGGGCTGTTAATCTGGCCGCTATAGCTCAGGCCATAGCGCACGCCGTTGGCGCGCAGGCCGTCGAGGGTGGCCGCCCCGCGCGTGAGCGGCAATTGCGCCAGCCGGTTGCTCACGAAGGCTCCACCAACGGGCTGCCAGTTCTGCCGCCGGGGAGCGCCCTCAAGCGGCGTGGTGAAATCATCAAAAAACGGCAGTGATACGGCTGCCGTGCGGTGTTGGGTCCGCAGCGTGGCGCTGGGCGCGAAGCGGGCGCGGGCCGAGTCGGCGCTGAGTGGCCCCGAGGTCACTACCTGCGCCCGCCCCGGGCCGGCCGCCAACAGCAGCAGCCCCAGCAGCGAAAAAGTCGAAAACGGTAACAAACGGGGCAGCCGGCGGCACAGCGAGCGGAAAGGTGTCGGCATAAGAGCGAAGGTTTGGGGAGCTAGAGCGGTTTCGGAGTTGATACACACGTTAAGGTTGAATTAAAAATTAAAAACGATAAATTAAAAATTTGCAAATCAACGCTTTGGGTATTTTTAATTTATCGTTTTTAATTCTGTTCATTAACCCGGAAATCGACTTAACGACGGGGATGGGGTAAAAAGTGCAAGTGGCGCGGGGCATGCGCCACGCGCCACTCGTGGCGGATATTTCCGGGGAACACGTTCGGGCGGAACCTTGCCCGCTAGTTCGCCACCCAGATATCGACCAGCTGGCCCATGCGGATGGTGGCATCGGGGCCGGCGGCGGGGCGCTGGCGCACCACCGTGCCGGCTGCCTGGCCTTCCTCGGCGGGCTGCTCGAATACTTCGCCCTTTTGCAGGCCCTGGCCCATGAGCAGCGTAATAGCTTCATCCTGTGGCATATTGATGAGATTGGGCACGGCGAAGGTCTGGTTGCCCTGGCCGTCGCCCACCACGAGGTCCACCTTGGTGCCTTTGGCGATGGGTGCACCGGCCGCGATTTCCTTGCCGTTCACCAGCTGCTTCAGCACCGCGCCCGAAGCCAAGTCGGGCACCAGCTGAATCTGGCCCACCACGAGGTCGTAGCTTTTGAGGATGAGCATGGCGTTTTTCGAGGAGCCGTCGGTGAGCTTGGGCATTTTGATAACCGGCGGGTTTTTCATGCTCACCTGCAGGTATATTTTGCGGCCTTCCTTTACTTTTTCGCCCGGCGCGGGGTCCTGCACCAGCACGGTGAAGGGCCGAATGCTGGGGCTGTAGCTGGAATCGTCCACGAAGTAGTTCAGGTTGCGCTCGTCGAGGTATTTCTCCAGGTCGGCCACGTTCATGCCCGTCACTTTGGGCACCGTAATGGTTTCGCCGTGGTGCGTGCTCACGGGTAGGTACACGTAGAAAAAGCCCAGCACGAGCAGCAGGCCCGCCCCAGCGATGAGCACGAGATGCTTCACAACGTCGAGCGGGGTGTTGGAGGTAAGGAAAGCCATTTGGGGGTAACGTTGGTATTGTAGTTTGAAATCCAAAGAACGTCATCAGTGACCGTCATGCAGAGCGCAGCGAAGCATCGTGCCCGCAGTCACCAAAACAATTG
>JANNDE010000029.1:0-10271 GCA_031387395.1 Hymenobacter sp.
GGCCAGCAGCGCCAGCATGAGCCCGGCCGCGATTTCGAACATGGCCCGCCAGCCCAGGTGCGCGCCCACGTAGCCGCTGAGGGTGCGCGAGGCCAGAATACCAATCAGCAGCCCGCTCATGATGCGGCCCACGATGCGGCCGCGGTCGGCCTCGGGGGCCAGGTGCGCGGCCATGGGCAGCAGCAGCTGCGGCACCGCCGAGCAGATGCCGATGAGCATGCTGGCCGCCGCCAGCAGCGCGAAGCTGGGCGCAAACGCCGCCAGCCCCAGGCAAATGGCCGCGCCCAGCAGCATCAGCAGTATCAGGCGCTTGCGCTCCAGCATATCGCCGAGGGGCACCACGAACACCATGCCTAGCGTGTAGCCTACCTGCGTGGCCGTGGCCACCAGGCTGGCGCTGCTGTCGCTCAGGTGAAAGGTGCGGCCGATGGTGGCCAGCAGCGGCTGGTTGTAGTAGATGTTGGCCACCACCAGCCCGCAGGTGAGGGCCATGAGCCAGACGAGGGCGTTGTCGAGATGGCGGGTGGGTAGGGGAGGAGCAACCACCGCGGTGGCGGGCTCGGTAAGCAATTCAGACATTTAAATAGCGCGAACGAATCGGGATAGGGTAGCAGCGAAATAGCGTAGGGTAACCGCTTTCCGGGCCCGATGGTTGCACCCGGGCTACCGAATGCCCCGGCAACCTGCTCGCCGCACCTGCGTTTGCCCCTGCATGAGCCGAGGATTTACCAAGGAAGACGACGCCCAGACGCCGCCCATCATTCCGCCCCGGGCGGCCCTGCCGCCGGGCACGCCCAACTACGTCACGCCCACCGGCCTCGGGCTGTTGCGGGCCGAGCTGGCCACCCTCGAAGCCGAGCGCACCCAAGCCGAAGCCAACCACGATAACGACACCGACCGCACCCACCGCCTCTCGCTCTACAACGGCCGCCTGGCCCTGCTGCTCGAGCGCCTCGGCAGTTTGAGAAGTTAAAAGGTGAGAGTTAAAACACAGTTTGGCTGAATTTTAACTCTCACCTTTTAACTCTGTAGAGAGACATAAAAACCGCTTAGGGCTTGCGGTAGGGAAAGCCGCCCTGCATATCATGCACTAAAGATTTGGCCAACGCCGCCGGGCTGGTGCTGGGCCTACCGCGCAGCTCGTGGTCGAATTGCCAAACAGACTGCCCGGTTTGCACATCGTAGATGTCGAGATAGGTGCGCGTCCCGTTAGCTGCCATCGGGTTTGTCTGGCTGAGCACGAACACGGCGATACTCACGCCGCCGGGCAGCCATTGCAGCATGCTGGTTCGCCCGGTGAGCAGGGCACCGACCCCGAGAGCGGCGCGCAGCTCGGCCATCGAGCGGGTGGGCAGGCTTTCGTAGGTGATGCCTGCCCGGGCCAGGCGCTGGTTGGTGTCGGCCGGGCTCTGGAACGTGACCGTGGTGGGGTGATGCACCTGCTGGCGCATTAGTTCGGCCTGAAGCGCGGCTTGCAACTGGTAGCCCATTAGCTGGCGTTCGGCCCGCAGCCCGCTTTCGAGGGTATTGCCCAGCGGATGGTTTGTGCTGTTGGGCCACATCCTGGCGTGCGCCACCAGGTCGCGCAGCCGCTCCAGCTGCACCGTAAAGGGCATAATGGCCACGGTGCGGTGGTTAGCCAGCGTGGCCGGGGCCAGGGCCTGGCCCTGGAAGCTGCGCCGGGCGCATCCCAGTAGTAAAAGACTGACTGCCAGTGCCATGCTAAAAAAAGAAAATACGCATGCCAGGGCTGGTTAAGTTGATGTGGAAGGAAGTGGTTTCGTTATTCGGGTACAACGGCTGGGCCTCTGGGGAGTAAAAGCGCGTCGCCACGAGCCACAAAGTTGCGTGAGTGAGGTGAACGTGGAGGGCGAAAAAGCCGGAACATAACGGCTCTGGGAAAGGCCCTGACCCTCGGAGCTGCGCTACAGCTTTACTCCAACGGCCACGCTGAATTCGCCCACGTGGTACTCGTTGCGTTCCACCACGGGGCGATTGTCGCGGCGGGTAATTTCCTCCACGTCAGGCAAAGTGATGTTATAGAGCGTGGACGAGGCCCGAACCGCCACCAATATGTTGCCGTGGGTATAAGTCAGCTCTGGCTGCACAAAAGAGTAGCTGTAGCTGTTTTTCGATGCGCCAATCAGCTGGCCCAGGCTCAGGCCGGCGAGCAGGTGGCTGGCCTGCCCCAGCTCCAGGGCATAGTGCAGGCCGCCATCGACCCGCACGCGGGTGAGCAGCCGTACTACGTGCTCGCCCTGACTGGTGCGAAACGGCGGAAAGGCCGACCACGTGGTGGTAGTGAAATCAAGTTGCTGCATGTCGAGACCAGTGCTGCCCGAGGCCACCAAGTGCTTCGTCAGGTAGCGCAGGGCTTTCACGTTGGCGAAAGCCGAGTAGGTATTGTCCACCTGAAACTCGCGGTAGTATTCGGACAAGTAGCCGTTGGGGGCGAACGCGACGTACGAGGTGGAGTGGTAGGTACTGGCAAACCGGCTGGCTTTTGGGTCGGCTTCGGCAAATAGTTGCCACTTCGAAGCTTCGGCGGCAGGGGCTACCTGGGCAGCGGCGGCCGAGGCCATCGCGCAGCCACCGAGCAGGAGCAGGATTTTAGGGAGCATGCGAAAGAAGGAATAAAGGGTGCGGACAATAATGCTGTTCGGGACGTATGCGCGTGCTACTGAATGCTGACTTTGTGCACGGCGCGGCCGGCCGCCGTTTGCACGCGCACGGTGTAGAGGCCGGCGGGCTGCGCCGAGAGGTCGAGGGGGCAGCTGCTGCGCGGGGTGTTGGCCCAGGCCTCGTGGGCTACCTCGCGGCCCAGGGCATCGGTTACGTGCACCTCGGCGGCGCTGGTGGGGGCTAGCAGCTGTAGTATGAAGCGGCCGTCGGGGCTGGGGTTGGGGTAGGTCTGCAGGGCCACGGCGGCAGGCGCGGCGGCGCGGGCGGGCAGGGCCGTGCTCACCAGGGCAAGGTCGTCAATCAGCAGTGTGGTGCCGGCCGTGATGTCATTGGCATCGCCCGAGGAGAAGATGATGCGCACCGAGTCGGGCTCCAGGCCCGAGACATACTGAATGGGCACCGTGGCCAGCGTGTACACTGCGGCCAGGGCGGGCAGCACGTAGCCGGGCTGGTTGGGCTGGCCGGCGTAGCCCACTACCACGCGCTGGCCGTTCACGCGGCGCGTGAGCTCCAGGGCCACGCCAGCCGAGTCGGTGAGCGCCCCGCTGAGGCGGTAGTAGAACTGCAGGCTGGTGGGCCGGGCCGTGAAGCCCTGGCCGATGCGCTCGAACTCGAAATCGGGCCCGATACTGAGCGCGGTGCCCAGCACGAGGGTGCCGGCGTTGGTGCCCACGACCGGGGCCGTGGCGGTTTGCAGCTGCACGGCAAACGCGCCGCTGTGCGCCGTGGCGCTTTTGCTCACGGTGCCGGTGGCTACCGGTATGCCGAATACGGCCACATACACGTCGTCGGTGGTGAGCCAGCCGGTGGGCTTCTCCGGGGTGCCAGCCCAGGTTTCGAACGAGGCATTGGCGACGGTGCTTTGGGCTTGGGCCGGGGCGGCTAGCAGCTGCAGGGCGGCCACGCCGGCCAGCAGGGAAAGGGGTAGCGTTTTCATAGCATTGCGGGGTGCCAGGAGAAGTAGCCCTGGGCTGCTCGACAAAGGTAGAAGCGCTAAAATGCGTTAATGCCCTCAAAAACAAGGGTTTTGGCCTGCTGGTAAACCAGTATTTTGGTCCATTAATAGCCAGGAGTCTCCCCGCTGTACGCCAGAGTTGCCAGCCCCGGTACGCACCCGCTCGGTTGGCTGCCAGCCCGGTCGCGCTAACTTGCGGCCGGGCGGCTCAACTGCCCAGCCATGCTATGATTGTGTACAAATCGACCGATTGGTGGGAGGCCCTGCGCCACCTGCGTTCCTCCGGCATTATTCGCCTGCTACTGAAGCGCGTGCTCTGGGTGGGCCTTTACGCCGCCGTGGTGACGGCGCTGGTGGTGAAATTCGACCGCTTCAACCTAGCCGTCGACAAGGAGTTTTTCTCGTTTCTGGGCATCCTGCTCAGCCTGCTGCTGGCCTTCCGCACCAACACGGCCTACGACCGGTTTTACGAAGGCCGCCGCCTCTGGGGCCAGCTCGTGAACAACTGCCGCAACCTGGCCGTGCTGCTGCACGCCCGCCTGCCCGCCCACGACCACGCCAACCGCACCTACCTGGCCCGCCTGCTGTCCAACTTCCCCATTGCCCTCGACGGACACCTGCGCAAGGGCGTGCGCTTCGAAAAGCTCGAAGAAGCCGACCCGGGCTTCGTGGAGCGGTTGCAGCAGGCGCACCACGTGCCCTCGCGCCTGGCCGCGCTGCTACAGGAATGCTTCGAGCGGCTGCTGCGCGAGGAGGTGCTACTGCCCAGCCACCTCATCACCCTGCAGCGGCACCACGAGGCGCTACTCGATGTGGCCGGGGCCTGCGAGCGCATTAAGGCTACGCCCATTCCGTTTTCCTACAGCTACTTCATCAAGGGGTTTGTATCGGTTTTCATCCTGATAATGCCCTTCAACCTGCTCGATACCTACGAGTGGCTCACGGTGCCCATCACCATGTTCGGGGCCTACGCGCTGCTGGGCGTCGAAATGATTGGCGACGAAATCGAAGACCCTTTCGGCAAAGACAGCAACGACCTGCCGCTCACCCAGATTTCCAACCGTATTCGCGCCAACGTGCACGAAATCCTGGGCGTCGACCTGCACGAAGACATCCGCACACTGGCCGACGTGCCGTATAGCGTAGTGTGGTAGAAACGCGCCATGGCGCGTTCAATCGTTGAGCGACACCCCGACCAACCCAACCCCAACCTCAGCATATGCCGAACGCGCCATGGCGCGTTCCTACCAGTCCATTTTATTCGGGTCCCAATTTTCGGGGTTGCGAACGATATATTGCCGGATGTTGCCCAGGGCTTCGGCGTTGCGCACTATATGGTCGTGGTAGCGGGGCTGCCAGGCAAAATCCTTGTACCCGTGCTGGTTGCACCAGCGTTTTACGCTGCCTTTAAACTGGTTGATGATGGCCGGTACCGAAGCCGGGCGCAGAGGGCGCAGGCCGCCTGGCGTAGCATCTTCCTGGTTGGCCAGCGCATCATTCTCATTCGGTTTGAGAATCAGCAATCCATGAAAATGGTCGGGCATGACGACCCAGTGGTCTAGGCGCGCTATGGGGTAATGTTTTGGTATTTCCTGCCAACTACGACTTACCGCTTCGCCAATCGACGAAAGCGTCATTCGGCTGTTTTCGATGCTGCCGAAAGCCGGAATGCGGTTCTGAACACAGATGCTGATGAAATACACGCCGCTCCGGCCATCATTATGCGTCGGCAACCGGTATTGCTTCTGGTCCTTGTACGCCATAATGGTAGGAACGCGCCATGGCGCGTTCGGCGCATGGTAATGTTGGGCTAGGGGTTGGGTTGGTCGAGATGTCGTTCAACGATTGAACGCGCCATGGCGCGTTCCTACGCCACCAGCTGCTTTTTGTACGCCCCCGGCGTCACGCCCTCGTGCTTTTTGAACAGTGCCTGGAAGTAGCTCAGGTTGTTGAACCCCGCCCGCAAACACACTTCTGCCACGCTGGCCAGCGGGTGGCGCAGCAGCCGCTTGGCCTCGCCCAGCCGCTCCCGGATGATGTACTCGACCGGCGTAATCCCAAACTCGCGCTTGAACACCCGGAAGAACGTCGCCTTGCTCATGCAGGCCAGCGCACTCAGCTTATCAATGGTCAGGTTGTCCGCCAGATGGTCTCTGATGTAGCCCACCACGGCGGCAAAGCGGTGGGTGGTGAGGTGCCGCGCATAATCGTGAAAAATGAGCTGCCGGGCCTGCGTCTGCATCAGGCGCACCAGCAGCTCCTGCAGCGTGAAGCCGGCCAGCACATCCTTATTCACATCGGTGGTGCGCGACACGGCCACCAGGCGGCCCAGCGTATCGGTTAGTTCGGGCGTGTTGGTGAGGTGGGCGTACTCGGAGCCTTCGATGGCCCAGGGCTGATGGGCTTCGGCGCGGGGGTAGCGCTCATTCAGCATGTCCAGGGTGTGGCGGATGGTATCGGGCGCGATGGCCACGGCCAGGCACTGGGTGGGCTGGCACAGGCAGGCCTCGGGAAAGTCGATTTCCATCAGCTCGTCCTTGTCGACTACCACGCTTTCGCCGGGCAGGTAGTCGAAGGCTTCACGACCGGGCAAGTGCATCACCTTTTTGCCGCGCAGCATGGTGGTCAAGGCCAGGCCTTCGAGGCGCAGGGGCACGCGGTGGGCGGCGTGGTGCGTTTCGAATATGCTGAGCTCAAAGCCTTCCAGGTTATAAACCGTCCGGTTTTCGACCAGGGAATGCAGCTGTTCGGGGGCGAGCAGGGCAATGGCGGCGGGCAGGTGAACGCGGGTGGACATAGCGCAAAAAAACAGGTGAGGGAGTACACACTACCTAATACGGCGAAACGAAGGCAAGTTGCGATAATTCCGGCACTCTTTGCGATAATACCACACCTCAGCCACCAGTTAAAACCAGAACTTTACCGCATCCTTTGTTCAACCTATTCCCATCCAACCAAGCCATGGCCGAAATCCTCGAAGAACCCACCACCGTGGTGGCCCGCCCCCAGTTCAAATCGCACTACGACAATTTCATCGGGGGCAAGTGGGTCGCGCCGGTGAAAGGCCAGTACTTTGAAAATCCTTCGCCCATCGATGGCAAGGCGTTTTGCAAAGTGGCCCGCAGCACCAAAGAAGACATCGACCTGGCCCTCGACGCCGCCCACGAAGCCTTCAAAACCTGGGGCAAAACCTCCGCCACCGAGCGCAGCAACATCCTCAACAAAATTGCCAACCGCATCGAGGAGAACCTGGCCCACCTTGCCGCCGTGGAATGCGTGGAGAACGGCAAGCCCATCCGCGAAACCACCTACGCCGACATGCCGCTGGTGGTGGACCACTTCCGCTATTTTGCCAGCGTGATTCGGGCCGAAGAAGGCAGCGCGACCGAGCTGAACGCCACCACGCTGTCGCTCAATATTCAGGAGCCGCTGGGCGTGATTGGCCAGATTATTCCCTGGAACTTCCCCCTGCTGATGGCCACCTGGAAGCTGGCCCCCGCCATTGCCGCCGGCTGCACCGTGGTGATGAAGCCCGCCGAGCAAACCCCCGCCAGCATCATGGTGCTCATGGAGCTGATTCAGGACCTGGTGCCCGCCGGCGTGATTAACGTGGTGAACGGCTTCGGCCTCGAAGCCGGCAAGCCGCTGGCTTCCTCGCCGCGCATCAACAAGGCCAGCTTCACGGGCGAAACAACCACCGGCCGCCTCATCATGCAGTACGCTTCGGAGAACCTGATTCCGGTGACGATGGAGCTGGGCGGCAAGTCGCCCAACGTCTTCTTCAAAAGCGTGATGGATGCCGACGATGACTTCCTCGACAAAGCCATCGAAGGCGCGGTGATGTTTGCTCTGAACCAGGGCGAAATCTGCACCTGCCCCTCGCGGATGCTCGTGCACGAAGACATTTACGACGCGTTTATTGCCCGCGTGATTGAGCGCGTGAAGGCTATCAAGCTGGGCAACCCGCTCGACATGACCACGATGATGGGCGCGCAGGCCTCGAACGACCAGTTCGAGAAAATCCTGAGCTACCTCGAAATCGGCAAGGCCGAAGGGGCCGAAGTGCTGACCGGCGGCGAAGCCTACTCGCAGGAAGACGGCGCGCTGGCCGAGGGCTACTACATCCACCCGACTATTTTCCGGGGCCACAACAAGATGCGCATCTTCCAGGAGGAAATCTTCGGTCCGGTGCTGTCCGTCACTACCTTCAAAACCGTGGCGGAAGCCATCGAAATTGCCAACGACACGCTCTATGGCCTCGGCGCCGGCGTGTGGACCCGCGACGCCCACGAGCTGAACGAGGTGCCCCGCGCCATCCAGGCCGGCCGCGTGTGGGTGAACTGCTACCACGACTACCCGGCCGGCGCGCCCTTCGGCGGCTACAAAGCCTCGGGCTTCGGCCGCGAAAACCACAAGATGATGCTCTCGCATTATCGCCAGAACAAGAACATGCTCATCAGCTACAGCCAGCAGAAGCTGGGCTTCTTCTAGCCCCAGTTGTAGCGGACTGACGTAGAAGAACACCGGTTAAGAACGTCATGCTGAGCGAAGTCGAAGCATCTCTACCGCGTAACTAAATCCTTACGATTGGATTAGTATTGCAGTAGAGATGCTTCGACTTCGCTCAGCATGACGTTCTATTGTTTTAATTATAATATTCATTAATCCCGCCCAATGCTCACCCCCCGCGTCCTCGTCACCACCGCCGCCGAAGCCACCATCGACCTGCTCCGCGACGAGCATGGCCCGCTCATGTTCCACCAAAGCGGCGGGTGCTGCGACGGCTCCTCGCCCATGTGCTTCGCCAAGGGCGAGTTCCGCGTGGGCGGCAACGATACCTGGCTGGGCCGCATCTACGGCTGCGACTTTTTCATGAGCGCCAGCCAGTTCGAGTACTGGAAACATACCCAGCTCACGGTAGATGTGGTGAAGGGCCGGGGTGCCAGCTTTTCGCTCGAAATTCCGCTCGGCGTGCGGTTCCTCATTCGTTCGCGGCTGTTTACTGAAGACGAGGAAAAGAACATGGAGCCGGTGTACGCGGGCGATGAGGTGCCAGAGGAAGCAGCCCAATAACGCCTTTCGCGCAGAGGTTAAAAAGAGGGAGCGGAGTTCCGAGGGGATATTAGCCTCTGCGAAACTCCGCTCCTTCTTTTTAACCTCCGCGCGAAATTATTCCTGGAAGTGATACAAAAACGTTACCACGCCCGTGTAAGCGGGCTTTTTTACGCCTTCAATCTCCAGCGTCACCTCGATGCGGGTTTTGGCGATGCCGCGCAGGTTGGCCACCGACAGCAGCCTGGCGCGCAGGCGTACGGCGCTGTTCACCGTCACGGCCTGGTTGAAACGCAGGTTTTCAATTTCGTAGTTCACCTGTAGTTGAAGGTTCTCGATGGTGATGATTTGCTGCCAGAGGTAGGGCAACAGCGCCAGCGTGAGGTAGCCGTGGGCAATGGTTGCTTTAAACGGCGACTCGGTTTCGGCCCGCGCCGCGTCGGTATGAATCCACTGAAAATCGAGGGTGGCGGCGGCAAACTGGTCGATTTGCGCCTGCGTGATGGTGTGAAAGGCCGACACGCCCAACTCCTGGCCGGTGTGCGCTTCGAGTTCGGCCAGGCTGCCGATGGTGAGGGAGGACATATAAAAAGGGATGTACAGTTGTGGATAAAGGGCCGCAAACATACGTTGCTAATCAGGGCTTTTTGGTGCGACCGCGGCCTGGCCCCGGCCGCCAAACACGCGGCGTAACGACTCTCAGTAGTGCGGGTCACCGGGTTTTCGCGAATGTTGGCCTCCTCCTCCTTCTTCTCCTCCTCCTGGGCAATGAGCGTAAACAGGTCGTCGACGGCTTTGCCGGTGGCTTACTGGTTCAAATCGGGCTGCACCTTTTGCACCAGGGGCAGCTGCTGGTAGCTGCCGGCCAGCTGGGTGTGGTAGCGCGAGGCCCCCACCTGGTCGAGGCTTTTTTGCATGATGGGCGCGCAGGCTGCCACCAGCTGCGCCGAGGTGGTGCGCTGTACTGCGTGGTGATGACGTGGTAGCCAAATATCCCACCCGAGGCCGAGGTACTGCCGTCGGCGCACCCGCGGTGCTCGTTGGTGTAGTAGGCGTTGCCCATAACGCAGTGCTGCTTCATCTTATTCCTCAGGAAGAAGTGGTACTCTTCGCGGGGCATGCCGTTGTCCATCACGAATTCATGCATGCTCGGGTTCACGCGGCGGCCGTTGCCCGGTTCACAGCTCCTGCACCTGCAGCTGGATATCCACGTTGCGGCCGTGGTCGTCGGCGCAGGAAATCTTCACCGGCCCGCTGGGCGGCCGGAAAAACACCCGTTCGGTGGCTGCCGCGGCCCGCAGGAACCGGTCGTTCACGTACCAGTACACTTGCCGTACCTCGCTGCCGGCCGCGCAGCTGAGCAGCATCTGCTGCTTGTCGTGGCGGTCGAGCACGTACTCGGCATGGTCGAGGGGCGAGGTGATGGCCAGGGCCGCGCCCGCGCCGCCGTCGGTGGCGCGCACGAGGCGGCAGGCAGGGTTGTGCGGCGGCAGGCGCGTACTGGGCAGCCCCTGCGCCTCCCGAAACGCCAGCACCTCGGGCAATGGGTTCAGAAATAGTTGCCGCCGGAAGCCCGCCGCCG
>JANNDE010000091.1:0-39252 GCA_031387395.1 Hymenobacter sp.
CGCGCCCCCCCGGGTGGGGGGGAGGTTATGGCCCCCCACCCGCCCCCCACCACACTGGGGCGCGCGGCCTTGGCAATCAAGCAGATGAACGTTTGAGCGCAGCGCCGGGCGCGCCGGATTTGCGTTTTAGGCTGAAGCACCGGGCCGGGCTTTCTGCTCTTCCTGCCTCCCTTCCCGGCCCGCCAACCACCGCACATCGGCCGGGCCAGGCAGCAGGTCGGCCCAGGTAGCCCCAATGGCCCGGCGGTAGCAGCCGAACAGATAGAGCGTGCCGGCCGTGTAGGCCAGCGTCATGCTCAGGGCCGCGCCGATGATGCCCAGGCGCGGCACCAGCAGCAGGCTGCCCGGCACCGTGAGGGCCAGGCCCAGCAGCGTGGCGCGGTTATTCACGCCGTAGCGGCCCACCCCGGCGAAGTAGGTGCTGGCCTGCATACCGGCCCCATTCAGCAGGATGCCCGGGGCCAGGGCCAGAATCACGTCGTGCGCCGCCCCGAACTCGGGACCGAAAAGCGCGGCCAGCCACCCGGCCGGCACGGCGGCCAGCCCCAGCACCGCGCCCGCCGTGGCCAGCAGCGTGAGCCGGCTGCCGCGCAGCGCGGCGTGGGTTTGCCCGCGCTTGTCGACGGCGTTCACCAGCGCCACGTATTGGATGAGAGCCGTACTGCGCGGAATCAGCCAGATGGCCTCGGCCAACGCCACGCCCACCGAGAGCACGCCCAGCGCCGCCGGCCCCGCCAGCGCCGCCACCGCGTAGTAGCTGAAGCGGTAGTTGGCAAAGGCCAGCAGGTTGCTGAGGTGCGCGCCCCGGCTGTGGCGGGCCAGCTCGCGCGCCCCGGCCCGGCCCCGGCGGGGGCTGGCCGCCCAGGCATCGGGCAGGCGCAGCAGCAGCGCCGTGCTGATGGCCCACGGCAGCCCGTAGGCCAGATAGTTGGCGTAGTAGTAAGCCTCGATGCGCAGCCAGTGCGCGCCCGCGTAGGCCAGCACCAGGGCCAGGGCCAGCAGCGCCGCCTGCACGGTGGTGAGCAGGTTGTACGGCTGTTCGCGCTGCCGGCCCAGCAGCAGCAGCAGGTTCACGGACAGCAGCCCCTGCACCAGCGCTACGGCCGCCAGGTGCAGCCCGTAGGCCGCGCCTACCGGCCGCAGCAGGGTGATGGCGGCCGCGCCCGCCACGCTCACCAGCGCCCCCCAGGCGTAGGCCGGGCGCAGCAGCAGCCACACGTTGCGGCGCGGCACCAGGTATATCAGCGACGAGCCGCCCACCAGCCCGGCCAGCAGCGCCAGCCCCGACACGTCCGTCAGAAACAGGCTAATCTGCCCGCGCCCCGCCGCCCCCAGATAGCGCGCCGTGAGCCACACCACCGCAAAGCCCAGCCCCGCCGTGAGAACCCGCGCCGTGAAGTGCCGAAGAATGCGCTGAAGCATGGATGGGAAAATTTGGGAGCGCAAGAACGGCACTGACTGTACGAACGTCATGCTGAGCGCCGCGAAGCATCTCGCGCGGATGAGTAATCTAATCGCGAGAACAAGGATTGGTGGTGGCACGCGAGATGCCTCGGCTACGCTCGGCATGACGTTCTTATTGGCCCTAACCGCCCAGCACCTGCCGGTACAGTGCCCCAAACGCGGCACCCACCGCTGCCGGAGCGCACCGGGCGGCCACATCGGCGCGCAGCCGCGCCGGGTCGAACCGCACGGAGCCCGCCAGCACCTGCCGCAGCGCGGCCTCCAGCGCAGCTTCGTCGTCGGGGTTCACCAGCAGGCCGAAGGCATTTTCGGGCTGGAATAGCTCGGGCACGCCACCGGTGCGGGTGGCCACCACCGGGCAGCCGCTGGCCCGGGCCTCCAGCAGCACGCAGCCAAACGTCTCGGCCCGGCTGAATGACACCAGCGCGGTAGCGGCCGCCATTTCGGCTGCCACCGCCGCGTGCGGTAGCTTACCCAAGAAGACCACCGTGCCATCGGCCAGCAAGCCCAGCTCGGCGGCACAGGTATGCAGAGCGGCCTCGTCGGGGCCGTAGCCGGCGATGCGCAAGCGCAGGCCGGGCCAGGTGGTTCGCAGCCGGGCCACCACCCGCAGCACGCCGGAAATATTCTTCACCTTATCGTGGAATGCCGACACGTGCAGCAAGGTCAAGGGGCGAATGGGTGAATGAGCGAATGGGTGAATGGGCCGGAACAGCTCGGTATCGACCACGTTGGCAATCACTACCGAGCGCGGATTGACAAAGCCCAGCGCGGCCATGGCCCGCCGCAACCCGTCCGATACGGTATGCAGTGCCGCCGCCCGGTGCACCACTGCCCGCGTCAGCCCTCGCCGCAGCCCGCCGATGCCGCCCGCCCGCTCGGGCAAGTACAGCGTCCAGTGCTCGGTGATGATGAATGGGATGCCGCGCAACGCCCGCAGCGCCCAGGCAAACAGCCCCGTGCGCAGCAGCACGTGCACATGCACCAAATCGGGCGGCTGGCCGCCCCAGTGCTGCCGCAGCCGCCGGTAGCCGCGCCCCAAACACCAGAAATACAGCAGCAGCTTCAGCGGCTTATCCAGCAGCGGCAGGCCGGTGGGCGCGGCGCGGTAGTAGTAGCGCAGCGTGGGCACGGGGCCGCTGAAATCCTCCTCCGCCTCGACCAAATGCGGCAGCGGACCGCGCGCCACGGTGGCAAACAGCACCGCGCCATCCGCGCCGCCGTGGGCCGCGATAGCCGCCACATGCCGGGCCACGAAGTCGCCGTCCTGGTCGTCGTAGCGGTGCGGGTACCACTTGGGCAGGTGCAATATTCGCATCAGCTAAACCCGTTTTGCAGCAAGAAAAGCAATGACGGTATTCGTCAATAATGCTTCAACTTGGCAGTGCTCACTCCATATCAGCTCGACCCTAATCGTTGGAGCTTCGTTATTTAATGTAGTTCTGCGCTTGCTCAGTGGAAAGAGACGGTAAATCCTGCGGTAAGCCTACGCGCATAAAAAACCGGGCGAACGCCTGGGACAAATGCTCTTTGTAAGGAGGGAGTACCCGCATCCGCTCCGGCAGGACAGTGATGTAGTGTAGCAAGAAAGAGATATGCACTGCATACACATTACGAAAATCAACTACCAGATAATCTGCGGGTTCGAAAGGGGGCAGGCGGAACATTGAGCAAGTGATAGTTGGGCTGATATCCTTGGCGCAACTCCGTGAAGTAGCGTTGAACATTTTTTGCGGACAATGCCTCCTTGCGTTTAGCCGCCAGCACTCGGGCGTACTCCTGAAAAGAGTAATACGGGCAGACCAGTACGTTATCTATTTTCCCGGCATGCGTCAAATCGCAGGATTGTGAAACCACCACCACATCAAACTCTTCAACTACTGGCTGGTAGTCGCCATTGGGCGCTAACTGCTGTGGAGGAATGATAATAGGGCAATCTGCAATAAAATCTCCTTGCTCCAACGTCGGATGAGCAGCTGGCAATAGCTCGTACCATGGATAATCCATAGGTGATTACATCCGTAAACGGCCCTTAGTGATTTGCTGCACCCGCATATTTATCAGATACTGACGCTTGGGCATTGCCGGCAAACTGACTTCTTCCCGTAAGTCTTCGTCCTCCAAAAAGCCTTCACTTGAATAAGAAACGGCTTGGGGAACGTAGCGGGCACCCAATTGCATCAGTCGAGCAGCGGGCAGCTTATCCGTTTGGGGTTTAGCAATTGCAGCCTGTCCAACGACTAATGTCAACCAGACAGCTAACGGCCAACTGGGCCGGTTAGGCGAATAAGCCGCCGCTAAGCGTGCGGGGTTATATGTTTGGAGCTGCCGCATTAGTATTCGGGGTTCAGGGTAAGCAGAAAATCGTCGGTCAATAAACTGTAGAAAAGCGTTTTCTCCGCTTCATGTAACAGGTTCAGCCAGTACGAGGGACGCTCAAAAAAGTCAACAACGGCCTGTTGGGGCATGGTATCAATATCGACAACAGTACCCAATCGTTCTGTTTCCGAAGGTTGTCCGCTGGCCTGCGAGTAATCAATGAAATTAGCCAATTGCAAGGTGTGTTCGCACCCGGTAGCTGGCAGGCGCATGAATACGCTACTTGGCAGCTGGCTGCCGTCGTAGCCTGGCAACTGCAACGACAGCTTCAAGCCCGCCAAGGCGTTGCCATCAAAAAAGCTGACGTAGCGGAGCCCTATGCGCTGAATTTCACTAAAAACGTTCAACGCTTTTATTTCAGCAAAGACCTGTTGAATAACGCTGGAGAAATTATCCCATCCTGGATATGTGCCGACTACACCTACCGTCAGGCTTTGTTCAGCCAGATAGAGCATAAACTGGTCGTTGCTGGCACGGAACTGGGGCCGGTAGGCAAAATCGGGAATGGAAGACCGCACCGATTCCGGCATATCCCCGGGGAGCATGGGCTCCAACTTTGGAAACTGTTCGCGCAATTGGTAATAAATGGCCCCAATTACTGCTTTGCGGTCTAATAATGGTTCAAACCGTATTTCAACAGTGCTACTTACCAAAGGGTCAGGATTCAGACGGCGAGGTAGTTTCAGCATTGAGAATCTTGTAAATAAGGACACAAAGATATGTAATGCAATTCGGCCCCGGCCCCGCGCAGTGCGGAACCGGGGCCGAAGCCGTTATGCAGCCGACGCGGCGCTAGAACGAGTAACGCAGGCCCAGCTGCCCCTGCCAGCGCGAGGCCAGCTGGTCGATGGAATACGTGGCCGGCGTGCCGTAGGTGTAGGTGGGGCGGTTGAACTCCGAGGTGTAGCTGCCCGACAGCTGGCCCGCGCCATTGGCGTAGGCGGCGGCCTGCGTGAGGCCCGTACCCAGCGTCGAGTTGAAGGTGTTAGGCACGAAGTACTGGCGGCCCCAGCTCTTGTTCAGCAGGTTGCCTACGTTGATGAGGTCGAGCGAAATCTGCAGGGTGTGGCCACCCGAAGTCGTGACGCCGGCGGCGTTGGGCTCCAGGTTGCCGAGCTTGGCTTCCACCATGAAGCGGACGTCGGCCTGGTTGTTCCAGGGGGTGCGGCCGGCGTTGCGCTCGGCATACTGGCCGCGGCGGGTTTTCAGGTACGAATCACCATCCACGAAGCTGCTGAAAGCGTTGTACTGCGCGCCGGTAGCATCCGTCACGAAGCCGACCGTGTTGGTCGTGGTTTTGGGCACGGCCGTCACGAAGGTGATGTCCGAAGGGCCGCTGGGGATGTAGGCCAGCTGCACGTTCTGCTGGCCGTTGCCGAGCAGGTTGTTGTTGTACACCCAAGTGTAGGGCGAGCCGCTGGCGTAGGTGAGCACCGAGGTGAAGTAGCCGGTGAAGCGCTGGTCGAAGGTTTTGTGCAGGTTGATGGAGGCCACCACGCGGTGGCGCAGGTCGAAATTGGAGAGAGCCAGGGCGGGGTTGTTCACGTTCAGGGCTGGGTTCAGCTCCCAGTTGCTCTGGAACGAGTTCCGGATGCCGTTGCTGATGTCGTAGCTCTTGCCGTAGGTGTAGGCCACCGAAGCATCAATCAGGTTGTTAATCGTCTGGCCCACCGAGCCGGTCAGTTGGTAGCGGTAGCCCTGAGTAGTGTTGGTGAGGAAGAAGGCGTTCGAGAAGCTGCTGTTCACCTTGGCATTGCCGCCGGCCGGGGCCGTGTAGCGCGGACTCTCGGTGGGCCCCTGGCCCAGATAAGTCACGTTGTCGGTGAGGTTGATATTCTCAAACTTCACGTCCTGCAAGGTTTTGGTGTACAGGCCTTCCACCGAGAAGCGGGTGCCGGTTTTCAGCTTGTAGTCGAGGGCCAGCGACGAGCGCCACACCTGCGGCATTTTGAAGTCGTTGTCAATCAGGTTCACTTCCGTGGTGCCAGCCTTCAGGTTGGCGGGGTTGTAGGCCGAGCTGGGCAGCTGGCTGTAAATCTTGTTCGGGTCCGCGTTCAACGTGTACACCGTGCCCGCGCCGCCGTTGGTAGCCCGAATACCGTTCACGTCCACCGAGTTAAAGTTCACGCCGTTGTTGTAGTAGGCGTTACCAATCCAGGCAAACGGCATCCGGCCCGTGAAAACGCCCGTACCGCCGCGCAGCACCACCGAGCCGTCGCCCTTCACGTCATAGTTGAAGCCCAGGCGCGGCGAAATCTGCACCTGGCCCAGGTAGTTGTTATCCAGGTCCTTCCAGGGCGTGTGTGAGTACGTCTTGTTCAGCGTGTTGGCGTCGTTCTGGGGGTTGTTCACCAGGCCGGTGTTCAGGGCGGGCTTGGTGGGCAGCGAGGCAATGTCGAAGCGCACGCCGGGCGTGATTTTCAGCTTGTCGTTCACGTTCCACTCGTCCTGCAGGTAGGCGCTGAAGAAGTTGATGTTGAACGCCGCCGAGGGGTTGTTGTAGTTGTTCGAGTAGGAGTTGTCGGTGTTGTTGTAGGTACCGCGAATCCGGTTCGGCTTGTCGGCCAGGAAGTCGTTCACGTTGTTGTACTCGATGCGACCGTTCCAGGAGTTGATGAAGCCGTAGTCGATGTGGTAGAGCTCGTTGTGCGTGCCCAGCGTGAGGGCGTGCGCGCCCTTGTAAAACGTGAAGTTGTCGGTGATTTCGAACGTCTTCTGGCGGGTGTTGAAGATGCTGGCCTCGCGGTCGGAACCCAGCAGAATCTGGTTCGAGCCCACGTACGCCTTGCTGGCATCGGTGCCCACGTTGTTAATCTGCACGGCCGGGAACACGCTGGCCTGGCCGCCCAGCAGGTCGCGGTAGTCGTGGATGTTGGTGTAGCCCAGAATCAGGTTGTTGGCAAACTGGCTGCTGAAGTTGCTCTTCACCTCCAGCACCGTCGAGTTCTGGATGTTGTGCTGGTTGAAGTCCTGCGAGCCAAACTTGAACAGGCTGCCCGAGCGCTCCAGGTTGGTCGCCGTCGAATTGATGTAGTTGTGGCGCAGCGCGATGCTGGTTTTGTCGCTCAGGTTCCAGTCGAGGCGGGCAAACACCTTGTTCGAGTTCGCGTGGATGTTGTAGTCGCCGTACTCGCCCACATTGTAGCCGTAGGCGTTCTGCAGCTTGTTGGTAATCTGCTGGGCCAGGGCCGTCGTCACCGGCGAGCCGGCCGTGCCCGCGCCGTAGAACTGCGGCTCCTGGCGGCGGGCAATCTCAGCATTGGTGAAGAAGAACAGCTTGTTCTGGATAATCGGCCCGCCTACCCGGAAACCAGTCTGGTAGTCGTGGTAGGCCGTGCCAATCCGGCTGCGGTTTTCGTCGATGCTGCGGCCGGTCACGTTCTGGTTGCGGCCGTAGCCATACACCGAGCCGTGCACGTCGTTGGTGCCCGAGCGCGTCACGGCGTTAATCGAGCCGCCGGTGAAATTGCCCAGCTTCACATCGTAAGGCGCCACCGACGCCTGAATTTCCTGAATGGCATCGAGCGAGATGGGATTGGCGCGGGCCGAGCCGCCGGGCAGGCCGCTGGTGCCGCTCTGCCCGCCCAGCGAGGGCGAAAAGCCAATGGCGTCGTTGTTCACGGCGCCATCAAGGGTGATGTTGTTGTAGCGGAAGCTGGAGCCGGCAAACGAGTTGCCCGAGTTGCGCGGGTCGAGGCGCGTGAAGTCCTGAATGCTGCGCGAAATGGTGGGCAGCTGCTGCAGGGCTTCGCGGCCCACGGTGGTGCCGGCCCCGGTTTTGGTGGCCTGGGTGTTGCCCACTATCACTACTTCGTTCAGCTGCTGGGCCTCGGTGGCCAGCACGAAGTTCAGCTTGGTGGCGTTGCCCAGGGTCAGAAACACGCCGCCCACGGTCTGCTCCTTGAAGCCCACGTAAGTGACGGTCACCTCGTAAGGCCCGCCGGGAGCCAGGTTCGGAATCGTGAAGCGGCCATCGGGCTCGGTGCCGGTGCCGCGCTTGGTGCCGGTGGGCAGGTTGGTGGCCACCACGGTCACACCAATCAGCTCTTCGCCTTTGTCCGATGTTACCTTGCCCGTCAGGGAGGAGGTCGTTACCTGCGCCCAACTGGCCGGCACACCGGCCAGCAGCAGCACAAGCAGGAGCAATAGATGAGGTAAGCGAGTACGCAAAAGCATAAATTTGGAGAGGGTTGATTGCGGGTGCAAAGTTCTGGCCCCCTAACGGTGCCACCCCTGCCCGGGGCGTTTCCGAATTGTTGTATTTCAGTCTGTTGTATAACATTTTCATAACACACGGCCCTCGTGCGCCCCCGCCCCTGCCGGTCGCCGCCGTATCATTGCCGGGCCAATCAGTTGTTGGCGCATTCATTTCCCGCTCCTGCTATGCTCCTTTCTATGACCGGCTTCGGCCAGGCCCACCGCGAAACCGATACCTACGCCGCCACCGTCGAGCTTCGCTCCGTCAACTCTAAAACCATGGACCTGACGCTGCGCCTGCCGCGCTTCCTGCTGCCGCACGAGCTCGAAATCCGCAACACCGTCACCAAAGCCCTGCTGCGCGGTAAAGTCAACCTAAACCTCGATTTTGTGCGGCCTGCCGCCGCCCGCGCCGCCGCCACCCTCAGCCGCGACGCCCTGCTCGCCGCTTACCACGAGCTGCAGGCCGTGGCCCAGCACCTGGGCCTGCCCACCACCGAGGCCACCCTGCTGGCCGCCCTGCGCCTGCCCGGCGTCATCCCCAGCGCCACCGAGCTGCGCGAGGCCGAGCCCGCCGCCGAGGAAATCGCCTGGGCCGAGCTGCAGCCGCTGCTCAGCGAGGCGCTGGCCGCCATGCAGCAGTTCCGCCACGACGAAGGCCAGACCCTGACCACCGAAATTCTGGGCTACGTGGCCACCATCCGCCAGCAGCTTGCGGCAGTCGACACCCACGACCCGGCCCGCATCGCACACGTGCGCCAGCGCCTGGCCAGCCACCTGGCCGAGCTCACCAGCCACGAGCAGTTCAACGCCACCCGCTTCGAGCAGGAAGTATTGTACTACATCGAGAAGCTCGACATTGCCGAGGAGAAGGTACGCCTGGCTGCTCACCTGGCCTATTTTGAGCAGGCCGTGCACCAGCCCGACGAGGCCGTGGGCAAGAAACTGGGCTTTCTGGCCCAGGAAATCGGCCGCGAAATCAACACCATCGGCTCCAAGGCCAACGACGCCACCGTGCAGCACCTAGTAGTGGGCATGAAGGAGGAACTGGAAAAGATTAAAGAGCAGCTCAATAATATTCTGTAGCCTTCCTCCAGCTCCGGCCCAAAACCAGCGCAATCATTCGCCGTGAATTTGCTGCCATTCATCGAAACGCAAAGTCAAAAAATTGTATTAGAACAATAAATCGAGCCCTGAAACAGGCTTTATCTGGCAATTGCCATCTGCAAAAACCTGCTCTGGCACGTTTTTAAATAAATATTCAACCATCCGATTATTAGGGCATTATTACTTGATAATGGTTACATAACTTGGCCGGGGAAAAATAATTCGCAATATTTGTAACCAGGAAGTTGGATTATTGAATATTGTATCTAAATTGGCTATCTGAAAACAACTTCCTACCCTCACCTCCTCATCTTATAATTGTATGAAATCTACATTACTCCTTTGTATTCTGGGCCTGTTCCTGACAGCCGCTCGGCCATTGTCCGAGATTGAGCTGGTGAAGAAGCGCGTACTCAGCGAGCGGGTCGAAATCCTGATTCCCAAGGGCTTCGAAGTAATGACTGAGCAGCAGATGGACTTTGCCTACGCCAAGGCGCAGAGCCGACCCAGCGTTATTTTCACCAACAACAACCTCATCAGCCTCGCCTTCAACTACAGCGACAACGACGCCGACCAGGACATGGTGGACGTGTACGCCGCCTCGTTTGGCAAGACCTACCACAAGCAGTACAAAGAAGCCACCTGGTTCGGCGACGGCGTAAAAAACATCAACAACCGCAAGGTTGGCTACCTCGAGTTCATGAAGCCCGAAATGGGCCACGAAGTATATACCCTGGTATTTTTCACCGACGTAGAGGGCAAGCTGATGATTTGCACTTTCAACTGCGCCGACCGCCAGAAGCCCGAGTGGGAGCCCATCGCCAAGCAAATCATGCTCTCGCTGAAAGCCAAAGGCTAAGCCGCAAAAGTATCCCGTCCCGAAAAGCGGTAGTCGAACTCAGGTTCGGCTACCGCTTTTTTTTTATGTGTATTTACCTGAACGGTCATGCTGAGCGTAGCCGAAGCATCTCGCTCGCATCGTTCAACGATTGAATTGGTAATAGCACGCGAGATGCTTCGACTACGCTCCAGCATGACCGTTCAGGTGGTTCGCCCCTACCGCTGCGCCGGGGCCGCGCCCAGCTCATTCAGAAAATCGCGCACCAGCCCGTAAGCCCCGCTAAAGCCAGCCAATGACAAGCCGTTGGGCTTGTCATTCACGTCGTGGTAGGCGGCGCTGCCGCCACGGGTGTAGAGGAAAAAGGCGGGCACCCCAGCCTCAGAAAACGGGAAATGGTCGGAGTTGGCGGCGCGGCCACGGGCGGCCAGGGCGGGCAGGTACTGGTGCGCGTCGTTGAGGGCGGTGAGGCGGCGGTAGGCACTGTCAAACACGCGGCCATTGACGACGGTAGCGCCCTTTTCGCCGGTGCCAAGCAGGTCGAGATTCAGCAGGAATCTGATGCGGTCCAGGGGCACGAGCGGGTGCTTCACGAAGTATTCGGAGCCGACCAGGCCAGCTTCTTCGGCACCGAAGAGGAGGAAGACGACGGAATAGGCAGGGCGGTTTTCGGGGCGGGCGTAGTGGGCGGCCAGCTCGAGTAGCAGAGCCACGCCGCTGGCATTGTCGTTGGCCCCGGGGAAGTACACGTGCGGGCCCATCATGCCCAGGTGGTCGTAGTGCGCCGATACGACCAGGAAGGAATCGGGCCGCACGGTGCCGCGCACCACGGCGGCCAGGTTCTGGGTGGAGTAGCCGCGCAGGAGCCGGGCCCCGACGCGCACGGTAGCCCACACGGTGCGGCCCTTGGGAATATCGGTGGCAGTATCGCCGAAAACAGCTTTATCGAGCCACAACGGCACTTTGCTAGCCAGCACCTCCACGCGGGGTTGGGTGGCCTGCGCGGCGGCCAGCGAGGCCGTGAGCCTGGGTACCACCGTCATCCAGGCGGCGGCGGTGTTGAGGCGCTCGCGCAGGGCGGCGGGCAACTGGGGCAGGCGGGCCTCGTCGGCAGCGCGTAGCAGCAGCACCCGCTGCGGCCAGGGCGTACGCAGGTAGCGGGCCCGCACGGCGGGCTGGGTGAATACCAGCGTATCGAGTAGCAGCAGGCGGGCCTTCACGTTGCCAGCCGCCGAATTGGGAGCCGCGATGCAGGCCGTACCAGTGGGCCAGCCCCAGCCCTTGCCCCCACCTTCGGCCCGAATGGCGGCCGCTACCCCACGCGGAAAAGTATTCACATTCAACGTAAAAGGCTGGGTATAGTCGGGGACCAGCGGCTCCAGCTTCAACTCCTTAAAGCGTTGGCGGAGGTAGGCAGCGGCGAGATGCTCGCCCTGCAGTACGTAGCCCCGGCCGTGCATTTTGGGCGAAGCCAGTGCTTTGATGGTGCGTTTGGCGCGCATTCGGTTCTGGGCCTGGGCGGGGACGGACAGCGCCGCCGCCCAGGCCAGCAGGATGGCGACGGCGGCTACGGGCGGGCGGCGGGCGGCCCAAACGGTGGCCAGCCCCACGGCCAGCGCCGCGCCCAGGCCGTCGCTCAGCAGGTCCGACCACTCGCCGTGGCGGCCGAGGTGCATGGTCATCTGCAACCCTTCGATAAGGGCGCCGAACAGCAGGCTGCCCACGAGCACCACCGCCCCGGCCTGCCGGGCCAGCCGGGGCCAGCGGCGCTGCCGGCGCGATGAGAACCAACTGAGGCCGGCCAGCACGAAAAACACGCCCGCGTGGGCCGCCGTGTCGAACGACAACAGCTCCCACACGGGCGTGCACGGCATTTCGGCGGAAGGGGTAAGCGTGAGCACCAGCACCACGGCGGCCCACAGCAGCGGCAAAGCAACGTAGGGGCGCGGGGCGGGCAGCGGCAGCCGGGGTGGGATAAGCGAAAGCATAAACATCGCGGGCCACAAGCGAAAGCCGTGCTACAATTTACGCGCCCACTAGCTCGCCGTAAGTTTCGGCCGTGAGCAGCTCGGCGAGCTCTTCGGGCTTGGCGATGGAGATTTTCACCATCCAGCCGTTGCCGTAGGGGTCGGAGTTCACGGTTTCGGGGGCATCGGCCAGGTGCGCGTTCACTTCGAGCACGGTGCCGGTGATGGGGCTGAACAGGTCGGAAACGGTTTTCACGGCTTCCACGGTGCCGAATACATCGTGCTGGGCCACCTCCTTATCGAGGGTGTCGATGTCGACGTACACGATGTCGCCCAGCTCTTTCTGCGCGTGGTCGGTGATGCCCACGTAGGCAACGTCGCCTTCAACGCGAATCCATTCGTGGTCTTTGGTGTAGTGCAGGGTGGCGGGCAGGTTCATAACAAGTTAGAAGTTAAGAGTTGGAGGGTGGGCCTTTGGTTCGTGCTCAAAAGTAAGAACCAAATAATCGCATGTGGCCCAAACGCCCCTCCAATGTCTTGCTTAACCACTCTTAACTTTTAACTTCTAACGCTTAACTACTACTGCGTGAGGCTGTAGCGCAGCTGCACACCGCCTTCGGTGGCGGTGTTGCGGAAGGCGTTGCTGATGCGCGGCGTGGTCACGGTCTGGCTGTAGTAGAGCTGCAGGTTGAGGCGCGTGTTGAGCAGGTAGTCGATGGTGGGGCGCAGCTGGAAAGTTTTGTTGCCGTTGGTGATGGTGGCAATAGCCCGGCCTTCGAAAGGCGTGGCACCCTGGGCGTTGCCGGCATCGACCACGTTGTCGATGCTGCGCTGGATGGTGATGTTGTCGCGGATGCTGAGGTCGAGGCGGGCGGTGAGATTATTTTTGAGCACGCGCTGCTCGCCGCCGATGCGGAAGGGCAGCTTCAGGCTATTGGTGGCGTAACCGAAGCCGATGACGATTTCGTTAGTGTAGAGCTCGGTGACCTGAGCATTGGTCACGTTCAGTACCACGGTGCGGTCGGTGCGGTATTCGAGGCGGCCGGTGGCGCGGCTCACGGTCTGGAAATTGACGCCGATGAGCGGGGCCAGCCGCTCGGCAATGCTCACCTGGCCCACCACATAGTACGGGGCAAACTGGTTGTTGGCGTTCAGCTGGAAAGGGGCATTCCTATCCGTAAAGTCTGGCTCGCGCTGGTAGTTGGTGGCGGTGTTGTAGCTGCCGATGCTGTAGGTGGAGGCGTAGGCGTGGTTGAGCGTGAACGACGAGAAGTAGCGCTTGATGAGCGGCAGGTCGGCAAAACCGTTGTAGTCGACGCGCCAGTTGGGCAGCGGCAGCATGCTGAACGGGTTGAACTTCTTGGCCGTGTAGCCATCGGAGGACCGGCCGTGGTAGGCATCCACGAAGCTCTGCACCAGTACGTCCTGCGAGTTGAAGTTGTAGGTACCGTTGGCAGGATTGCTCAGGTTTTTATTGGCGGCCAGCAGCTTGTCGCGCACAATGGCGCGGTTTTTCACGAATTGGTCGAACGCCCGCGACGTTTCGCCATTGGCCCCGAAGTCGCCGAACAGGGTTTGGATGGTAACGGTCGAGGTCTGGAACGAGCCGCTGCCCAGCAGCGGGTGCTCGGCCAAGAAGTAGCGGCCGGTGTAGGGGTCTATTTCGGTGGTCGGCTCCAGAGTAGTTTCGTTCACAAGCCGACGGTAGTACGCCTGCTGGTTGCGGGCCAGCTGGCGGCGGGCATCGACCTGAATATTGAAACCGCGAATTGGTTCTAGGGCAGTGCGCAGGGTCAGGTTTTCGGTGAGTAGGTTGCTCAGGGCGGTGTTCAGGTACTGGCTTTCCTCGGTGTACCAGCCGTGGCTGGCGGCTTTGTTGTACAGGTCCTCTAACTCGTACTGCTTGCCGATGACGAAGGGCAGGCCCGGGGCCATGAAGCCGCGGTCGAAGCCGAAGAGGGCGGTTTTGGGCAGGTAGCCGGGCAGCAGCGTTCCATTGGCCCGCACGTAGGTGAAGTTGATGGAGCGGGCCGTCATCAGGCCGCGCAGAATGGCTTTCACGAAGCGGTACTTCTCGCGGGTGGTATCGACGGCGGCGGTGGGCTTGCGGTTGCGGCTTTCGGGGTCGTCGGGGCGGCCGGGATTCAGCAGGTCGGTGGCCACGCTGCGGGGCCGGCCGGTGGGAGCCGGGGCGTTGTTGATGATATTGAGAAACTTCACCTTGTTGTAGAGCTTCACCAGGTCAATCTTACCGTTGGCGCTGAACTCGGCGTTGTTCTGCACGGTATTGCCCAGGTTCAGGTTCACGGTGGCGGTATCGTGCTCGGGATTGCCGTTGGGCACCGGATTGAGGGGCGCGCGCAGCGAGGCCGACGACGCCTGCCAGTTGTAGGTGGCCGCGTAGCGGGCATCGGCGCTCAGCCAGTCGGTGAGCGGGAACTTGTCGAGCGGCAGGCGGTAGGTCAGCGCCGCCACCTGGTTGAAGTTGACGGTGCGGCCGCCGCGCAGCAGGTTGTTCTGCAAGTCGTTGCGGTTGTTGATAGCGTCCTGGCTCACGCCGATGGAGCGGCCCCGGCCCTCGTCGACCACGCCCCGGTTGTTGGCGGTGTAGTCGAAAATCAGGCTCTTGGTGAAGTCCCACTTCAGGTCGTAGATGCGGCTGATATAGAACGACTTCTGGATGATGGGCGCGATGCCGGCCGAGCTGGGCAGCTCGCCCGGGTTCAGCACGCGCTGCAGGAACCGCTCGTTGTAGCGTCGGTCGATGTCGGTGCGGAACGAGAAGCGCGAGGGCAGCGGCGTGAAGTTAATCTGCTGGAAAATCTTCAAATACGGGTTATCCAGCGCCTTGAAGCCGGCGAAAGGCTCGTAGTTTTTGGGCGTGGTCTGGTACACGTAGGCCACGGCGGCGGTGTAGGCCTTGGTGTAGTCGCGGTCGGTGCGGATGTCGGAGTGCAGGCGGTCGGTGAGGGAGAAGCTCAGGGCCAGGTTTTCCACGTCCCAGGGCTTGGGCACGCCGGGCGTGGCCCCGGGCTTGGGCAGGGCGCGCTCCTTGCGCACGTTCAGCACCGAGATGCTGCGGCTGGTGGTCTGGTCGATAACCTTCTTGCGGTACTCGGCCTGGGCGGCGGTATTTATCTCCCCGGTAGTCGGGTTCTTAAACTTCTGCAGGCTCTGCTCCAGCTTGGTATCGGGGTCGAGCGGGTCGTAGAGGGGCGAGCGGCTCTCGCGGCCCACCTGCAGCAGCACCGGCACGCGCAGGCCCAGCTGGGGCGGCAGAAACTTATCCACGGCCACGGTGGTGTTCAAATCGCCCCGAAACACGTCGTCAACCGAGCGCTGCTGCACCTTGTCCTGCAGGCCGCCGAAGCCCACGCTGGTGAAGCTGCCAGTGGCCGTCACGTTGGCCACGTCGGCCAGCTTCACGTTCAGGCGGGCGGTGGCGGCGTAGCCAGCCTGCTGCTCGAAGTCGAACACCCGGAACTCATCGGCCCACAGGTTCACGGTTTTGGGCGAGGCCGACGCGTCGGAGCCGCCGGTGGGGTTCAGAATCCCCAGCAGCACGCCCTGCACGGCCGAGAAGTCGGGGTTGCCTACTACCGTAATGCTGGCCCCGTTGGGCAGGTTCACGGTGAAGGGCGTGAGCAGGTTCAGGCCGCCGGGCTGCTGGTTGCGCCGGGCCTTGGCATCGATGAAATCCTGAAAGGATACGTCGATGCGGTTTTCCAGGGGCCACACCTCGTCGGGTGAGGTGCCATTCTTTGTCAGCTTCAGCGGCAGCGAGTACTCGTAGTAGTTCTGGGTGTAGTCGGTGCCGATGCGCAGGAAGGCGCGGGTTTCACCATCCAGCGTGGTGGGGTCATCAGAGTCGCCGTGCAAATACAGGCGCAGGCGCTTGTAGCGCAGCAGGTTGATGGTGATGTTCTTGTACGCGCCCTTGGCAAAGCCGTCGCGCAGGTCCACCACCGCCAGGCGCAGGCTCTGCTCGTTTTGCAGGCGCGAGGTGCTGCTGCTGCCGTACTCCTGGTCGCGCTTGATGCCGGGCGGCGACACGTACGGGATGCCCCCACCGGCGGCCACGCCGTTTTCCTCCACGCTCACCGTCGAGATATTGAACGACCGGGCATCGGCGAGGGTGCCCTGCGGCGGCACGTTGCCCTGGCGCGAATCGACGAGCGGGTAGATGAAGCGGCGCCACTGGTTGGCCACGAACTGCGGCTGCACCAGGCGCACCACCACGGGCTCCTGCCAGCCGGTCATGTACATGCGCAGGAAGCGGATGGACTTGAAGCCGAACGGCTGGGTAGCCCCGCGAATAGCAGTGTACCGCTCCCGAATCGGAATCCGGAACTGGTACCAGTTCACGTCGTCAGTCCCAATTTTGGCAACCACCTTGTCGATGATGTAGTTCGAGCCGATGTCGAGGCCGCCGGGCTTCAGGCTCATCTTGTACTCGTAGTAGCGCTCCACGTCCTGCACCACGTTGTCGCGGTTCAGGTCCTCCTTGTCGGGGTAGGCCGTCGAGCTCAGCCGGCTGTTCTCGGCCGAGTTGCCGTCGTAGCCGTTGTAGTTCTTATAGCGGCCCAGCAGCTTGGTGTTGGCCGCGTCGTAGCTGGGGTCGAGGTGGTGGCGGAAGTTGTCGGCCGAGGGGTCGGGCAGGCCCACGTAGGCGGGACCGTAGCTCGTCTGCCGGCGCTCGTTGTCGTCGCCCAGGCCGTCGAGGCCCACATCCTGGGCCGCGCGGGCTCCGGGGGCGGCATTAAAGGCATCGGTGAGGAACTGCTGGCGCGTCACGAGGCCAAAGGGCGTGCGGCGGGTCTGGCCGGTGCTGTCCTGGCCGGGCACGGGCAGGCCGTTCTCGAACTCGTGCTGGTTCTGGTCCTTCAGCACGTCCTCGCTCACGTTGCCCAGGTTGATGATGAAATCGCCGCCGGTAGTGTTAGGCTTGGATGGTATGGATGAATCGGGGTCTTCTACTTTACCATTAGGCGTGTTGATGAACGGGTCCATCATCCAGAACTCCAGGTACTCGATGTTGGCGTTGTCGAAGTCGGTATCGAAGGTGATGGCCCGGCTGATGCCACCGAACTTGTTCTTCAGACCGGTATCTGTGGCCTCCGTACCGGAGAAGAATTTGCCGGTGTTGTCGACGGTCGGGTTGTAGTTGTAGGCCCCCCGCTCCCTGGGGTAGTAGGCCATGTCGAAGGTGTATTCGTAGCCGTTGCCGGTCGAGCCCAGGTCCTTGTTGGGGAACACCTCGTCGCGCTTCACCCCGCGCACGTAGTGGTTGGTGAGGTCGGCCGCGCCGATGTTGCCCGGCACGTTGGGGCCGCCGGTGTAGTAGCTCTGGTCGATGGTGTACCAGGCCAGGCGGGCGCGCTGGTAGGCGTATTGCAGGCCCACGGCGGTGCTGCCGCCAATGGGCAGCGGCGTGCTGGCCAGGCGCCAGGCCGGAATGCTGGCCAGGCCGCCCAGGGTGTAGGGCGTGCGCGCGTTCTCGAAGTCGTCGATGTAGCTCACCCCGTTTTCGCCGTTGCCCAGCTGCGAGCGGCCCGGCAGCAGCTTGGCAAACTCCCCGCTGAAGGCAATGGTCGAAATCTCCTTGGTCGACACGAACGGCAGCATATCCAGGTACTTGGTCAGCACCCGGCTGTCCTTCCGGATGCTGCCATCCAGGCCCACGATGGTGTTGTTGCCGGGCTCGTCGCCCACGTTCACGCGGTTGATGCCCGGGGCCTGGTTCTCCAGCAGGTGCAGGGCCGTCGCGCCCAGGGTCACGTCGTTGCTGAGGCGGTAGTCGAGGCGGGCCCCCAGCAGCTTGCGGGGCTGCACCTGCACCAGGGCATTTTTCTCGAATTCCACCCGCAGCTCGTTGGCCGAGTTCAGGTAGGCCGGGTTCAGGATTTTCACCTTGGCCTGGTCGTAGAACACCTGGTAGTCGGTGCCCTCCGTGAGCAGCGTCGAGCCCGAGCGCACCCGCACCGAGCCCTGCGCGATGCCAATGCCGGGCAGGTTAATCTCGTCGGAGCTCGCCCCACCCTGAAAGCGCCCGCGCAGGAAAAACTTGTCCTTCTCCTGGCGCTGCTGGGCGTCGCTCTGGGTCTGGGTATACAGCTCCGAGTACACGTACTTTTGCAGCAGCAGCCGTTCGGCGGGGCCGCTCACGCCGGCCGTGTCGAACTGCGTGCGCAGGTAGGAGCCGAAGGGCTGCACGTTGGGGAAGATGATTTTGCCCAGCTCGGGGTCAATCGTGATACCCGGGAAAAAGTCGAAGTTGCCGTCCGGGTTACGGTCGTTGTTCGGGTTCACGTGGTCGAGGTTGAGCACCTCAATCAGCGGGCGGTTTTGCAGCCGGGCACCTTCCTTCAGCGACACCAAATCGACGCCCGTCGCGTCGTCCTTATAAATAATTTGCAGCTGGAAATTGTCGCGGCTCAGCTGCGAGGCGTTCAGGGGATAGATGTTTTTCATCATCAAATCCCAGGTTGGGGTGTTGCGGGTAGTAGTACCCGGGGTCGACGGGTCGGGGCGGCTCGTGGGCAGAGTGCCCACGCCGGGGTTGCTGGCCCGCAGCATTTTCAGAAACACCACCTGGTCGGCGGGCAGCGAACCGTAGTCGTCCGACGTCTCCCCTACTTTGTAGGTTTTGCCGTTGTAGAGGTAAGTGTAGCTCACGCCCAGCACCTGGTCGGGCAGCAGGGGCGTGTTCAGGCTCAGGTAGCCGAGCTGGGCGTTGAAGGTGAACTCGCGGTTGTCGAGCTTGCGGGCCCGCACCCGCTCAAAATCCACGTTTTTGGCCAGGCCCGGGTTCAGGCTCTGCAAAAACCCATCGACCTGCAGGTTGTCGCGGCCGGCGGTACCGCCGGCCAGTAGCGCCGCGTATTCGCGGTTGGCCGCGTTTTCGGCCGGGGTTTGGGCATTGGCGGGGCGCAGGGGCAGAAACTCGTTCCGGTATGGGCGCAGCGGCTCGGCCAGGTCCATCAGCGTCACCACGTTGCGCAGGGTTTCGGTGGTGCGGTTGTCGTTGGTCACGTACACCTCCAGGCGCGTGATGCTCACGCCGCTCTGGATGGTAGGCAGGTTGCGCAGGGCCTGGTCGTAGCGCTCGCGGAAATACTGCGACAGGAAGAAGTGGCGGTCGCGCTCGTACTGGCTGGCTTTCAACTCGTACTGCCGGCTCTGGGCCCCGTTCTGGATGCGCACCTCGTCGGCGGTGCCGCGCACGGTGGCGGCCACGGCCGTCACGCCCAGCTTGCCAAACTGGAGCTGGGTTTTCACCCCGAACAGGTTCTGACCGCCCTGCACCAGCGAGTTGCCCAGCGGCAGGCTCACGTTGCCCAGGTCCACCTTGCGCACGATGTCGTTGTCGTCGCCCGCGAAGTCGAACTTCATCTGGTTGTCGAAGTCGAACGAAGCCTTGGTGTCGTAGTTGAACACCAGCTTGAGCCGGGTGCCAATCTGCCCGGTCAGGTTCACGTTGATGTTCTGCTCGAACAAAAAGTCGCCCACGCTCTGCTGGCGCAGGGTCAGGGCCGGGTTCTCGTTGCGGTTGAAGCGCGCCCCGAACTTGAGCGTAACCGCGCCCGCCGGCCGGATATCGACGTAGCTGCCCCCGAAAATGCGGTTGGCGATAGGCCCGAGGTAAATCTTGGGAATCAGGCGCTGGGCCTGGGGCGTGCCGGGCGCGGCCGGCGCGCCCGTAATGCCGCCCTTGGCCTTCTGGCGGTAGTAGTCGCCGATGGCCTGGCGGCGCTGGAACTCCTCGTACTGCTTGTAGCTCACCACGCTCGGGTCGCGGTAGTCGACTTCCTTGCCAACCTTCTCCTGCACGTCGAACTGCTTCAGGCTGTCGTCGACGGCCACGTTCAGCTTCACGGTTTTGGGCAGCGGCAGCACCAGCGGCGACTCGCGCCGCGTCTGGCCCAGGGGGCTGCCGGGCCGGTCGCGCAGCCGCACGCGGGGGCGGCGGCTGGGCCGGTACGGTCCCAACGTATCGGTGCGGGGGGTATCCAGGGCCAGGGTGCGCTGGGCGCGCAGCCACGCCCGGCTCAGGCGTGCCCCCGCCAACGGCGCAGCCGGAGCCCACCACGCCAGCAACGACGCCATGATAACTACCGAGGCGGGAAGTAACTTCTGACCAGATTTCAAACAGAAAACAAAAGAAGGGTTGAGGGTTGCGTTTTGAGGGTTGCGTTTAGCCAAAGCTGCCGGCCGATAGTCAGACGAAAAAGACCGTCATACTTCATCTGGCGTCCGCGTGTAGCAGCATGACGGTCCAGACTAAATGATACCACTCAACCCCCAACCCTTAAAACTTAAAACGTCAATCAGTGCGACTTCAAAGCAAACTTAATCAATTCCTCCACGGTCAACTCGCCGCCGTGCTTGTGCTGAATCTGGTCCAGCAGCTTCTCGGCAGCAGCGCGCGCGAAGCCCAGGGTCACCAGGGCCTGCAACGCTTCGGCGCGGCGCGTATTGTGCTGGCGGGCCAGCGGCACGGTATCCACGCCGGCCTTGGCCAGCAGCTCGTCCTTACGAAACTTGTCTTTGAGCTCAAGAATCACGCGCTGGGCGGTTTTCGGCCCCACGCCCTTGATGGCCTGAATGGCCCGCACGTTCTCGCTCACGATGGCCTCGCGGATTTCGCCCACGCTCAGGCTGCTCACCATCACGATGCCCGTGCCCGGCCCGATGCCCGACACCGAAATCAGCTGCATGAACAGGGCCTTCTCGCTGGGGTCCAGAAAGCCGTAGAGCGTCTGCCCGTCTTCCTTAATGTGCTGGTAGGTGTAGATTTTGGTGGCCGCGCCCTCGGCCGGCAGCTTCGAGTAGGTGGCCAGCGAAATCCGGACTTCGTAGCCCACGCCGAGAATGTCGACAATGGCGAGGGTGGCGTCTTTGTAAGCGAGTTTACCGTCGAGGTAGGCAATCATAGAGCAGGGAAAAGAGAGAAGCGAAAAGCTGCGGGGCTAACACCGGTTCGTAGGTTTTCATCTCCCAAATCTACTGGCTTTTCAGGCAAATTTTCTGGGTGAAACAAAGAGAATACCTGCCAATGCCCAACCGTAAGCTATTTGGCGGTTGTACCTTTATCCCATCCTTCCCACTATCAATCACTACCATGATTGCCACTTCCCCCAACCCCACCCGTGTTGGCGATAATTCCCTGCACGACCTGCTGCAAATTCGCCGCCAGCTCCACGCGTGTTCCGATTTGGAGTTGCAAGCCCAGGTCAGCCAGCTGACCGACCCTCAGCAGTCGGCCCAGATTCTGGATGCGGTGCGTCTGCTGCTGCACAGCAGCACGTATATTCAGCAGCGCTTGGCGGCCTCCCATTTCGGGCAACCGGCGCTCCCCCTACCGGCGCCCGCTGCTTCGCTGAGTTCGCGGGAACGGGAGGTGCTGGCGTTGCTGGCCAGGAGCTGCACACTGCTGCAAATCAGCCAAGCACTCTTTATCAGTCCGACCACCTCAGATTCCCACACCCCCACTATTGTCTAATACTTTACCGCTTTCCGCCTACTGTTCTTCATCATCCAGAGCAGCGGTTGACGGCACGAAGCCCGTTATTTCATGAGCATACAACGCATCATGTCCCGAGAGCAGCTACCCCGTTGGTTTTGGCCGCTACTAATTGGGTTAAACTTTTGCCTACACGCCCCTTTTTTTCATTTGCCTCCGGTGAGCATTCATCTATGGCGGCAGTCCAACACCATGGCTGTCGCCCGTAATTTCTACGAGGAAGACATGAATATTCTGCGGCCGCGCGTGGACCGCCGCAACGCGACCGATGGCGTGACGGGCATGCAGTTTCCGTCGTATGAGTGGCTTGTGGCGAGCAGCTACCACGTGTTCGGCTTCCACGAGTACCTGCCCCGCATCATAAACTGGGTTATTTACATGCTCGGTGTCGTGGCCTTTTATTGCCTGGCCAAGCAGATTAGCGGGGCTGCCTGGCTCGGTGCCATCGGTGCCTGGGGGCTGTCCTGGAGCCCGGAAATTTTCTACCACGGCATTAATGCCTTGCCCGATATTTTGGCCCTGACCGCCTCGTTGGCGGGCCTGTTTTGGTTCGGGCAGTGGCGTGATAATCGGCGGAGTAGCGTTTTGGCCTTGAGCTTGGCTGCCGTTACTTTGGGAGGCCTGACCAAGCTGCAGTTCTTGGTCGTGGGCTTTCCCATTGCCGTGTTCGTGCTGCGCGACCTGTGGAACCACCGGTTTACGAAGAGCGAAATAGTCCAGTTGGGGCTCTATGCGGTAGTGTCCGTTGGAGTCACCCTGGCGTGGTATGCCTATGCCCTGCATCTGATTACCGTATCGGGGCTGGCCGATTTCGGCCTGGAAACGCGCCCTGCGCCCGACCTGGGCGCAGGCCTGCGGGTTATGCAGCACAACCTGATTTCCGACCTGCCCGAAACCTTGTTAGGATACGGAGCCATCGTCTTGTTCGGCGTGGGCCTGTGGCGGGTGCTACGGCACGCTCCCTTGCGGCATCCCTGGTTTGCACCCGGCCTGGCCTGGGGTGCGGCCTTACTCGCTTACTACCTCATCGAGCTCAGTCAGATGCAGCACCATGGCTATTACCTGCTGCCCCTGCTCCCGGTTTTATTATTACTGGCCGTGTGGGGGGCTGCCTGGCTGCAGCGTTTTCCGCGTGCTCGGTATCTGCTGCTGGTGGCACTGCTTTTCCAGCCGGTGTGGGCCGTATCCCGCATCGTATGGGTGCGCTGGATACGGCAAAACCAGGATACCCCGGAGTTGTATAACGCCGCCAGCCGGGCGAAACTGGAGGCGGCTACCCCCATCGGGGCGCGCTGCTTGGTGGGGCCGGACGATTCGGGCTGCATCGATTTTTATTTTCTCCACAAGAAGGGTTTCGGATTTGACCACTCCGACCAGTTGTGGGGACGCACTAAACAGGGAAAAACGTACCTGACAGACTGCGTCGCCCAAGGGGCGCAATACCTGTACACGAACGATACCACGCTCGCACACGACCCGCGACTACAGCCTTATCTGGCGCATCTGGTCACCCGGGTCGGCAGCTTTACAGTATGGCAGTTACGTTTAGCCCCGCAGAAACCGTGATTTTTTTGGTATGAATCTGTTCCCATCGGAACGCTGAGCACTTCCCGATAATTCCTGGATTGCTCGCCACAACGGGACGAAAAATTACGACCGCTCTAAAACGTTATTGCTTAAGCATTTTCCTATCGGGCGCATATTCTCACACCAACATCCACCGGCCCATTCATGGCCGGCACCACGGCCTCACTGCCGCATCAGGGAATCGTTTGAAGATTATGTGTGCAACAGCGAGCCCGGAGCAGGGCCGGAATCCCGTCAATAGTCCCCACGGGGCACGGCCCCCTCTGCCAATCCCTTCTCACGGGCCGAAGCGGGAGCTTCGGGGTACGCGGCTATAGTGCTTTGCCCTCCATCTGCGCGTCGACCACCGCGATGGCGGCCATGTTCACGATGTCGCGCACGCTCGCGCCCAACTGCAGGATGTGCACCGGCTTGCGCATGCCCATCAGCACCGGCCCAATCACCTCGGTGCCGCTGATTTCCTGGAGCACCTTGTAGGCAATGTTGCCCGATTCCACGTTGGGGAAAATCAGGGTGTTGGCCCCTTTTTCGGCCAGCGGCGAGAAGCCGTAGTGCTCCTGCAGCAGCGCGGGGCTCAGGGCCACGTTGGCCTGCATCTCGACGTCGATGAGCAGGTCGGGGAAGCGGGCCTTGGCCAGCTCGGTGGCGCGGCGGGTTTTCTCGGGTAGCGGCCCGGCGTTCGAGCCAAAGTTGGAGTAGCTGATAACCGCCACGCGCGGCACCGCGTCGAAGAAGCGCACGGCCCGCGCCGTGAGGCCGATAATCTCGACCATTTCCTCGGCCGTCGGGTTGATGTTCACCGTGGTATCGGCGAAGAAATACGGACCCTTTTTGTGCTGAATGATGTACATCGACGACACGCGTCGCACGCCATCCTCGGTGCCAATGACTTGCAGCGACGGGATAATGCTCTTGCCGTAATCCTTGGTGAGACCGGTGATGCAGGCGTCGGCCTCGCCGGTTTCCACCATCATGGCGGCGTAGTAGTTGCGCTCGCGCATCAGGCGGCGGCCTTCGTAGAGGGTCATGCCCCGGCGCTGGCGCTTCTGATACAGGAGGGCAGCGTACTCGTCGCGCTTGGCGTCCTGCTTCAGAATGTTGATGATTTCGCAGCCGTCGAGGTCGAGGCTGTTTTCGCGGGCAATGGCTTCGATTTTCTCCTGCGGCCCCAACAAAATGGGTTTGCAGATGCCCTCGTCCAGCAAAATCTGGGCGGCCTTGAGGATTTTGTAGGTGTCGGCCTCGGCAAACACCACGCGCTTGGGGTTGGCGCGGGCGGCCGAAGTGAGGCGGTTCATCAGCTTCTGGTTCACACCGAGGCGGGCACGGAGCTGGTCTTCGTAGGCCGTCCAGTCGGCGATGGGTAGGCGGGCCACGCCGCTTTCCATCGCAGCGCGCGCCACCGCCGGGCTGATGGTCGTAATCAGGCGCGGGTCGAGTGGCTTTGGAATCAGATAGTTGCGGCCGAAAGCCAGCGTGTTGTCGCCGTAGGCCTTGTTCACCATCTCGGGCACGGGCTCTTTGCTCAGTTCGGCCAGGGCGCGCACGGCGGCCAGCTTCATGGCTTCGTTGATTTCGGTGGCGCGCACGTCGAGCGCGCCCCGAAAAATGTAGGGGAAACCCAGCACGTTGTTCACCTGGTTGGGGTGGTCGCTGCGGCCGGTGGCCATCACGAGGTCGTCGCGGGTGGCCATGGCTACCTGGTAGCTGATTTCCGGGTCGGGGTTGGCCAGGGCGAACACGATGGGGTTGTCGGCCATGAGCAGCAGCAGGCCGGCGGGCAGCACGTTGGCCGCCGACAGGCCCAGGAACACGTCGGCCCCGGTCATGGCTTCTTCCAGCGTGGTCACGGGACGGCGGGTGGCAAACTGCATCTGAATAGGCGCCAAATCGGTACGCTGCGCGTTGATAACACCGTCTTTGTCAAACACCCCCACGTTGTCCTTATTCAGGCCCAGCGCCAAGTACAGGCGCAGGCACGACACGGCCGCCGCCCCCGCCCCGCTCACCACCAGCTTCACTTCGTCAATCTTCTTGCCCACCACTTCCAGCGCGTTCAGCAGCGCCGCCGAGGTGATGATGGCCGTGCCGTGCTGGTCGTCGTGCATCAGCGGAATGTTCATTTTCTCGCGCAGCTCGGTCTCGATGCGGAAGCACTCCGGGGCCTTGATATCCTCCAGGTTGATGCCGCCGAACGTGGGCTCCAACGATTTCACGATGCGAATAAACTCGTCGGGGTCGGTGGCATCAATCTCAATATCGAAGCAGTCGATACCCGCGAACTTCTTGAATAGCACGCCCTTGCCCTCCATCACCGGCTTGCTGGCCGCCGGCCCGATGTTGCCCAGGCCCAGCACGGCGGTGCCGTTCGAAATCACGGCCACCAGGTTGCCCTTGGCGGTGTACTTGTACACGTCGTCGGGGTTGGCGGCAATGGCTTTGCAGGGCTCGGCCACGCCCGGCGAGTAGGCCAGGGCCAGGTCGAGCTGGGTACTCATGGGCTTGGTAGGCACCACTTCGAGCTTGCCGGCGGGCTCCTGCGAGTGGTAGTTCAGGGCGTCTTGCTTGTTTATCTTGAGCATCGGGAATTCTTCGGAAATAGCAACGGCCGCGCAAGGCAGCGCGGCCGTGTCGGGCGAAATTAGCGCCAAATGCGCGGCAATGCCGCGTTTACTTCTGGCCGGCGGCTGGCAAATGCCCCCGCTAGCTCTGCGGTACGAGCAGCTTCTGGCCCAGCTTCACCTCGTCGGTTTTCAGGTGGTTGAGCTCGCGCAGCACCTGCACGCTCACGTTGAAGCGCCGCGAAATGTTGAACAGCGTGTCGCCCTGCTGCACGCGATGCACCTGGGGGGCGGCAGTATCCAGCTCGGCGCGGTGGCCGGTGCGGGCCGAAGCCAGCGTCGTTCTGGCCGCCTCCGGACGGGTTGCGACCGTTTCACGGCGCGGCTTTTTAGAAGCAGCCGGCGCAGCATCAGCTTCATCAGCAGTCGGGGTTTGGAAAACCAGCTTCTGCCCGGGCACCACGGTTTCCGACTCCAGCTTGTTCCAGGCTACCAGCTGGGCCACGCTCAGGCCACGCTCACGGGCAAGTTTAGTGAGGTAATCGCCCCGGCGCACGGTGTATACGCCTTCGGTCGATTTCAGGGCGGGAGCTTCGTCGGTATCAGAAGTAACTGACGCGGCGACGGCTTCGCGGGTGCCGTCCCGCTTGCTTTCGGCAGCCCGGGTTTTGGCCGCGCTGCTTTCAGCAACAGTAGCGGGCGGCGCGGCGGTTTGGGCACGCGCTTCGGTTTTGGCAGCTTCGCGGGCGTCGGCTTTGGCGGTTTCGCGGGCCAGCTGGCGGGCGGCGGCGCGGGCCTGCGCTTCGGCCGCCGCCTGCTGCATGGCCTGGCGCTGCCGGATGGCCACGAGGCGCAGCTCCTGCTGCTTCTCCTGCTTCATCAGCTCCTGCAGGCGGGCCACTTCGCGGGCGTTGGCATTGGCCTGCTCGCGGCGGGCCAGGGCTTCTTCATTCACCACCGGGGCGGCGGTGGCAGCTACCAGCACCACGGTTTCGGGCACGGGCACGGCTGCGCGGGCAGGGGTCCGCGATGCGGCCGCAGCGGGCAGCGGCACGAATACCAACAGCTCGCGGCCGGGTTTCAGGGGACGTTTTTTAGGCAGCTCGTTCCAGCGGCGCAGCTGGGCGGGGCTCACCTCGAACCGCTCGGCCAGGCTTGCCACGGTTTCGCCCCGGCGCACGATGTGCGCCACCCGCCGGAAGCGTGGGGCACTGGTTTCGGCGGCGGCACGGGGGCCGGCGGTGGCGGCCAGCAGGCTGCGGCTGGGCCAGGGCTCCACGCCCTCCAGGCGAGGCGGCAGGCAAGTGAGCGGGCGGGGCAGCTCGGCGGCGGGCTCGCAGTAGGCCAGCAGCGTGGCGCGGTCTACATCGCCGAGGTGCTCGGCGGCGGCGGCCGGAAAGCGCACCACGTAGGGCCGGTAGCCAGCTGGTAGCGCGGCGCGGCGCAATTCCGGATTGAAGCGGGTGAGGTAAAGCGAATCGGAGTAGCCGCAGGCCTGGCTCAGGCGGCGCAGGTCGAAGGCGTGGCCGCGCAAGCCCAGCGTGTCCATCGTCTCCGAGTACTGGTAGCGCAGCGAGGGCGTGCGCAGGCCGTGGGCTTCGGCGTACTTCATGCTGTACATGATGGCCGTGAAGGTGGGCACGTAGTTGCGCGTTTCGGCCGGCATGTGCGGGTACAGGTCCCAGAATGTTTTTTTGCCGGTGCGGCGCATCACGCGCTGCACGCTGCCCGCGCCCCAGTTGTAGGCGGCCAGCACCAGCTCCCAGTCGTGGAAAATGCCATAGAGGTAGCGCAGGTGCTTGCAGGCGGCCTCGGTGGCCTTTTCGGGAGCCATGCGCTCGTCAATCCACTCGTCGCGCTTCAGGCGCAGGTCGCCGGCGGTGGGGCCCATAAACTGCCACAGGCCGGTGGCCCCCACCGGCGACTTGGCCGTCGGAATCAGGGCCGATTCTACCACGGCCAGGTATTTCAAATCCGTCGGCAGGTTGTACTGGGCCAGGTATTTCTCAAAAATCGGAAAGTACAGGTTTTCGCGCTCCAGCACGCGCTGCAGGTAGCTGCGGTTGCGGGCCGTGAACAGGGTCACGTAGGCCATCACCGAGTTGTTGAACTGATGCGGCACCTCAGTTTCGAAGCAGCCCACGCGGTCGCACACCAGGTCGCGCATGGTGGGCGGCGTGCGCAGCCACTCCAGCCGGGCCGAGTCGACTAACGGCACGGGCACGGCCACCAGCGAGTCGGGCTGCAGCTCGAGACGCACGCGCACGGTGTCGCCCAGCAGGGCCGGCAGGGCCTGGGTGGTAGTGTCGGGGCGCGGGGCGCGCTGGGCCTGGGCGCGGGCCACGGGCACGAGCGCCGGCAGCGCCAGGGCCAGCCACAGTGCCCGGCCGCGCAATGCTTTTACTTGCTTAATCCCTTGCTTCATAGCACTAAGATAGGCGATAGATAAAGAACTTGTAGAGATGGGGGCACGCATTTTTTCCGAAAACGTGACGTTCAGGGTTTTTCTTTTGTCGATGCTGCCTTGGCCCCCCCCTCCCCTGCCAACGGACATGGGCCGGCGGCAGCCCCAGCTGCTTATCAACGCAAAAAGCCCGCAACACGAGGTGCTCTTGTCCTTACCCAAATCTTTTCTAGCGGCAGTCAGGAAGCTTTCACGCAGTGTCGCGCAGTGTTAAACCGCCGTGTTCCGCCGTGTCGTTCATTGAAAACACTGCGCGACACTGCGTGGAACAACGTCTGGAAGGACCACGGAAGATTTGGATAAGGACAAAAACACGAGGTGCTGCGGGCCTTTCCAGGTTTTTAGCCGGGGCTATTTCTTCTGCATTTTAACGGTTTTGCCCGAGGGCTTGTCTTTCCCCTTGGTTTCGTTTTTCCTTTCGTCCCGCCTGGTTTCGGGGTCGGTGTGCTTGAGGGTGTTGGCCATGCTGAGGAAGATTGCCGAATGAAACGGCTTCGGTCTGTACGTGTACTCCGGCCCGGCAGTCGTTTTTGGCCGCCTGGCCGATTCAATACCCCGTCTTTGGCTCCGTCCACGAACTCCTGCCCCTGGCTAGTCGCCTATATCGGCCGGTTGCTGGCGGTGTTGCTGGCGGCCGGTAGCAGCATGAAAAAATTAGGCATGCCGAACATAAAAGGTAGGCATGCCGAACATTTTTCTTTGATATTTCAATATATAGTTTGAAATTGCCAATATATTCAGCCGGCATTTTTGCATGCGTTATTTATTGAGCTGACCATTCGATTAAAAAAACCCAACCAAAACGCCGGCCGGGGCAACCATTTTTCACTCATCCAACGCCAAATCCCACCCATGAAAACAATCTTATTCCTTTGTGGCCTCACGCTGGCCACCGCCGCTACGGCCCACGCGCAGGCACTGCCCGACCGCTACCGCAGTAACATCACCCGCGCCGTGACGACGACTACCGGGGTAGCGTTCAGCACCGACATTCCGCAGGTGAGCACCACGAACGTGCTCGGGTTTCAGCTCGCCAATGAGCAGACCTACGGGGCCGTGCGCACCACCCTGCGGATGGACATCTACCAGCCCCAGGACGATACGCTCTCCCAGCGGCCGGTTATCATTTTCTGCTTCGGCGGGGGCTTCGTGAATGGCAGCCGCACCAGTGCCGACATGGTGGCCCTGGCCCGCTCCTTTGCCCAGCGCGGCTTCGTGACGGCCAGCATCGACTACCGCCTGGGCATGAACCTGACGGACCCCGACAAGGCCACGCGCGCCGTGTACCGCGCCTTTCAGGACGGGCGCTCGGCGGTGCGCTTCTTCCGCAACAACGCCCGCGCCTACCGCGTCGACCCCAACCAGGTATTTATCTCGGGCCACAGCGCCGGGGCTTTCATCGCCTGCAACAATGCCTACGTCGACCGCGAGGCCGAGCGGCCCGCTTCCACTTTCGCCGTGAACGGCCTGGCCGATTTGGGCACGCTCGATGCCATCGGCGACAACCGCACCGATGCTCGCGGCCAGGTTGTGAGCGGCAAGGCCAACGCCGTGCTCAGCTTCGCCGGAGCCGTCGTCGACCCTAACCACATCGAAGGGCCTACCGATGTGCCCGTGGCCTTGTTTCACAGCGTGAACGACCCCGTGGTACCTTACTACAGCAGCAAGCCGTTCGCGTTTCTCGACATCGTGCCCGGCTTCAACCTGCCGGTGGTGTACGGCAGCAACCCCATCAACGACCGCGCCAACGCCGTGGGCGCGCCGCACCTGTTCTACCCCTATTATTTCCGCGGGCACGACGTGCATTTCAGCCGGCTCACCTTTCCGCAGTTCATCTATTCCGACATCGCGCCTCGGGGGGCCGACTTTTTCTATAACTACCGCCTCAAGCCCACCACCGCTACGGTTGGCGGCCCGGCCTCGGTGTGCGGCAGCACCCTCACCCAAACCTACAGCGTGGGCCCCGGCTACGGCTACTGCGACTGGCAGGCCATCGGCGGCACCATCGTGGCCCGCGACGCGGCCGCCAATAGCGTAACCGTGGCCTGGAGTGCCAGCGCCGCCACCCGCCGCCTCACGGCCACGCCCTACAGCCGCCAGCTGGCCCGGGGCCTGCCGGCGAGCCTCACCGTGAGCCTGGGCAGCTGCCCGAGCCTGCTGGCCGACAACTTGCTGGCCGATGGCACCGGGGCACCGGTTGCCGGCGTATTCGGGGCCTACCCCAACCCTACTACCGGCATCCTGCATGTGCAGCTGCACGGTAAGCTACGCGGGGCTGCTTCCATCCGCCTGCTCGATAAATTTGGGGCCGTGCGCGCCCACACCGAGCTGACCGACGCGGCCGCCCTCTCCGAGCAGTCGCTCGACCTTAATACGCTACCCGCCGGCGTGTACTACGTGCAGGTTACCACCGCCCAGCAAGTGCTGACGCAGCGCGTAGTGAAGGAATAGCAGGGCCTGACCATAGACAACTAAAAACTTAAAAAGGGCCGATGCGGGATGCATCGGCCCTTTTTAAGTTTTTCGGCTCTTCCGCTACCGGCTGATTATGCCTCCACTCCCACCGTGCGCCGGATGCCCAGCTTCTTCATGCGGGCCTCCAGGGTTTTGGGGTTGATATCGAGCAGCAGGGCCGCGCCGTGCGCGCCGCTCACCCGCCCACCGGTGCGCTGCAGGGCGGCCAGAATATGGTCGCGCTCCTGCTCCTTCAGCGTTTTGATGGGTGCCAGGCCGGGGACCACAACATTACCCACTGCCAGCACCAGCGGCGCGGCCGCGAAGCCCGCGAATTCCAGAAACGGCCCTTGGCTCACGATGATGGCCTGCTCCAGCACGTGCTCCAGCTCGCGGATGTTGCCGGGCCAGGCATAGGCCTGCAGGGCAGCCAGGTCGGCGGGGCGCACCTGGCGCAGGGGCTTGCCCAGGCGCTTGCTCAGGCGCTGCACGAAGTGGCGCAGCAGCGGCTCAATGTCTTCACGGCGCTCACGCAGGGGGGCCAGCTCGATGGGGAACACGTTGAGGCGGTAGTAGAGGTCGGCCCGGAAGCGGCCGGCGGCTACCTCCTCGGCCAGCACGCGGTTGGTAGCGGCAATCACGCGGGCATCGGAGTGCAGCACTTTGGTGCCGCCCAGGCGCTCGAACTCTTTTTCCTGCAGCACCCGCAACAGCTTGGCCTGCAGGTCGAGGGGCAGCTCGCCGATTTCATCCAGGAAAATACTGCCGCCGTTGGCCAGCTCGAACTTGCCGATGCGGCGCTCTACGGCTCCCGTAAAGGCCCCTTTTTCGTGGCCGAACAATTCGCTTTCGATGAGCTGGGCGGGCAGCGCCGCGCAGTTGAGCTTGATGAGGGCGCGGGCGTGGCGCGGCGAGGCATTGTGCAGCTCGCGGGCCACCAGCTCCTTGCCGGTGCCGGTTTCGCCGGATATCAGCACCGTAGTATCGGTGGGGGCCACCTGGCTGATGCGCAGCCGCACGCGCTGCAAAGCCGGCCCGCTGCCAATGAAAGTGCCCGAGTCGGCCCCGAAGCGCGCCGAGGTATTTATTTCGTCGACCAGGTAGGTACGCTCCTGCTCGACCTGGGCCTTCAGCTCCTCCATCTGCTCGAAGGCGAAGAGGTTTTCCAGGGCCAGCGCAATCTGGGGGGCCAGGGCCAGCACCGTGGCCAAATCATCGGGCCGGAAGGCCGTGGGATTGGCCGACGCCAGAATGAGCACGGCCGCCCCATCAGCCCGCTGCCAGATGGGCACGATGAGCAGCGCCCGCGTGCCGTACTCCTCGTACACGCGGCGCATTAGCGGGTAGCGCCGGGCCAGGGCGCGGAAGTCCTCATCGGCGTAGAGGCCGGCGCTGCCGAGCAGCTCGCTCATCTGCTGGTACATGACGGCGACATCGAGCTGGTTGAGGCCATGACGACGGTTGGGGTCGAGGGCCAGCAGCGGGGCATCCGGCCCCTCGGGAGCGCGCGAAAACTCAGCAAAGCCCTCAAACGGCTCCTGCCGCCCGGCCCGCTGCACCCGCGTGCCGAAATAATCGAACGGTACCACCCGGCTCAGGGCCTCGGCCACGGCCCGGAACAACGGCTCACGCTGCTTAATGCTGAGCAGGGCGTTGGTGATGTTGAGCTGCAGCGTGCGCTCCTGCTCGCGGCGGGCCACTTCCTCAAAAGCGAGGGTGTTGAACACGGCCACGGCAATCAGGGAGCCTATTTTTTCCAGCAGCTTCTCGTCGGCGGCCGTGAGGTTGGGGGTGCGGCGCGAGGCCAGCGTCATGAACCCGGTGAGGCGGCCGCCGATATGCAGCGGCACGGCCGTGAGGTGGGTGATGCCCAGGTTGCTCATCTTTTTATACGCCGCATACTCCGGATAATCGGCCAGGTACTGCTGCGGCGTGAACTGCTGCACGCGCGGGTCGGCCACCAGCTTTTCGAGGGGCGAGCCAGCAATGGGCGAGAAATAATCGGCCCCCGGCGACAGCGGCGGCGCTTCGTCGGTGCCGTAGTAGTCGCGCAGAAACAGGCGTTTCTGCTGCACCTGCTCATCAAAAACGTTGATACCGATGAGGTCGAACGGAAAAATGAGCCGCAGCTTGGTCGTCACCACCTTAAACAGCGAGTCCTTATCGCGGATGGTGGCAATGGCCTCGTTGAGGTGGAGCAGGAGGGTTTCATCGCTGGTAGCCATCGGCTTAACTTAATTTTCCTGAAATAACAGGAGTGAAATTACAGTAATTCCTACTATTTAAGGAATAATAACAGGGGCAATCTTTTTACTATATAGTCCACCACCCCCAAAACCTTATTTTAAATATCTAGTATCCAACAAGAACCTATGATATATTTTTCCCTCTCCGGTGCTGGCACGTCTTTCGGTAAAGGCTGCGCACACTCAATGCCACCTGGCCTTATGTTTTCTCATCACTTATTCAAGGGCTTTGCCGGTTTGTCGCTGTTCGGCGGCTTGCTGCTGGCCCAGCCGGCGCTGGCCCAGAACCAGCCCAGTGTGCCGGCGGCCGCCCAGGCCATTGGCCTGGCCAGCGACTCGCTGACCCTCGGCGCGACGCTGCAGGCCGTGCTCGATGCCAATCCCAGCATCACCAACCTCACCGAGCTGTCGGCGGCCTCGGCCAGCCGCCTGAGCCAGACGCGGGCCGGCTTCCTGCCCCAGGTAACGGGCACGGCCACCTACACCCGCATCGACCCGGTGGTGAAGCTGCCTTTTGAGGGCAAGACGCTGCAATTTGCCCCCAACAACAACTACGACTTTCACCTCACGGCGCAGTACCTGCTGTTCGATTTCGGCAAGAACGAGGCGACGGTGCAGGTAGCCGAATCGCAGGTGCAAACGGCGCAGGACAATATTACCGTCGCCCGGCGCGACCTGGCGTTTAGCGCGGCGCAGGTATACTACAATATCCTGTTCATGCGCGAAAGCATTAAGGTGCAGGACCAGCAGATTGCCTCGCTGCAAGCCCACCGCAACGAGATGCAGAAGCGCGTGGAAGGCGGCGTGAGCACCCGTTTCGACGTGACGACGACCGATGTGCGCATCACCCAGGCCCAAAACACCAGGCTCGACCTGCAAAACCAGCTGCGCAACCAGCAGGTGCAGCTGGCCCGCCTGCTGCACAAGCCCGCCCAGGCCGACGTACCCGTGAAAGGCCGCCTCACCTACGACCCGCAGCCCGTGAATATCGAGGCCGAAGTGCTGAAAGGCAGCAACAACCGCCCCGAAGTGAAGCTGGCCCGCGACGCCGAAAACACGGCCGCGCTGCAGGCCCGCCTCATCGAGAAAGGCAATATGCCCAGCCTCGGCGCGGGCGTGCAGGCCGGCGCCAAAAACGGCTACATCCTGCCCGATATCAACCGCATCCGTTTCAACACGGTGGGCGTGGTGCAGCTCTCGGTGCCGATTTACGACGGCAACAAGAACAAGAAGCAGCGCGTGGAGGCGGCCGCCATTTCCCGCGCCGCCGTGGCCCGCACCGCCGACACGCAGGAGCAAATCCGCGCCGACGTGCGCCAGGCCGTGAATAACATGGATTTCAGCCAGGCCCGCCACGAAAACGCCCAGCAGCAGGTAGCGCAAGCCACTGAGGCCCTGAGCAAAGCCCGCGACCGCTACCGCTACGGCGTGGGCCAGAACCTCGACGTGCTAGACGCCGAAACCCAGCTCGCCCAGGCCCGCCTGGCCCTGGTGCAGGCCGAATACAACTACACGCTGGGCCAGTACCAGCTGCGCCGCGCCACCGGCGAACAGATTTGGCAGTAGCCCAATGGGTGAATGAGCGAATGGGTGAATGCTTCTCAGACTTTCGCCCCTCGTCTGTCAATCCAACACATCCTACTCATTCATCCATTCACCCATTGCAAAAATGACCATCCTTTGTCCGCTTGATTTCTCGGCCGCTTCGGCGGGCTTGGTGGCCTACGCGGCGGCCCTGGCCGTGGCCATGGGGGCCGAGCTGCGGCTGCTGCACGTATCGGAGCCACAGGAGGACCCCACCGGCCAGCGGCCCGACGCCACGGTGTTTGCGCCCTGCGAGGCCCGGATGCAGGACCTGCAGGCCCAGGCCGAGCAAGCCGGCGTGGCCCACGTGCACACCGGCATGGTGCGCGGCGAGGCGGCGCCCGAAATTGTAGCCGAAGCCGCCCGCCAACAGGCTGATTTGATTGTTATTGGCGCGCACGGCCAAACCGGCCTCACGCGCTTTCTGATGGGTACGACCGCCGAAATCGTGCTGCGCACCGCCCGGTGCGCCACGCTGCTGGTGCGCGCGCCCCTCCTTAATGAGGAATGAAGAATGAGGAATGAAGAATTGGTTACTCGCCGCTTCTTCGCCCTCACCCCTTCCGACTCTCGCTTTCCCCCTTCATAATTCTTCATTCTCAATTCCTCATTCTTAATTCAATTAAGATGGCCCAGACCCAAACCGCCCCCGACACGCACAACACGCCTGCCCCGTACTCGAACGCGACGGCCCAGGAAACCGAAGTGTCCGAAGAAGAACCCAGAAAGCGCAACCCGCTCGTTCTCATCATTCTGGCACTGGTGCTGCTGGCCGGCGGCTATTACGGCTTCACCCGCTACCAGTTTGCCAAAGCCCACGAAAGCACCGATGACGCGCAGGTCGAAGGCGACGTGTACCCGGTACTGCCCCGTGTGGGCGGCCCGGTGCTCGAAGTGAAAGTGGACGACAACCAGCCCGTGAAAAAGGGCCAAGTGCTCGTGACCCTCGACCAGGCCGACTACCAGCAGCGCGTGAATGCCGCCGAGGCTGCCCTCTTCGCCGCCCGGGCCCAGGTAACGGCCGCCCGTGCCGGCGTAGGCACTGCCCAGGCCAACGTGCGCACCGCCCAAACCGGCATCGGCGTGAGCCAGGCCAACCAGGAACGCCTCCAGAAAGACCTCAAGCGCAGCACTTTCCTGCGCAAGCAAGATATTATTCCGCAGAGCGAGTACGATGCCGTGCAGGCCAACCTGAAGGCCACCGCCGCCCAGCGCGCCACCGCCACCGACCAGGTGAGCGTGGCCCGCCAGCAGGTGGCCGCCGCCGAGCAGCAGATTGCCGTGGCCCAGGCCGTGGTGAAACAGCGCCAGGCCGACCTCGACAACGCCAAGCTGCAACTGAGCTACACCACTATTATGGCCCCGCAGGACGGTATCATCAGTAAGAAGAACGTGCAGCCCGGCCAAGTGGTAGGGCCCGGCCAGCAGCTGTTCGGCATCGTGGGCAGCGCCCGCACCTGGATTGTAGCCAACTTCAAGGAAACCCAGCTGGAAGATATGAAAGTGGGCCAGCCGGTGAAACTGGAAGTAGACGCCTACCCGCATGAGGAGTTCAACGGCCACATCGAGTCGCTGTCGGCCGCTACCGGCGCCCGCTTCGCCCTGCTGCCTCCCGACAACGCCAGCGGCAACTTCGTGAAAGTGACCCAGCGCATCCCCGTCAAAATCGTGCTCGACAAAGAGGATGCCCAGCACCCCCTGCGCGCCGGCATGAGCGTGAACGCAGTAGTCACGGTAAAATAGTAAATGAGTAATTGAGTAAAATGGATGTTCTGAAGGGATGTATTTCCACAACCCACTTTACTCATTTACTCACTTACCATCTTGCCGCTTCTCTTTGTAGGACTTGCGGGCGGTGGTTAGGATAGCGACAATTTCAGTGAATTCCTGCTGCAGGCTTTCTAGTCTGGACTTCGGCAGGATTTCGGCATCGCTTAGCAACTCCAGCCAGAACTGGGTTTCATCAGCCTCCTCCAGGCAAACGCACATTTTGGCAAACCATTCGGCCCCCGAGCGGCCCCGGCATGCTGCCCGGTAATTAGCCGCAACCGAAGTGGCGGACCGTAGCAACTGTTTTCCTAGCACCTGCGCTTCGCCAGTCCGGGGCAGTTGCTGAAACAGGCGAATCACGCGCAATGCTGCCGCCTTCGTTCGCTCCCGAAACGCCTGATTAAAAGAAGCCTTACTATCCATTACGTCCATTATCAAAAGTATGGTAAAGCTGGCGCGAAGCTACTTTACTCATTTACTCATTTACCAACTTACCGATGGAAACTGGATTTAGAAAATGGATTATCGTGATTACGGTGGTCCTCTGCGTGCTGCTCGAGCTCATCGATACCAGCATCGTGAACGTGGCCCTGACCCAGATGATGGGCAACCTCTCGGCCACGCAGCAGGAAGTGAGTTGGGTGGTGGCCTCCTACGGCATCGCCAACGTGATTGTGATTCCGATGACCGGCTTTCTGGCCGAGCAGTTCGGGCGCAAAAACTACTTCTTCTTCTCCGTCATTCTCTTCACCCTGGCCTCCATGGCCTGCGGCCAGAGCACCAACCTGTGGGAGCTGGTGGCCTTCCGCTTCGTGCAGGGCGTGGGCGGCGGCGCGCTGATGGCCACCTCGCAGGCCAGTCTGATTGATACCTTCCCGCCCAAGCAGCTGCCGCTGGGGCAGGCCCTGTTCGGCATGGGCGTGATTATCGGCCCCACCATCGGCCCCACGCTGGGCGGCTACATCGTGGACAACTACGACTGGCCCTGGATTTTCTACGTGAACGTGCCGGTGGGCGTCCTGGCGGCGCTATTTACCTGGTTGTTCATCCGCGACCCGGAGCGCATCAAAAACGCCATCCCCCGGCCCCTGCGCGAGATTGACTGGGCGGGCATCGGCCTGCTGATTCTGGGTGTGGGCTCGCTGCAATTTGTGCTGGAGCAGGGCGAAAGCAACGACTGGTTCGATGACAACACCATCATCCTGTTCACGGTGCTATCGGTTGTTGGCCTGGTGGGCTTCATCTGGCGCGAGCTCACGGCCGCCCAGCCCATCGTGGATTTGCGCGTGCTCACCAAAAGCCGCAATCTGGCGGTGGGTGCGTTCCTGTCGTTCGTGCTGGGCTTCGGGCTATTTGCCTCGGTGTTTGTGTTCCCCATTTTCACGCAGCGAATTCTCGGCTTCACGGCCGCCCAAACGGGCTACCTGCTGCTGCCGGGCGCGCTGGCCTCGGGCTTTATGATGCCGGTTATCGGCAAGGCTTTGCAAAACGGCGTACCCCAGAAAATCATGATTCCGCTGGGCTTCACCATCTTCTTCCTTTTCACGTTCTGGATTGCCTCGCGCATCACGCCCACGGCGGGCGAGAGCGACTTCTTCTGGCCGCTCATCCTGCGAGGCGTAGGCCTGGGCCTGATTTTCCTGCCCATCACCACCATGTCGCTGGCCGGTTTGCAGGGCAAGGATGCCGGCCAGGCCGCCGGCCTCACCGGCATGATTCGCCAGCTTGGCGGCTCGTTTGGGGTGGCCATTGTGGGTACTTACCTCGAACGCAGCATTGCCTATAACCGGGTGGCGCTGCTGCCCCACATCTCGCTCTACGACCCGGCCACGGTGCAGCGCATCCAGGCCTTCACCCAAAACTTTATTGCGCGCGGCTTCCCGCTGGAGCAGGCCCGCCGCCAGGCCTACGCCGCCCTCGAAGGCATTCTGATGAAGCAGGTTTCGATTATCACCTACGGCCAGGTATTCACGGGCCTCGGGTTCTTCTTCATCGCCTGCCTGCCGCTGGTGCTGCTCATCAAACGCAACAAGCCCGGCGCGAAGATGGACCTGAACGCGGCCCACTAACAACGAATAGCTGAAAGCCAAACCGTGGTTTACAAAAGCAAAGCCCCGACGCTACCCAGCGCCGGGGCTTTCTTTTATCATCGGGAGCACGCACCAGGCCCGTGTACTCAGAGCGCCGGAGTGGGCTGCCACGGTCGGCCGCGGTCAGATGGGTTTGTTCGGAAACTTGTTTTTCCCAGTACTGGCACTGCTCGAAGTGGCATAAAAGCGGCACGGCATTGTGACTATATGCACCAAGTTGCTCCCTTTTTTACGCTACTGCCTGCCTGTTTGAAGGCAAAAACCAGAAGAATCAAGGGCGAAGCAGGAAAATTGCCAGAAATTTGAACTATCCGGCCGCGACCCGTTCCTCAACAAGATTAATTCCTGCCCTTCTATTCTTACCTTCGCAAGGTTAACTCTTGTTTTATCAGTTCATTATCCGAAAATCATTCTTTTTTTACAACGGCTCCGGCGACTGCCTTATTTCTACCACAATTTGCATAAAACGTTTATCCTTTCTTCCATCATTCGGCCCATGACTGTTTCTGGCTTCTTCCGTCGTGCACTGTTCCTGGCTGGCTGGGCGTCGATGATTTCTCTGGCTTCCGCCCGCGCTCAGGTGCCTGGGCTAGCCTCCCAGCCCGACACGGTACGGGCCATGCCCTCCGTCGCGCTCGATAGTGTGCAGGTGGCCCCAATGGCCGTGGATACCAAAGGCTGGCTGTTGCTCAACAAGGATATTCAGACCGAGCTGGATGGGGCGGTGCATAACCTTTACAATTTCAAGTTTGATAAGGCCGAGCGGCAGTTTCGCTCGTTGCGCCGCCGCTACCCCAACCACCCAATGGCCTACTTCCTGATGGGCCTGAGCACCTGGTGGAAAATCATGCCCTCCAACACCACCAGCTTGCAGTACGACAAGCCGTTTTTTGCCTACATGGACACGGCCATCGTGAAGGCCCAGCGCATGTACGACGCTGACCCCACCAATTACGAAGCCAGCTTTTTTCTCTCCGCCGCCTACGGCTTCAATGCCCGCCTGCACGCCGAGCGCCACGAC
>JANNDE010000100.1:0-7013 GCA_031387395.1 Hymenobacter sp.
AAATCAAGGCCAACCCCTATGGCTACCAGCACATCGGGCGCAACAAAACCGTCGGGCTGATTTTCTTCAACCCCAGCCTGCGCACCCGGCTCAGCTCCATTAAGGTGGCCTACAACCTGGGCGCGCAAGCCTGGGTGCTCAACGCGGGTGCCGACTCCTGGACCCTGGAAATGGCTGACGGCGCGGTGATGAACGGCGGCACCCAGGAGCACATCAAGGACGCCATCGCGGTGATGAGCCAGTATTGCGACGTGCTGGGCGTGCGCACCTTTCCTACCCTCACGAACAAGGCCGAAGACTACGGCGAAGTCGTCTTCAACAAGATTTTGCAGTACGCCACGGTGCCCGTCATCAGCCTGGAAAGCGCCACGCTGCACCCGCTGCAAAGCTTCGCCGACCTGATTACGGTAGCCGAAACCAAGCCGAAGGAGCGCGTGAAAGTGGTGCTCACCTGGGCGCCGCACGTGCGGGCCCTGCCGCAGTGCGTGCCCAACTCGTTCTGCGACTGGTTCTCGGAAATCGACTGGGTTGATTTCGTCATCACCCACCCCGAGGGCTACGAGCTGGACCCCAGGTTCACCAAAGGTGCCCGCGTCGAATACGACCAGAAGAAGGCCCTGGCAGGCGCCGACTGCGTGCAGGCCAAAAACTGGAGCAGCTACCGCGACTACGGCCAGGTACTCGGCAACGACCCGGCCGGGATGCTCACCCCCGCCCACATGGCCCTCACCGACAGTACCAAGTTCCTGCACTGCCTGCCGGTGCGCCGCAACGTGGAAGTGTCCGACGCCGTGCTCGATGCGCCCGGCTCGCTCATCATTCAGGAAGCCGGCAACCGGACCATTTCCATGCAAACCGTGCTCCATGAGCTGCTAAAATAGCAAATCGGCTATATCTTATCAGCCCCACAAAGCCCCGTCGAATTGCTTCAACGGGGCTTTGTGGCTAGGCTGAAGCTGCCTTATCGCGCGGAGAAAGTGCTGCTGCGGCACCTTGTGGTGCTGAAAAACACAAAGCCCCACTCTGTTTCCAGAATGGGGCTTTTTGCTGTGATCCCGCTGGGATTCGAACCCAGGACCCGTACATTAAAAGTGTACTGCTCTACCAGCTGAGCTACAGAATCGGTACCTTGTACCTTGGAAGGGCGTTTCCTTCTTTGGTGGTACAAAAGTAGTACGGCCTTCCGGATTACACAACCCCCACTTCAAAAAAAAGCCTCTTATTCTTATCGTGCGCGCCCTTTTTATCTTCTTAACCCTGCTGCCTTTCTGGGCTTTGGGTGCAAATCCGGGGGCAAAAAAAAATTTCACGGTAACGCATTTTGCCGCCGGGCCAACGCTGAGCCAGGCCGATTCTTTATTCGCTACCGGCGAGTATGGGGCGGCTTTCCGGGGCTACCGGCAGCTGGTGTGGCAAAAAAGACGTGCTTCGCCCGAATTATTTTTGAAAATGGCTTACGCGCAGCAGCAGCTCGGCCATTTTCCGGCGGCCCTGCTCTACCTGAGCATGGCGCAGGCCCGGCAGCCACGCGTGCGCACCTGGCAACAGCTGGCCTCGCTGGCTGCCCAGCACCGGCTGGTGGGCTACCCCAACACCTGGCAACAGGAACTGCGCGTGCAGGCCCAGCGCTATTATTATCCTGGCCTGCAAGCCCTGCTGGCCGGGGCCGTGGTAGCCGCCGTAGGGCTGCTGCTGCGCCGTCGGGGCCGGGGGCCGTGGGTGGCTTATGCCGCCTATCTGGCTCTGCTGGCCACTTATCTGCACCTGTTGCGGCCGGCTCCGGCGGGGCTGGTGTCGCGCGCGGGGGCGGCCCTTATGGCCGGGCCGGGGGCTGGGGCGGCCTGGCTGAGTACCGCCGCGCTGGGCGACCGCCTGCCGGTGCTGGGCCGCGACGACATCTGGTACCGGGTGCAGTGGCAGCAGCGCGTGGCCTACGTGCGTACCACCGACCTACTGGTAGTGGAGTAGCAGGTGGCCGCAATCGTGAGGCGGGCAGTTGGGTGAAACCTGGGTTTGCGGCGGCCCCACCGTTGGGGTGCCTCTTGTTGACCACCTCACCAATCGGCTAGCTCAGCTATTTTTGCGCCATGTCTACTACCCTTTCCCTTACTGGCTTGTACCTGTACCCCGTGAAATCGCTCGAGGGCTACGCGGTAGCCGAGGCTGAAGTAACGGCCCGCGGCCTGCGCCACGACCGCCGCTGGCTACTCGTGGACGAGCACAACCGCTTCCTGACCCAGCGGCAACACCCCGAGCTGGCGCTGCTGGCTGTTGCCCCAGCCTACAATGGCTTCCTGCTTTCGCACCGGCAGCGCCCCGAGCTGCTGCCCCTGTTCATCCCTTTTGAGGCCCACCCCGACCGCACGCTGTTTGTGACGGTGTGGGACGATATTCTGTGGGCCTGGCGGGGCACGCCGGAGGCCGATGAGTGGCTGAGCGCGGCCCTGGGCCGTACCTGCCGCCTGGTGTATATGTCGGACATGGTGCGGCGCGACGTGGAGCCGGCCCGCAACCCCGAGGGCCAGCTGGTGAGCTTTGCCGACGGCTATCCCTTTCTGCTGGCCGGCGAAGAGGCCCTGGCCGACCTCAATGCCCGCCTGGCCGAGCCCGTGCGCATGGACCGTTTCCGCCCCAACCTGGTATTTGGGGGCGGCCAGGCGTATGAGGACGACACCTGGGAACAGTTCCGGATTGGCGACGTGCCGTTTCGGGCGGTACGGGGCTGCGGGCGTTGCGTGCTCACGACCATCGACCAGCAAACGGCGCGGAAAAATGCGCTGGGCGACCCGCTGCGCACGCTCGCCTCTTATCGCCAAGCAGAAAACAGCACGCTGTTTGGCCAGAACGTGACCGGCCCCGGCTACGGCCACCTGCGCTTGGGCGACGCTATTGCCGTGCTAAGCCGCAAATAGCGCCACGCATCCCGCAACTCCGACAGCCAGGGCTGCGTTGGGAAATGCCGCGCCCGCTTTCGGTGGCGCGGCTTTCTCGATGGAACTGGATTACCTGCTCGATTTCATGGCCCGCCTGGCGGCCAACAACACCACGGCCTGGATGGCTGAGCACCGCGCCGACTACCAGCGCGCCCGCGCCGCCTGCACCGAGCTGGTGCGCCGGGTGCTGGCCCGCGTGGCCGCCACCGACGCCGACCTGGCCAACCTCACGCCCGCTGACGTGCTTTTTCGGCTGCATAAGAACGACCGTAGCCAGCACGACCCCGAGCCCTACAAGCGCCGCATGGGCGCAGGCCTGAAGCGCGGCGGCCGCCATGCCCCGCGCGCCGGCTACTTCATTGCCATTCAGCCCGAAGGATGCAGCTGGCTGGGAGCTGGCACCTTCCACCCTACCCCGGAAATGCTGGCCGCCATCCGGCAGGAAATCCACTACAACCCCGATGCCTTCCATCGGCTACGGCAGGCCCCGGAGCTGCTGCGCTACTTTCCGGCGGGGCTCGACACCACGGGGCCGCAGCTTGTGCGGCCGCCCCGCGGCTACTTCGCCTCCGACCCGGACCTGGCTTGGCTCCGGCTCAAGGCCTTTGGCGTGGGGCGGCTTTACACCGATGCCGAGGTGCGGGCACCCGATTTTGTTGAGGAAATAGTGGCGGCCGTAGCGGCGGCCCGGCCGCTGGTCGACTTTTGCAACGAAGCGCTGCCAGCGGCCCAGTAGCGGCCCAGTTGCCGCCGGTGCAACGGTATTGGTAGTGCCAGGCGGCTGGTCCGGCTACAAACGGGGGCAGCAGGGCCGGCTGAATCCGGGGCGGGCAGCCTGGTCGTAGCTAAGCTACTCCAGTGGGAAGCGCATTGTTTCCCTACCTTGCATCCTACCATTATGTATGCCGATTACGCCCGCTCGTGCTTTAAGCTTTTCCTGTTGGTGCTGTGCCTGCTCGGGGCCCGCCTGAGCCGGGCGCAGTTGGCCGCGCCGGCCTCCCCACAACCAGAATGGCGCGAACTGCTGCGCCACCACGCGGCAAGCACTGGGTGCGCCAACGAAGCCGGAGTGCTGCCCACACGCACCAACCATGCGGCTCGCCTGCGCCGCTAAGCGTCAGCACATAGCGACGGCCACACCCGTGGCCGAGTAGCGCCATTTCCAAGCCCGAGAATGCATGGTCCGCCTGCCCAGAACGCCGCCCTGGGCAGGCGGGCATCGGCTAAAAAAGGCCGAACAAGGTGTTGTCAATCTTCTCGATAATGGTGCCCAGGTCTTCGGGGCTGCGCACGTAGTCGAGCTCATTCACATCGATGATGAGGCTGCGGCCAGCGCTGTAGGTACCAATCCACTTCTCGTAGTGCTCGTTGAGATTTTTGAGGTACTCAATGCTGATGGAGTTCTCGTAGTCGCGGCCGCGCTTCTCAATCTGGCCGATGAGCTTGGGCAGGTCGGCGCGCAGGTAGAGCAGCAGGTCGGGCGGGGCGACGAGGTCAATCATCGACTCGAACAAGGCGTAGTAGTTGTTGTAGTCGCGGGTTTCGAGCAGCCCCGACTCGTGCAGGTTGGCCGCGAAGATGTGGGCGTCTTCGTAGATGGTGCGGTCCTGAATAATACCTTTACCAGCTTTCTGCAACTCCTTGATACGCTGCGTCTGACGGAAGCGACCGTTGAGGAAATACACCTGCAGGTGGAAGGCCCAGCGGGGCATATCGTGGTAAAAATCCTTCAGGTAAGGATTGTCATTAACGTCTTCCAAAAAAACTTCCCAGCGGAAATGGTGAGCCAACTTATGAGCCAGCGTGGTTTTACCGGCCCCGATGTTGCCGACAATGGCAATGTGCATGTGCTGCGAACGAAAAAGGTACTGAATAGCAGAACCCCAAAGGTAGCACCCCGCAGCAGTTGGGAACATCGGCAGCAGAAACGTTTTTAGTACGGGTCAATTTTAACCAGCAGGGCTTCCGCACCAAACCGGCCCACGGGTTTTGCCCGGCGCTTTAGGACCGGAATCAGGCGTTTTGATTCGACTAACGGAGCTTTAGCCCCTGGAGGGCGTAGCACAGCTGGGGCTGAAGCCCCGGAATAAGGGGCGAATCCAGCACCATGGCCCTACAGGGCCGGGCAAATGCAAGTGCGGTATTTTGGTGCGAAGGCGCTTATCAGAGCGGTTTTCGAACTGCTAGGCAGAATTAAAAACGATACATTAAAAATATTCAACATTTTGATTTATAATTTCTTAATGTATTATTTTTTATTTTTAACACAACCGTAACGCGTGCATCAACTCCGAAACCGCTCTAACCATTATTTAGCTATAGTTTTACATCTATGCTCGCTACCGATATAAAGCCTGTGCTTGCGCTGGAGGACCGTTACGGTGCCCCGCTGGCCGATTTTTACTACCTCGCCCCAGGTCAGGTCCTCTACATTCGATGGTACGGTAACCTGACGGCCGATGAAGTTATTCGGGGCGTGCGCGAGGGGTCGAAGCTGATGGCCACATACCCCTTTACGCGGGTGCTGAACGACAAGCGTGAAGCCATCGGCGATTGGAGCGAAGCCTTACCCTGGCTCGAATACGAGTGGCTGCCCGCGGCCGTGGCCGCCGGTATCCAGGCCATTGCCTACCTGCTCTCACCCGATTTGAAATCGCAGATAGTAAGCCAGAAGTTCATGGATGACATTGGCCGGCAGCTGCATACGGCGCTGTTTCTGCACGAAGAGCCGGCGCGGCGCTGGCTGCAGCAGCAGCATTAGGTGCCCCGGCCGGCCGGGCTTTGCGAGCTACGGCCGGCAGAGGCCTGCTAGCCGCGCAACAACGAGCCGGCCGCCCGGCCGCTACAGACCGCGGGTGCCGCGAAGGGTGCGGAACTCGCCCTGAAACGCCCGGACGCGCAGGCGCTCTTCGAGCGGCAGTTCGGTGCGCGCCTGCTGGTAGCGCTGGTCGAGGCCGGCCAGCACCTGGCCGGCGGCAGCCCAGTCGGCGGCGCTCCACTGGCGGCGTTCGGCCCGGGTGGTGGCCATCAGCCGCTCGTAGAGGTCGGGCAATTGCTCGGCCCGGGCGGTGGGCAGGTCGATGGTGGTTTGGAGCAGGTGCTGCTGCACGGGGTCGGTTTCGGGGTTTCCGACGGTAGCCCGGGCACCGGGCCCGGCCGGCCGGGCCGCCGGGCGGGCAGTGGTGGGCCGGGCCCCAACCAGGTCGCCCGGGCGGGACCGGCCGGCCGGTGCGGTTTGGGCCGCGAGGGCCATTGGCAGGGCAGCAAAGACGAGCAACAGGCAGGCATTTTTCATCACGATGAGCAGGGAAAAAGAGTTGGTTTGGGCCAGTTAACGTAGGGAGTGGGCCAACCGTATCAGGACGGATGGGCCGGTTTCGGTTTTTTCGCCGCAATTTCGTGTTTTACCGCTAGTATGACTTCTGACGCTCCCGCCGCGCCGCCGCGCATCGAGCCTGCCACGCTCACCGACATTCCTACCATCATCCGGCTGGCCGAGGCCACCTGGGAACCTACCTACCGCTTCATCATCTCGGAGGAGCAGCTGGAGTACATGTACCGGGTGATTTATTCGCCCGCCGCCCTCAAGCGGCAGATGGTGGAACAGCAGCACGTATTTCTGGTGGCCTACGTGGCGGGCGAGCCGGCCGGCTTCGCCTCCTTCGCGCCCCAGCCCGCCGAGGCCGAGGCCGAGGCCGACGGCCCCACCGGCTACAAGCTGCACAAGATTTATGTGCTGCCCACCCGCCAGGGCCAGGGCCTGGGCCAGCACCTCATCGAGGCCGTAGAGAACGCCGCCCGCACCGCCGGCGGCCACTACCTCGACCTGAACGTGAACCGCTATAACCCCGCTATTGCCTTCTACGAGCGGCGCGGCTTCGAGCGCCAGCGCGAGGTGGACGTGCCCATCGGCCCATATTTCATGAACGACTACATCATGCGGAAGGAGTTATGAGTTTTGAGAGTTGAATATTGAGTTGTTTTCAGTTCCAAAATTCAATATTCAATCCGCAAAATTCAGCTCTTCTTTCTCAACTCAACATTCAACCCTCAAAACTTAACCCTCCCAAAAATGGCCAC
>JANNDE010000140.1:0-1105 GCA_031387395.1 Hymenobacter sp.
ACTTCACGGCCACCATTCCCATTGAGCACAGCAACGAATACGGGCGCGTGGCTCGGGCCTTCAACCAGATGCTGGTGCAGCTGCAGGAGTACCGCAGCTCGACGCTGGCCGAGCTGATAACCGAGCGCAACCGGGCGGCCAGCATCGTGAGCGGGCTCGATGAAGGGCTGCTGCTATTGGATGAAAACCGCCGCATTATCCTGGCCAACCCGGTGGCCTGCGCCCTGCTCAGCCGGCCAGTGGAGCAGCTGGTGGGGCAGCCGGCCGCCGCCGTGGCGCAGGAAAACGACCTGATGCGCGAAATCCTGCGCCCGCTGGACGTGCAGGCCGCCCGCCGCGAGCAGGCCGTGGCCGACGCCCCGCTGCTGCGCATTGCGCAGCAGGGCGAGGAGGCCTATTACCGCCTGGCGGTCCAGGAGTTGGTGTCGTTCAACGAAGCGCTGAACAAAAACGAGTTCGTGGGCCAGATTCTGACCCTGCGCAACGTGTCGGATTACAAGAAGCTCGACCAGGTGAAATCGAACTTTCTGGCCACGGTATCGCATGAGCTCAAGACGCCGCTGTCCAGCATCAACCTCAACACCAAGCTGCTGCAGGACGAGCGTCTGCCCGCCGACGAGCGGCAACGCATCACGGGCCACATCCGGCAGGAAACGCAGCGCCTGCAGCGCATGGTGGCCGAGCTGCTCGACGTCTCGCGCCTCGACGCCGGCACCGGCATTCAGCTCTACGTGCGCCCTACCCCCCTGGCCGAAGTGGTGGGCTTTGCCACCGCCACCGTGCAGCCGCAGCTTGATGACAGGCAGCTGCGCTTGGACCTGCAGCTGGCCCCGGACCTGCCGGCTGTGCGCGCCGACGTGGAGAAAACTACCTGGGTGCTCATCAACTTGCTGGCCAACGCCATCCGCTACTCGCCCCGCGGCGAAGCGCTGACCGTGCACGCCGCCGTGGCCGGCGCCTTTGTGCAGGTGAGCGTGCAGGACCGCGGGCCGGGCATTGCGGCCGAGTACCACGACAAAATCTTCCAGCGCTTTGCCCAACTGCCTGACAAGGCCGGGTACCGCGGCGGCTCGGGCCTGGGCCTGAGCATTGCCCGCGAGTTCAT
>JANNDE010000176.1:0-1547 GCA_031387395.1 Hymenobacter sp.
TGGCCAGTGCCGATGCCCTGCCGGGAGGCTGCTGCTAGGCTGCCTTGGAGTTCGAAAAGTTATAAAAGGCTCGCTGCGCCCGCAGCGGGCCTTTTTTGGCTAAAGACGGCGGCTTCGCCTGCGTAAGCTGGCCCAGGCTGCTGACGCCTCCGGCGCGGTACCCGTGAGCAGCACGCCCGCGCCGTAGAGTACCGTGAGCACGCCGCCGCGCATGAGCAACGTCAGGAAATCATTGCCGGTATCGGGCAACACCCAAGCTGCGAAGCCCGCTACGGCTGCCACCAGCAAAATGCGGAGCGTGCTGCCATCGAAGGGCTGCATGCCGTAGCTGCGCCACACAAACCACGTCCGTACCGTGTTGATGCTGACTAGCGCGATGCAGTAGGCCAGCGCCGCACCGGCCAGTTCCAGGCGCGGAATCAGGAGCCAGTTGAGGGCCACCACGGCGGCGGCGAGGGAAACGTTGAAAATCAAATCGAAGCGGTAGCGGGGCGAGGTAGCCACGATGATGCTATTGACGCCCGTGATGCCATCGAACAGCCGGCCGGCCAGCAGCAGCAGCACCGCCGTGGTGCCCACCGCGTATTCGGGCCGGTGAATGAGACCGTAGATGAAGTTGAGATTCAGGCCGATGCCCAGCGCCAGGTAGCAGCCCAGCAGCGTGTTGATGCGGGTGCTGCGGCGGTAGAAGTCGGCCATTTTTACCATGTTGCCTTCCTTCCAATACTCGGCAATCAGCGAAAAGGCGGTTTTGTAGAGCGCCCGGAATGGCAGGACCAGGGCCGTGCTCACGTTGGTGGCAATGAGGTAGATACCCGCCGCCGTGAGGCTGATTTTGGCCCCCACCATCAGGCTGTCTATGTTGAGCAGCACCGTGCCCGAAATATTGCTCAGCAACACAAACGCCCCGAAGCCCAGCATCTCCCGCAGCGGCTTGATGCGCAATGATGCCCGCGTAGGCCGCAGGTGCAGTTCGCCGATGGCCGCCAGGTAAATAGCCAGCAGCACTGCTACCACCGCATACGCCCCCACGTAGGCCAGCACGAAGCCGTGGAAGCTGATAACGCCCTGACTGTAAGCCACGGCCGCGCCCACGAGCATCAGCCGGAGCAGGATTTCCTGGCAAAACGAGGAAAATGACGTGTGGTAGAGTGAGCGCAGGTAAGCATCCTGCAGCGAGCCCAGCATGATGCAGCCCGCCAGCGCGATAGCTGCCAGGTAGTGCGGGGCGAGCAGGGCGGCGTCGCCTTTGGCGTACCATTGCAACAGCAGCGGCTTACCCACCAGCAGGGCCAGCGCCACCACCACCAGGCCCAGCAGCGGCGGCCCCAGCAGCAGCGGCAGGAAGCCCGCGTGGTTGCGCCCCTGATTCCGAAAAAACGGAAAGTACCGGATGCCCATGTTGGCAAATCCGAACGAGGCCACCTGTGCCCCCACGGTAGCCAGCGGTAGCAATACGCTGGCCGTGAGGCCAATCTGGGCCGGCGAGAGCAGCCGTGGTAGCACCAGAATGGTGTTGGCGAAGCCGATGGCCAGCCCGACGTAGG
>JANNDE010000220.1:0-7728 GCA_031387395.1 Hymenobacter sp.
CACGCCCCTTCACGCATCAGTATTGAACGATGGCGCGAACGGCACGACGCGATGGGTCACGTCTCCACATCGACCAGTCGCTTCCTGGTGGCCAGCTATTGCCGCAGCAGCTTGAGCCGTGCGATGCCACAATCGTTTTCGAGCAGAAGATAATAACAGCCGCTGGCGTTGATGGTCGCCGAGAAATCCAGGGCTGGGGCCGACGCATCAGCGGGTAGCGTACCGGCGGCCACGGTAGCGCCCAGGGCCGTGAGCAGGCGGTAGCGCACGGCTCCCTGCCAGGCCGCGGGCAGGCGCAGGTGGTAGCGCCCATCGGCCGAGGGGTTGGGGTAGGCCCGCGCCGAGGCTGCAGCGGCCGGCAGCTGGCCGGTAGCCGGGGCCATACCCGCCCGGGCCACCTGGTTCACCACGCTGAAGCTGATGCTGAGCGGCGTACCAGCCGTGCCCGTGCTGCCGCTGGCCGTGTAGGGAGTAGCTTGCAGGATGTAGCTGCCCACGGCCAGGGCCGGCGTCCAGGGGTTGTAGTCACCGTTCGAATCGGCAAAGAGGGCGTAGGGGGGCAGGTTTTCGTTGTGCGTGAGCGCCTGGGTGCCACCCAGCACGAACACCACGCTGCCCACCGTGGCGGGGCTGGTATTGGCCCGCACCGTGAGGTTGGCCGTGGGCAGCGTAGCCAGGTTGAGCACGGCCCCGGTGGGCAGGGCCTGCAGGTCGAGGTCGGTGTCGGCGTTCACCAGCGTGAAGCTGCTCACCTGCTGGCCTGCTGGCCCGAAGGTGGCCTTGATGGTTTTGTTGCTGCTCATGGCTACGGCCAGCGGGTTGGCGGTACCAGTGGCGCTGCCGCTCCAACCCGTGAAGGCGAAGCCCGCCGCCGGCGTGGCCGTCAGGGTCACGGTGCTGCCGCTGGCGTAGCTGGTTTGGTTGGGGCTTCTGGCCACGGTCCCGCTACCGCTGGTGGTTACGGTGAGGGTGTAGGCCGGTACGAAGGTGGCCGTAATGGTCTTGTTGGCCGTCATCACCACGACCAGCGGGTTGGTGGTACCGGTAGCGGCCCCGCTCCAGCCCGCGAAAGTGAAGCCGGCCGCCGGCGTGGCCGTGAGCGTGACGGTGCTGCCACTGGCGTAGCTGGCCGCGTTCGGGCTTCGCGCCACGCTGCCGCTGCCGCTGGTCGTCACCGTCAGGGTGTAGGTGGTGGAAGTGGCCGTGAAGGTGGCCGTGATGGCCCGGTTGGCCGTCATCGCCACGGCCAGCGGGTTGGTGGTACCGGTAGCGGCCCCGCTCCAGCCCGCGAAGGTGAAGCCAGCGGCCGGCGTGGCCGTGAGCGTGACGCTGGTGCCGCCGGCGTAGGTCGCGGCGTTCGGGCTTCGCGCCACGCTGCCGCTGCCGCTGGTGGTTACCGTGAGGGTGAAGGGACCGGCGGCCTGGTCAATCACGCTGAAGGCCAGGGTGAGGGGCGTGCCCGCCGGGCCGCCGCCACCCGCCGCCGCGTAGGGCGTAGTCGTGAGCGAGTAGCTGCCCACGGGCGGCGTCCAGGGGTTGTAGTCCCCGCCGTTGTCCGAAAACAGGGCGTAGGGCACCACCGACTCGGTCTGGCTGCGCGTTTGCGCCCCGCTCAGGGCAAACACCACGCTGCCCACGGTGGCGGGGTTGGTGTTGGCCCTGATGTTCAGGTTGCGGGTGGGCAGCGTGGCCAGGTTCAGCACGGCCCCGGCCGCCAGGGTCTGAATATCGGCGTAGGTGTCGGCGCTCACCAGCGTGTAGCTCACCACCTGCTGCGCGGCCGGGGCCGAGAACATGGCCGTGATGTTCGTGTTGCTGTTCATAGTCACCGGCAGCGGGTTGGTGGTGCCGGTGGCGCTGCCGCTCCAGCCCGTGAAGGTGAAGCCCGCCGCCGGCGTGGCCGTCAGGGTCGTGGTGCTGCCGTTGGGGTAGGTGGGCTGGTCGGGGCTTTTGGCGATGGTGCCGCTGCCAAACACCGCCGTGCTGAGCGTGAAGGGGCCCGGCGCGGCAGTATCGGTCACGCTGAAACTGATGGAGAGGGCCGCGCCGGGCGTGCCGGTGCCACCGCTGCCCGAGTAGGGCGTGGCCAGCAGGGTGTAGCTGCCCACGGGCGGCATCCAGGGGTTGTAGTTGCCGCCGCTGTCCGAAAACAGCGCGTAGGGCAGCACCGACTCGGTCTGGTTCTGCACCTGGGCCCCGCTCAGGGCAAATACCACGCTGCCCGTGGTGGCGGGGTTGGCATTGGCCCGGATATTCAGGTTGCGGGTGGGCAGCGTGGCCAGGTTCAGCACCGCGCCGTTGGTGAGGGCCTGAATGTCAACGTCGGCATCGGCATCCACCAGCACGAAGCTCGTGGCGTTGCAGTCAGGGTCGAGGCGCACTTCCTGCGTGGTGGCCAGGCCGCCGGCATCAGTCACCGTGAGCACGATGCGGTAGTAATAGGTTTCGGCCCCGCAGCCGTAGGGCACGATGGTGGTACTGGTCTGGCGGGTGGTGTCCACGGGGTCGGGGTGCTCGTGGCTGGCGTGGTGCAGGATGGTTTGCCACTGGAAGCTAAGCAGGTGGCCGTTGTGCTCGGCATCGGCCACGGTGGCCCGCAGGTTATACTGCGTATTGCCCGTGAGCAGGTAGCGGGTGCCCGCCGCCGGGCTCGTGATGGTAACCTGCGGCGGGGTGTTGTTCACCGAAATCGCGAGCGAGGTCTGGTTGCTCAGGGCCTGGTCGTTGGTCACGGTCAGCGTCACGGCATACTGCGTCACGGCCGGGGTGGGCGGCGCGAAGGTATGGCTGGGGTTGGCCACCGTGCTGGTGGGCGTGCCGTCGCCAAAGTCCCAGCGGTAGGTGAGCGGGCCGGCGTTGGGGTCGGAAGAGGCGCTGCCCGTGAACTGCACGGCCAGCGGCCCGGGCCCGTAGGTTTTGTTGGCCGAGGCCACCGCCACCGGCGGGCTGCTGCTGGTTACGTAGCTGATTTTGCGGATTTCCGACGGGTAGAAATTCACGTAGAACAGGCCCGTCTCGGTGGGGCTCACGGCGAAGGCCACCGGCACGGCCCCGCTGGCCACGAAGCTATTCACCGCGCTGGGCTGGTTGCTGCCGTTCACGGTCAGGCTACGAATCCAGCCACCTACGTAGTCGCCAAAAAAGTAGGTGTTGCGGTAGGGCACCGGGAAATCAGTCCACGGATAAAATACCCCGCCCGTGGAGGCACTGCCCGCAAACTGCGGCCCCGCCACCGGCGAGCCTGCCGCCCCAATATTGGCCGTAGTAGCCGTGCCGCCGCTGAACGTGCCCGTGCGCGAGGGCCCGCCCGCAGCGTGGTTCCAGTCGAGCAGCGGCCGGGTGTGCACGAAGGTGGGCACCGTGGCCGGCACCGGCTGGGCCGCGTTGCAGGGGTTGGCAAAAGTGGCCGTGCCGGTGGGCGTGGCCTGCTTTATCAGGTCCTGGAAGTAGAAGTACTGCTGCGTGCAGCCGCCCACGTTGAACAGCGGGTTGGGCGCGTCGCGGTTATACACGTCGGAGGTGGTGAAGGCGTCGTAGGGCGTCAGGCCCTCAAACAGGGGCCAGCCCAGGTTCACGCGGGGGCCGGCCACCACGTCCACCTCCTCCCAGCTGGCCGCCCCCACATCGCCCAGGTACAGGGTGCCGGGGTTGCCGGCCGCCGGGTCGGGGCTGCCGGTGCCCGGCTGCAGGCACATGCGGAAGGGGTTGCGGCAGCCCAGCGTCCACACCTTCGAGCGGGGCGCGCCGGGGTTGGCGGCGTCGTAGAAGGGGTTGCTGGGCACGCCCGCGCCGGTGGCCGGGTCCACGCGCAGAATCTTACCGTTGAGGCAGTCCACCAGCTGGGCGCGCAGCGAGCCCACGTCTTCTTTGGGCTTGATAATGCCGTCGGCCAAAGCCTGAGGGGCGTAGCTCGAAGCCCAGGCCCCAAAGTCGGGGTACGGGTGGGCCCCGTCGCCGGTGGCGATGAGCAGCGTGCCATCGGCCCCAAACAGCAGCCCAGCCGTGACGTGCCCATTAAAAGTGGATGGAATACCGGTGGTTTTGGTGGCCCCGAGCAGGATTTTGCGGCTGGCCGGGCTCACGGTGTAGCCCGTGCCGGCCGGCGTGGCCGTGTAGCGCGTGAGGCGACCAATGGTGGCGCTATAGTAGTCGTTGGCGGTGGCGCTGTAGCCGGCCGTCCCAAAGTTCAGCAGGTAATGCCGGTCCATCACGTACAGCAGGTACAGGTAGCCGTTGCTGTCGAAATTGGGGTCGAGGGCGAAGCCCAGCAGGCCCTGGTCTTCCCAGGCTCCCACCTCCTCCTCAATATCGAGCATAAGCTGGCGCTGGCCGTTCACCACCACCCACACCTTGCCCGGCCGCTCCCACACAAACATCTTCCCGGTGCTATTGAAAGTGAGCCCCACCGCCTCGTTCCAGCCCGCCGATACGGTGGCCGACGTAAAGCCCGCGGGCGGAGTTTGGGCGCGTAGCGTCAGGCAGCTGCAGGCCAGCAGAATAGCCAGAAGCAAGGAGGTAATCAGAGATTTCATAGAGTCGTGGGGGGATAAAGCAGCGGGCACCAATCGAAAAAAAAGCGCGGACAGAGCGGGTTAGCGCCCTTTTCGCTTCGACAAACAGGCTGAAGGAATGGCACGCGGGCGCTGCAACCGCGCTAGTTTTCAGGTCTCTGTAGAGAGTTAAAAGTGGAGAGTTAACATTCAGCCAAACTGCGTTTTAACTCTCCTACTTTTAACTTCTTTTAAAACAGTACACCAACCTCGAAACCGCCCTAATCGCGCAGGAGCTTGAGCCGGGCGGTATGCCGTGGCGTTTCGAGCAGCAGGTAGTACAGGCCGGTAGCCGGCATTGCCCGCGAAAAATCCAGGAGCGGAGCCGCTCCGGCGCTGAGCGTGCCCACGTCCAGCGTCGCACCCAGCGCCGACACCAACCGGTAGCGCACCGCCCCGCCAAAACCGGCGGGCAGGCGCACGGCGAAGCGGCCATCGGGCGAGGGATTGGGGTAGGCCACGGGCTGGCCCGCCGCCCCCACCGCCCCGGCACCCAGCGCCGCGGCCGGGCGCCCCGCCTGGTTGATGACGCTGAAAGCAATGCTGAGCGGGGTGCCGACCGTGCCGCCCCCGCTGGCGGCCGAGTAGGGCGTGGCCGTGAGGGTATAAGTGCCCACCGCTGGCGTCCAAGGGCTGTAGTCGCCATTCGAATCCGAGAACAGGGCGTAGGGCACCACGTTTTCGAGGTGGTCCAGGGTTTGCGCGCCGCTCAGGCTAAAGGCCAAGCTGCCCACCACGGCGGGGCTGGTATTGGCCCGAATGTTCAGGTTGGCCGTGGGCAGGGTGGCCAGGTTGAGCACGCTGCCGGTGGGCAGGGCCTGCAGGTCGAGGTCGGTGTCGGCATTCACCAGCGTGAAGCTGCTCACCTGCTGCCCGCCGCCCGTGGCCATGAAGGTGGCCGTAATGGCCCGGTTGGCCGTCATGGTCACGCTCAGCGGGTTGGCCGTGCCGGTGGCATCGCCGCTCCAGCCGGCAAAGGTGAAGCCCGCCGCCGGCGTGGCCGTCAGGCTCACACTCGTGCCGCTGGCGTAGCTGGCCGCGTTCGGGCTTCGCGCCACGCTGCCGCTGCCCACCGTGGCCGTGGTGAGGGTGTAGCTGGCCGTGCCGCCGGTTTGCTGCCACAGCTCCATGCCCGAAAAGTTGGGCCAGCCGCCGGTGCTGGCAAACTGCACCGCGCCGGGGGCCGCCAAGGTCACGCTGTAGGGCCCCAGCCGCGCCCAGGTGCCGGCGGGGCCGGTGCTGTAGTTGGTCAGCCGGGCTTGCCCGTTCAGCGACAGGTTAATTATTTCCGGGCCACTGTCTTCCCACACGTACAGGTAGGTCTGGTAAGTGCCGGCCGGCACGGCCGTGAGCGTCACGCTCAGGTCGGGGCCGAATACGCATTGCCGAAGCATGCTGGCCCGCGTGGCATCGGTGGCCGGTAGCAGCGGCACGGCCTGGTTTTCGAAGGCGGAGCCATTGATTGAGTAGTTGGCCGCCGTGGAGCCGCCCCAGGCGTTGCCGTCCAGCGTAATAGCCGGCCCGTTCAGATTCACGGCCCGATAAAAGGTGAAGGCCCCGCCGCCGCTCGTGGCTGTGAAGGTGGCCGTGATTACCCGGTTGGCCGTCATGGTCACGCTCAGCGGGTTAGCCGTGCCGCTGGCATCGCCGCTCCAGCCGCTGAAGGCGAAGCCAGCCGCCGGCGTGGCCGTCAGGCTCACCACGCTGCCGCTGGCGTAGCTGGCCGCGTTCGGGCTTCGGGCCACGCTGCCGCTGCCCACCGTGGCCGTGGTGAGGGTGTAGCTGGTCGTGCCGCCGCCATCAACTACGCCGAAGTTTACGGTGAGCGGCGTGCCCGCCGTGCCCGTGCCGCTTGCTCCTGAGTAGGGCGTGGCCACCAGAGCGTAGTTGCCCACGGGCGGCGTCCAGGGGTAGTAGTTGCCGCCGCTGTCCGAAAACAGGGCGTAGGGCGGCACGTTTTCGGTCTGGCTCCGGCTGGCGGCCCCGGTCAGGCTGAACACCACGCTGCCCGTGGTGGTGGGGTTGGCATTGGCCCGGATATTCAGATTGCGGGTGGGCAGCGTGGCCAGGTTCAGAATTGCGCCGGTCACCAGGGGCTGAATATCCAGGTCGGTGTCGGCGTTCACGAGGGTGAAGCCGGCGGCGCTGCAGTCGGGGTCGAGGCGCACTTCGCGGGTGGTGGCCAGGCCGCCGGCATCAGTCACCGTGAGCACGATGCGGTAGTAGTAGGTTTCGGCTCCGCAGCCCAAGGGCTGAATGGTGGTACTGGTCTGGCGGGCGCTGTCCACGGGCTCGGGGTGCTCGTGGTTCTGGTGGTGCAGAATGGTTTGCCAGGCGTAGGTGAGCTGGCTGGCGCGGTGCTCGGCATCAGTCACGGTGGCCCGCAGGTTGTACTGCGTATTGCCCGAAAGCGGGTACAGCGTGCCCGCCGCCGGGCTGGTAATGGTCACCTGCGGCGGGGTGTTATTGGCCGAAATCGTGAGCTGCGCCGCGTTGCTCAGCCCCGGCCCGTTGGTCACGGTCAGGGTCACGGTATAGTTGGCGGGGGCCGAAGTGGGGGCCGTAAACGTGTGGCTGGGGTTGGCGGCCGTGCTCGCGGGCGAGCCATCGCCAAAATTCCAGCGGTAGGTGAGCGCGCTGCCGCTGGGGTCGGCGGAGCCGCTGCCCGTGAACTGCACCGCCAGCGGGCTCGGGCCAAACGTTTTGTTGGAGCTGGCCACGGCCACCGGCGGGGTATTCGCGCTCTGATAGCTGATTTTGCGGATTTCCGACGGAAAGAAATTCACGTAGAACAGCCCCGTTTCGGTGGGGCTCACGCCAAATGCCACCGGCACGGCCCCGCTGTTCACGAAGTTGGCCACGGCGCTGGGCTGGTTGCTGCCATTCACCGCCAGGTTGCGCACCCAGCCGGCCGCGTAGTCGCCAAAAAAGTAGGAGTTCTGGTAGCCGGCCGGGAAGTCGGCGTAGGGGTAAAACACCCCGCCCACGGCCGCATTGCCCCCAAACTGCGGGCCGCTAACCGGCGAGCCCACCGCCCCAATATTGGCCGTAGTGGCGGTGCTGCCGCTAAAGGTGCCCGTGCGCGAGGGCCCGCCCGTGGCGTGGTTCCAGTCGAGCAGCGGCCGGGTTTGCACGAAGGTGGGCACGCTGGCCGCAATGGCCTGGGCCGCGTTGCAGG
>JANNDE010000225.1:0-1545 GCA_031387395.1 Hymenobacter sp.
GATGACCACCGTGCTCGACTACGGCGAAACCGGCTTCCCCAACTCCGGCTCCAACACCGACATCGTGCAAAACGGCATCTTCATGAATAACGGCAACTACCTGCCCAGCATCGGCTACCAGGAGCAGGGCGAGCTGGACGACGACGACGTGCGCAAGCGCAACGGCCTGCAGCCCAAAGACCGCATGGCCCCCGCCACCGACCTCGCCGCCCGCCAGAACATGGGCCTGGCCCAGGATGCCGACTGGATTCGCTTCGAAACCATCCTCAGCACCAGCGCCGACCAGTTGGCCGTGGCCCCCGGCCGCCTCATCAAGGACTGGAAGCAGGGCGACCGCCGCTACTTCCACTATCAAATGGAGCAGCCGATGCTCAACTTCTACACCTTCCTGTCGGCGCGCTATCAGGTGTATAAGGATGCCTGGCCGGACTCGGCGGGCCACCGCGTGGTGCCCATCGAAATCTACTACCAGCCCGGCCACGAGTACAACCTGAAGCGCATGGCCGCCGCCGTGAAGGAATCCTTCGCCTACTACACCCGGCACTTTGGGCCCTACCAGCACCCGCAGGTGCGCATTCTGGAGTTTCCGAAGTACGCCAGCTTCGCCCAGAGCTTCGCGGGCACCATTCCGTTCTCCGAGAGCATTGGCTTCATTGCCAAAGTCGACCCCACCGACCCCGAGGACATTGACTATCCGTTCTACGTCACGGCCCACGAAATTGCCCATCAGTGGTGGGGCCACCAGGTAGCCGGCGGCAACGTGCAGGGCGAAACTATGCTCGTCGAAACCATGGCCCAGTACTCGGCCCTGATGGTGATGAAGCACCACTACGGGGCCCACACCATGGGCAAATTCCTCGACTACGAGCTGAACAGCTACCTGCGCGGGCGGGCCTTCGAGCGCAAGAAGGAGGTGCCGCTGGCCAAGGTTGAAAACCAGGGCTACATCCACTACCGCAAGGGTTCGGTGGTGATGTATGCTCTGCAGGACTACATCGGCGAGGCCCGCGTGAACGAGGCGCTGCACACTTTCCTGGCCCAGCATAAGTTCGAAAGCGCGCCCTACACCACCGCGCCCGCGCTGGTGGCCGAGTTCCGCAAAGTCACCCCCGACTCGCTCCAGAACCTGGTCACGGACATGTTCGACCGCATCACGCTCTACGAAAACCGCATCACCGATGCCGCCGTGAGGAAGCTGCCCAACGGCAAGTTCCAGGTCAATTTCACGGTGAACAGCAAGAAGCTGCTGGCCGACAGCCTCGGCACCGAGCGGCCCGTGGCCCAGAACGACTACCTGCCGCTGGCCGTGTTCGCGGCCGTGGGCAAAGACAAAAAGCCCGTGCCGCCGCTGCTGCTCATCAAGCGCCGTCTGCACGCCGGCGATAATAAGTTCGAGCTCATCACCGCCCGCGAGCCCGCCAAGGTCGTAGTCGACCCCTACCACGAGTTCATCGACCGCGTGCAGAAGGACAACAGCCAGGAAGTGAAGCTGTAAGGCAGCTTCTGGCACTAACCAAAAAATCCCCGGCCCGGGTGGCTGGGGAT
>JANNDE010000242.1:0-1424 GCA_031387395.1 Hymenobacter sp.
GCCCGATACGGCCGAGAGCGTGCCGCCGACCAGGCCCTGGGCCTTGGTGCCGGCCTCGCTTATCCAGCCCTGCAGCTTCTGGTCGCTTACGCCAAATCGGTTTTGCAGCAGCTCGTGCAGTTGGGTGGCCGTTTCGGCAAACTTCTTCTTGAACATCGGCATCTGGTCCGACAGCTGCGCGGCCTCCACGCTGATGAAATAGACGATGCCCAGCACCGCCGCCACGCCCAGCACCACCGTGAGCAGGATGGCTAGCAGCTGCGGCACGCGCTTGCGTAGCAGCCATTGCTCCACAGGATGCAGCATGATGGCGAAGATGGCCGCGAAAAACAGCGGGAAAATGATTTCCGAGGCGATGTGCAGCGTGAACACCAGCAGCGCCAGCCCCAGCAAAACCAGGGGGGCTTTTACGTAAAGGGGGAATTGCAGCTCGCGGGTGGGCTGCACGGGGTCGAAATCGGCCATGACAAACAAGATGAGACCGGCGAATAGGCGCGGGCTCTGCCGCTTACGGCTGGGCTGGCCGCACGTTGCCCTTGCGGGGGCCAGCCCGTGGTTATTTGCGGAAGTCTTCGACCACGCCCACGAACATGGGCGAGGGCACCGTGGCCCGCTGCCCGGTGGGCGTGAGCAGCCCCGAAAACGCATCGACGCGGTAGCTGACGAGGTTGTTGGAGTTTTGGTTGGCCACCAGCAGCAGGCGACCGCTGGGGTCGAGAGCGAAGTTGCGCGGCGTTTTGCCCCCGCAGTCCACGTCCTGAATGGGCACCAGCGTACCGTTGCCGCTGTCGATGGCGAACACGGCAATGCTGTTGTGGCCGCGGTTGGAGGCGTAGAGAAACAGGCCGTTGGGGGCCACGTGCACGTCGGCGCAGGAGTTGTCTCCGGTGTAGCCGGCCGGTAACGTGGGCACGATTTGCAGCTCGCGGAAGTGGCCGGTGGTCACGTCAAAGGCCAACGTGGTCAGCGTCGAATTCAGCTCGTTGATGAGGTAGGCGGTTTTGCCGTTGGGATGGAAAGTGAGGTGGCGCGGCCCGGCCCCGGGCTTGGCCACAAAGGCAGGCTCGGGCAGGCGCGCGAGGCGGCTGGCAGGCGCATCGAGGCGGTAGCCCACTACCTGGTCGGTGCCCAGGTTCACAGCAAAGGCAAACTTATTGGCCGGGTCGGGCAGCAGGCAGTGGGCGTGCGAGGCATCCTGGTTTTTGTGCGGGCCGCGGCCGGTGTGCTGGTCGGTAGTGGGCGCGCCGAGCGCGCCATCCGCCGCCACGGGCAGCAGGCTTACGTTGCCGCCCATGTAGTTTGCCACCAACGCGCTTTTACCGCTGTGGTCCAGGCTGACGTAGCACGGCGAAGCGCCGCCCGAGGGCTGCTGCCCCAGCAATTTCAGCGCGCCTGTGCGCGGGTCGACGGCGAAGCTGCTCACG
>JANNDE010000406.1:0-3283 GCA_031387395.1 Hymenobacter sp.
GGCCGAAGCCAGCAGGGCGACTACTACCGGCAGCAAACCAACTTTGGTCATCATCAGCGACGAGCGGAGGAGTAATGAATTCATGGCTTTTTTGGAATTATTTGTGAATATTGAACTATTTGCTTTCGGGTGGTGGAGGTATTTTATTGTTTAGGGTGGGTGGGGAACTGCAAAAACAGCGTTTTGGGCTTTCTGACGAGGATTACCGGGCTGCCGGATTAAGGATTCAAATATATATGTTTTTTGTATCGAAGCAAGGAACTAATCGCCGGTTGGGGGAAAAAAGTCGCCCAATGGCCTTTTACAGGCGGGCTGTTTTCGACGGGCGACCCATTGGTAGCCTCAAGTAACCCGGTTTGCCGGCCCGCCCCCGGTTTCGGCCGCGTCGGCATCGGGATAAGCGTAGTCGTGGGCGACGCTGGCGCGGCTGTAGCCGGGGATGTGGGGCCAATACGGCCGAATGCCGGACCATCGCGGCGGCACTCCACGTCGGAATGGTGGTTATTCTTCTCCGGGGCCGCATGCTACCATGCGCGACTGCCAGCCAGTACTGAATAGTAGCGCGAACGACAACCGGAGGTCAGCGAAGCGAACGTTCGCGCTACAACCTGCTGCGTAACGTTAGCTAGTAATTGAAACGACGCAGAAAATCGTCGCGGTACTGCCGGCCCATGGGTACCGTGTAGCCCGTTACATGCAACTCCTGGTTGGTGAAAGACTGGATGTGGTCAATGTTCACCGCGTGCGACTGATGCACCCGCACCAGCTGGTGGCTGGCCAGCCGGTCGAGCACGTGGCTCAGATAGAGGCGCAGGGCGTATTTATGGCCGGCGGTTATTAGCAGGGTGTGGTTGTTATCGGCTTGCAGCAGCAGGATGTCGGCGAGCCGCACCCGCACAAACTGGCAGTTCTGGCGGATGAACACGGTGGCGCCCAGGCGCAGGATGGGTTCCGGGCCCAGCGCAACCGCCTCGCCGGCGGGGCGGGCGGACGAACGGGCCACCTGGCTGCCCGGCCGGTGCAGGGCCAGGGCCAGCTCGATGGCCACGCGCAGGCTATCGGGCGTGACGGGCTTGAGCAGGTAGGCCGAGGGCAGCGTCTGGATGGCCCGCTCGCGGATGCTGCGGTCGGCAGAGGCCGACAGGTAGATGACCGGCACCCGGCACCCGGCCCCGAGCCGCGTCACCGTCTCAATGCCATCCCAGGGCCCCTGGATGCCGATGTCGCAGAGTACCAAATCCACCGGGCAGTCCTGAAAGAGGGCCAGGGCCTGCGGGCCGCTGCTGGCAACCCCCGCCACCACGTAGCCCTCGGCCCGGAGCAAGTCGCATAAGTCGAGGGCCAGCTCGGTTTCGTCCTCAATCAGTAAAATTCGGACGGCAGCATTGGGGCAAGCGGGGGGCATACAAAGGCAATAAGGGGAGATAAAGAATAAGCAGGGTGCTGGTAGCACTACCCCCAATCAGAAGCGCCCGGCACGCAATACCCGGAAGTTGTGGAGTATTTGCGGCCGATAAGTTAAACAACAAACTGGACTGTGGGCAAATGTTCGGGGCTGTGGGCGTGGCATTTCGGGCGGCCAGGCCGGCGGGCGGCCTGGGCCACCTACGTTTTATACCCCGTTCACGCTGCTCCACGCGCATTCTACCAACATTTGCCAGCGCGCAAGTTCCTACACTGACACATTTGACTGCAGATAAAAATAAATAATTTTTTATCTGCATGTTCCTGTCATCGGGCCCGGTCTGGCAGGCGGGCCCGGCGGCTTGCTTTGCCGCTGCCCGGGCCCGGTGCCTGCGCCACCAGGCGTTTGCCGCCCGCCGGCACGGGTTGCCCCGCTTTCTGTTTGCTGCCCGCCTTGTCCTGTCGCAACGCTCCTCGCCTCAGCGGCCACCGCCCGGCCCGGCCTGCTGCTGCACCGGCCCGGGGCCCGGACAGCTGTACGGAGCGTGGCAAAAAATACGTCAAGAACAATATTCTGATTTCTTTCTTAATCCTGGGACATTCACATTCAATGGGAAACGAGGAACTCATCCTGGGCATCCGAAACGGCTCTGAAAAGCACTTCAAGGCGTTGTTCGACGCGCAGCACGCGCGGATTTATGCCGTTGCCCGCCAGCTGGGCCTATCGCACGAAGCCGGACAAGACATTGTGCAGGAAGTATTCGTCCGCTTGTGGAACCAGCGGGCAACCCTGCGCGAGGACCTCTCCGTAAGCGGGCTGTTGCAAACCATTGCCAGCCGGCTGCTGCACAGAAAAATCCGGCGGCTCCTGCTCGAATCGGATTACCTCACCTACCTGCGGAATACCGGCCGCGAGGCCGCCAACGAAACCGGCCAGCAGGTGACCCGCAACGAGATTGGCCAGGTGCTGCTGGCCGCACTGAAACAGCTGCCCGAGCGCCGCAAGGCGGTTTTCCTGCTCAGCTACCGGCAGGAACTCACGGCGGAAGAAATCGCGCGGACCCTGAAAATATCGGTGCGGACAACCGAAAATCAACTGTACCGGGCCCGGCGGTTTCTGCGCGCATACTTCGGCCAGCACGGCTTTTCGATGCAGGCGGCCGCGCCGGTTCCCGGAGGCTTGCTTCTTTTACTGGTAATGATGCAACATTTGTAGGGGCCGCGTGAGTAACATCCCTCCAGAAAGTGAACTACCTAGTGTGAAAGCGACGAAACAAGACCTGGCCCTCCTGCAACAGTTCCTGCAGGGCGAGTGCACCGAAAACCAGCTGCCGCACGCCCGCCGGGTGCTGCGGCAGCTGGAGGACGAGGAAGGCCTGGAACTCGTGCTGAATGAGTTGTGGGAGCAGGCCCCCGAGGTGTTTGAGGCCCCCGACGTGCAGCTCTACCAGCGCATTGCCCAGTCGCTGGCCCTGGCACCTCCCGCCGGCCCGCCCCCCGCACCGGTGCAGGCGCTGCCCTGGCGGCAGCGCCCGACCACGGCCCGGATAGCATTCGGGGCCGTGGCCGGGCTGTGCCTGGTGGCGGCGGGCGCTTTTTGGATGGGGCGCAGCCAACGGCCGCCCCCCCCGGCCCCGGCCCCGGCCGAGCGGGCCTGGCTAACGGTGACGACCACGGCCGGCGAGCGCAAAACCGTGTGGCTGCCCGACAGCTCCCGGGTGGTGCTCAATGCCGCAAGCCAGCTGAGGTACCCGGCGGCCTTTGCGGCCGGGCACCGGGAAGTGGAGCTGACCGGCGAAGGATTTTTCCGGATTCTTGTTCACCCAATTGGTAACTACTCCCGGATTGACCTCTTTCCCAGGAACTAGATCTAGATAAG
>JANNDE010000539.1:0-1943 GCA_031387395.1 Hymenobacter sp.
CGGGTTCTTCGCGTTCACGGTTTCAGGTGATCACGGATTGCTGCGCGATGCCGGCATCGACCAGCACATGCTGGCCCGTCATGCCGTCGCTGTCGTCGGCGGCGAGGAACAGCGTGGCGTGTCAACTAATCCGACCGGCACTCCGACCGGCAACCCGTCAACTAATCCAACCGGCACTCCGACCGGCAACCCGCCAACTAATCCGACCGGTACTCCGACCGGCACTCCCCACGATACCACCCGGGTGCCGCTCGACACGACGCGGACGAAGCATTGATTTGCCTCCGTTGGTCCGACGAACCTTCCGCATGATACGGGCGACCAGAGATTCTCTGGTCGCCCGTTCGTGTGACATTTATACAGCTCAGCTGTTAAGTATTCAAGCCCTCAGGATGACAGAGGATTAGCAAACCCGACTCCCCAAACAAGCGGCGTTGTTTGGGTGCCAAAAATCCAGTGTGCGCAAGTGTTGCCGGGCGCTTGCCAGACAAACAACGTTTTGTCATCCAGCGCGCTACCGAAGCAATCGGGCCTAAACAATGTATTTACCAACCATAGCAACACCGTGATAAAACCGCTACTTAGCTAAGCGCACTTCCCGCCCTACCCAGGTCGTCGCAACGCGTTCGCGCAATTCCTCCAATTCAGTTTCAGCCCGCGAAAAGCGCCCCTTTCTGTCTATACCGACTACGAAACCGCTCCAGTCTTGCCCATGCCTGTTGCCACTACTGCCGTTTCCGATGCCTTGGTGGCGGCCTGCCGTCGGGGCGAAGAAAATTCTCAGCTCGAACTGTATAATCTACTGGCCTACAGCCTTATGGGGGTGTGCATACGCTACTGCCCCACGCAGGCGGAGGCGGAGGACGCGTTGCAGGACACATTCGTTAAAATTTTTATGCGGCTCGACCAATACCGCAACGAAGGCCCGTTTGAGGCCTGGGCACGTCGGGTGGCCGTGCGCACGTGTCTGCATGCCGTCGAGCAGCACCGGCTACGCCATCCCAATGGGGCCCATTCTGCCGCCCCCGGAGGCGTGGATGACTATTCCAGTCAACTGCCCAGCCCCGAACCGTCCGCTTTGGATGCGATTGCGCTGAATGACCTGCTGGGGTGTCTGGCGCGGCTACCCCTTGGCTACCGTACGGTCCTTAACTTGGCCATTGAGGGCTATTCACATCCCGAAATCGCGCAGCTACTGCATATTTCAGAAAGCACAAGCAGGTCGCAGCTGGCTCGTGCCCGTCAACTATTGGCCCAACGGCTGCGCGTGGCTGAACCGAAGCTTTTTCTCTCATGAATCAGGAAGATTCTACTCCCAACGGTACGGACAACGAAGCCCGCGACCCTTTGTTGGCAGCGCTGTGGCAGCGGGTGGAAGGCTACGGCCAAGCCCCGCCACCCGGCGCGTGGGCCAGCATCCGGCAGCAATTGGCTACGCCTGCGGTGCTGCCGCAACCTGCCTGGTGGCACCGCCTTTTGCCCAACTTATGGTCTAAACGGTTTTTGTTTGGTTCGCTGACGGTGGTGGTCGTTGTCGTGAATCTGCTCGTGCTGCGTCATCGGCCACAACACGCAAAGCATTTGCCGTTCGGGTCGCATCCACATGCCCATTCCGGGCAGTCAGCTACCGGTCCTGGCCGTTCTGGTAGCCCCCGCTTGTCGTATTCACCGGCTGCCAGTGGTTCGAGGGCGGTGCTGCCAATCGAAAATGGCGTGCATCAACCGGACTGGAATAACGGCCGGTATCCCAGGCTGCTCCAGCCTGACGCTGCTCCGCCGCCTGCGGTACGCCCATCGGTTACCGGGGCCAATCCGGCCGGGCATGTAGTCGGCGTCGTGGCGAATCCGTTGTTTGCTCCTGAAACAGGTATTGCCACGGCTGCGGCAAAAGGCAAAACGGATAGTGGCGACGAAGCAATCGAACCGGGACCTCAGCAAGTTGA
>JANNDE010000475.1:0-1637 GCA_031387395.1 Hymenobacter sp.
GGTGGCCGACATGTGCGGCATTACCAAGCCGCTAACCTTCCACATCGCCCGCCACACCTTCGCCACCACTGTCACGCTCACCAACGGCGTGCCCATCGAAACCGTCAGCTCGATGCTCGGCCACAAAAACCTGCGCATCACCCAGATTTACGCCAAGGTGGTGGAGCACAAAGTGGGCGAAGATATGGACCGCCTCGAAGCGCGGCTCGGTAAAGCAGCCCAGGCGGGGAGTGAAACGCGCCAGGTGGGCGCCTAATCGCCGCCCGTACCTGTGAAGCGCAGCGCGGGGTGATGCGCGGCCTGCTGGCGAGCCCTCCAGTGGCCGCGACCACCGCCCAGCAGCCGGCCGCGAAACCGCACGCGAGGCCAGCGCCGGTAATAGAATAATACTATCCATTGTTCGTTGGCATTACGGCCATTCTACATCATGCCGTAACCACCCATTCAGTGCCTTACGAACTCGACCTGCTCACGCGGCTCATCACCGGCAACTTAGCTCCGACCAACTTCAACCTCACCGAATACGCCACCCATCAGCAATTTCTCCGCCAACGATTCACTACTTGTCTTCAGCACTTCACCATTGAGTATTCCGGAAATGCTGCCGGTGAGTTCAGCTACCGGCAACACCGCGAATTCTGCTTCCTGGAGCTGGATGCCCTGCCCCGCCGGCCCGCCACCAGCCCAGGCACTACCGAGCCCCGCACCCTGGGCCTGTTGCTGGCCGACGTGCTGCCCCGCTTCGCGCTGACGCTGCCGCAGCTGCAGGTGGTGAGCTGCCACCAAACCGGCGACCAATTTTTCCTGAAAGTAACCGCCAGTGGCTCCTGCGATGGTTTGCCAGCGGCCCAGACGCGCTATTTTTACTACCACACGCAGCTACTGGATGAGGCCGACCGACTCCGCCGTACCCTGCCCAGCCAGGCCCTGCAGCTCCACGGGCCCGCCACCGTCACCCTGTTCGTGCGGCACCACTACCGGGCCATTCAGCGCCTGCTGGCCTCCACGCCCCGCCAGCTGGAACCGGCCGTGTCGACCGAACACCACCACCAACCCCGCGCGTATTCTCTCGATGAAATTCATCAATGCATTGCCGCTGAACTCGAAAAGCTGCTCACCTACCTCGAGCAAGCCTTTCCCGAATACCTCGACCCGACGGCCCCCCTCACCCACCGCCGCCGCACGCAAGTCCTGAGCGATGTGCAAACGCCGCTTGCGGCCGTGCTGCTCGCCCTGCACCAGGCCGAGGCTATTCCCCCGCAGCTACTCGGAATAGTTGGCGAGTGCTTGGGCCGCCTGCTGCTGACCGAATTCGAAGCTACCCTCAGCTCCCGGGACCTGGAGTACCCCCGCCTGTTGCTGCGCGAGCTGCACGCCCGGCTGCAGCGGGGCTGGGTCCTCACGGCCGAAAGCCTGGCCTGTCTGCTGCTGCGCTACAACTTCAACGCCACGTCGTTTTTCAGCTTCCTCACGGCCCACCTGCGGGCTGAGGCCACAACCAGCGCCCAACCCGCCGACCGCCTCTCCATCGTGCTGCTGCACCTCAAGCTCTACCGCCAGCTCCAACCCGCCACCGACCTGCTGTATGTGCCCACGCTGCCGCCCCTGCGTACGCAGTTGATAAGCTGGCTTGAAGC
>JANNDE010000157.1:0-1375 GCA_031387395.1 Hymenobacter sp.
GGATGGTCAGCTCGACGCGATAGGTTTCGGTGCCTTCTACCTTGGCCTTGAAGGTATCGCCGGTGCGCTTGATGCGGCCCACGGCATTGTCTTCGTAATAATACGCGCTGCCCCGCTCAAAAATCTTACGCGGCACCAGGGCTTCTAAATCGGCTTCCGTAAACATATGGTGCGGCTTGATTAGCAGTCGGCCGTCACAAATTTAAGCTATTCATCGAAGCGCAGTCCACTACGGGCCCAACCGTGCCGCATGGCACGCAGCAAAAGCACCAACGCAAAAGAGCCGCCCCGAAACAGGGACGGCTCTTTTGCGTAATTTAATAATAGACTTGTTGTACTGAATTATCAATGAGTTAAGCAGAAGTTCCACAGGCCGGCGCATACCTCCAGCGCCACATCAAACTGTTCCAGGTTGTGCATGCGCAGGCGGTCCGACAAAATACGATACCGTTTTAGGCCCCCAATGCTGTGCTCCACCACGACCCGTTTGCGTGCTTGTTGCGTGTTGCGAAATTTCTTGTTTTTGGTTAATTGCCCGCCGCGTGGCTTTTTGGTTGGTAGAAATAATTTCGCGCACGTGTACGTACTGCCAAAGCCTTGAAAGCCGGAATCCAGGCGCACTGTCAGGTTGCTAAACCACTGCTTATCTGGCGAAAAGCTCTGTTTTAATAACGTAAAATCGTGCATCGCCCCCGGCACTAACCGGCCCACGTAAATCAACTTCCGCTCGGCATCGGCTAGAATAAGTGCTTTTAAAGTGTGGCGTTTTTTTTACCACTGTACTGCGCTTTTTGCGTCGCTTTCTCCTGCGGCCGTTGCGTGGCAAATTCGGTGGCATCCAGCAGCACGGCCCGCCGTTTGGAAAAATAGCGCTGCAATTCGGCCGGTGATTGAAACGCGCGTTCCGGCAAGCAATTAGCTAACCGCAGCGCCTCGCGCAACACGGCCAATCCTTCGTCTTGCCGGCGCTTGGCTGTGGCCCCATCCAGGCCGCAGACCAGTCCAAGCACGTCATACGTCAGGCCGGATTTGCAGCTGAAAAGGGTAAAGAAGAGTAAATCTTCTTCGTCTTTCATACGCGTTCCAGCTGGGTGAATGACCATTCGGTCAGCTAGTTGCATTTCGTTTAAGGCCTCGTAAGCACGGCGGAACACCATCAGTAGCTGGGCGAAATGATGGGCATCACACCCCAGGGCCGACCGCCATTGCCGAGGCGTTTTTAAATCCTGAATGGAAATTTTCATGGTTAAATGTCCGACTCTTATGCCGCTGCAACAAGTCTATTAGAGGATTGTAAAAACTTCCGGTTATGTAAGCATTGCCAGTTGCGTCGACAGTTAAGCCCCCCACGGTTTCGATACCAACTCCTCCGAGC
>JANNDE010000492.1:0-4180 GCA_031387395.1 Hymenobacter sp.
CTTCCAGAAAGCCGGCCACCACGAAAATGGCACCAGGCCCAGGGCCAGCTTCACGCCGTCGCGCGCGGCCCGCTGGAACGACTCGGCCCGCGAGTAGGTGCCCGGAAACAGAATGCCCTGGCCCATCACCAGGCCCGCCCCGCCGGCCAGCACGATGGCCGAAATTTCGAGCGTGCCGTGAATCCAGATGGTGAGGAAGGATTGCAGCCCCACGTGCTTCTGCACGAAGAAATACTGGAACGAGCCCAGCATAATGCCCGTGCGAAACAGCTCGACGATGGAGCCGACCCCACCGGCCACCCCAAACACAAACACCCGCAGCGCCACGTAAATGTTATTGCCCGTAATAAAGAGGAACATCGGCGCTTCGCTCTGGCTCTTATACACGCCCATCGGGTCGCCTTTCCGGATATTTTCCAGCGTCATATTCACGTAGCTGTCGCCGAGTACCACGCGCACAAACCGGTCGTCGAGCGCCGCCGACAGCGCCCCGATGGCCGTGAACACCACGAACAGCAGCGCCGCCACCCGCAGCGTGCGGTGGTGCCGGCCTACCAGCAGCGGCAGCTCCTCGGCCCAGAACTGCTTGAAGCGGCCCGTTTTTTCGGGTTTGTTGCGGTATAAATTCTGGTGCAGCCGGCCGGCGAGGCCGTTGAGGTAGGCCGTGGTCTGGCTGTTGGGGTAGAAAGTCTGGGCGTAGGCCAGGTCGTCGGTCAGGGCTACGAAGCGGGCGGCCAGCTCGTCGGGATTCGTGCTGGGCTGCTGCTCGTACTGCTGCCAGCGCGCCTGGTTCTGGCGCAGGAAAACGGGTTCGCGCACGGGGTTTGGAAAGGGATGAGGGTGGGCGGGAAGGAGGGCAGGAGTTGCCGAGGTTGGCGGAACAGCCAACTGTTTCCTCCTTTTCAGCAACGAAGAAAGTAGATTTGAGCTTTCGCTCGCTCGTCAGACGAATTTTACCCGTCTGTCATCCTGAGCTTGCGAAGGACCTTATCACCCTTGGAAAGGTTACTGCTAATCGTTTCAGCGTGACAAGGTCCTTCGCAAGCTCAGGATGACCAAGTAATTTATCGTTGCCTTCCCACCCGAAACATGGCTACCATCCGCGTCCATACGGCTCAAAACGTCACCCTCGAATACGAAATCGCCAGCCTGGGCGACCGCCTCGTAGCGGCTATTATCGACAATCTTATTCTGGGGGCCTGGCTCATTGCCTGCGCCCTTATCGTCTTCAACGTGCTCAAAATGGGCCGGGGCGAGGCGGGCAATATGGCGGCCGTCGTGCTGCTGGGCGTGCTGGTGGGCATTCCCTACGTGTTCTACAACCTCATTTGTGAGGTGTTCTTCAACGGCCAGAGCATTGGGAAGAAGACCCGCGACATCCGGGTGATGCGCCTCGACGGCACGGCCCCGCGCCTGGGCGACTACCTGCTGCGCTGGCTGTTGCGCATCGTCGATACCGGCCTGCCGGTGGTGGGGGGCTTCGTGGCCATGCTCACTATCCTGCTCAACGGCAAGGGCCAGCGCCTCGGCGACCTGGCCGCCGGCACTACCGTTATCAAGCTGCGCCGCCTGGCCCCGCAAAGCGCCGCGCTGCCCGTGCTGCCGGAAGGCTACCAGGTCGTTTTCCCCCAGGCGGCCCTGCTGGCCGACCACGACCTGGCCCTGGTGCGCCAGCTGATGCAGCAGGCCGCCGTGCGCGAAGACTATGCCCTGTTGAATGAGGTAGCCAACAAAGTGAAGGCCCTGACCGGCATTCAGACTACCCTGCCCGACGACCCATTCCTCAAAACCGTGCTGCGCGACCACGCGCACCTGGCCACCCACGGCAGCGGTTACTAGAGCGGTAACGGAAACAAAAAGAACGTCATGCCCAGCATTCTGCTTGATGCGCAGAATGCTGGGCATGACGTTTGAACAAGCACCCACCGCTAGGCGAACTGCTGGAAATTAGCCTCTTCGCGCCAGAAATCGCGGCAGTCGCGGATGAGGTTTTTCAGAAACTCCTCGTCCTGTTTCAGCGTCCGCCATTCGCCCATGCCCATCTTCTCGCACAGCTTGTAGAAGTTGTCGCCCTGGCCCTTCGAGCCCTGCACTTTCACGAGGCAGCTCAAGGGCGGGCGGCCGGCTTCGTGCTCGGCCATCGAGATTTCCGCCAGCATTTCGTTGAGACGGGATTTTTCGTGCGAAATTTCCAGATTCAGGCCCAATTCGGCTTCCTGCACCAGGGTCAGGTAGCTGACGGTTCCGGTTTGCAGCCGGGAATAGCGAATAAGATACGTGCGGATACGACCAATCATGGCGGGACGAAGGATGAGCAAAAACCGTTTTAGGGGCTGAAAATTAGCGAATTTTAGTTGCACGGCGGTGTTTGTGATACCGCCATCCTTCCGAAATTTTCAGCTGGCCGGCTTCTTGCCTACCACAATCGTTCCGAAAATTGTCCGGCCATCCGGTTTTCATTCTGTCAGGGCATAGTTCAACCCCGTTTAGCGGCGTTTGAAAGATGTTCTGCTACCGGCCCTGCCGGCGGCGCAGCTCTTTCTGAATCAACAAAAATTCGCGGCTGCTCTGGCCCGCGATGGCCGTGTTTTCGTCGGCCCGGCGCAGCAGGTAGGGCATCACGGCCGCCACCGGGCCGTAGGGCAGGTACTTGGCGGTGTTGTAGCCGCCATTGGCGAGGTTGTAGGAGAGGTTGTCGCTCATGCCGTAGAGCTGGGCAAACCACACGCGCGGGTCGCCGGGGGCCAGGCCGGCCTGCTGCATCAGCTGGGTGAGGTATAGGGAGCTGGCCTCGTTGTGGGTGCCAGCGCAGAAGCTGATGCGGTCGACATGCTCAATGCAGTAGCGCAGCGACTCGTCGTAGAGGTCGTCGGTGGCCTGCTTGGTGGGGTTGATGGGATTTTGCTGGCTGCGCTGCCTGGCTACGCGGGCTTCTTTTTCCATATAGGCGCCGCGCACCAGCTTGGCCCCGAAGTAGTAGCCGGCCTCCGCGGCATGGTCGTGGGCGGCTTTCAGCGCGTCGAGGCGGTCGTGGCGGTAGAGCTGGTAAGTGTTCCACACGATGGCCTTTTCGCGGTTGTATTTGGCCATCATGTCGTAGGCCAGCAGGTCGATAGTATGTTGAAACCAGCTTTCCTCGGCATCGATGAACAGGCGCACGCCGTGCTTGTGGGCGCGGGCGCACAAAGCCTCCACGCGGGCCAGGGCGCGGTTATGGGCCGCTTCCTCGGCCGGGGTGAGCAGTTTGCCGGCCTGAATTTTTTCCAGAATGGCCACATTGGCCACGCCGGTTACCTTGAACACCGAGAACGGAATATTGGCCGAGCGGTGGGCTTCGTCGATGGTGGCCAGCACTTCGTCGCGGGTGTGGTCGTAGCTGGCGTCGCTGCCTTCACCCTCCACCGAGTAGTCGAGGATAGTGCCGATGTGGTATTTGCCCAGCTCGGCCGTGACGGGGCGGCACTCGGCAATGGTTTCGCCGCCGCAAAACTGCTCAAAAATGCTGTGCTTGATGAGAAACTTCGTGCCGGGGAAATTCCACTTCAGGGCCGTTTTCATCAGGCCGCTCCCGGTTTTCACGAGGCTGCCGTTATTCATAGCCGCAAACAGGGCGTACACTTTGCGCAGCTGCGCATCAGACTTGGAAGCGAAGGCCACGCGGGTGTCGTCGAAGGACAGGGGCGGGGCCTGAGTAGCGGGAGCGGGCGTCATGGAAAAAAGCGGGTGAGGGTGGGATTGGGAGCAGGCCACAAAGGTAAAAGGGAAACAACCTTTTCCGGGATTGAGTTAGGTTTGCAGCCCCGCCCGGCACTGGTGCCCGGCTGCTTAGTAACCCCCTGCCATGGCTTCTGTTTCAGATACGTATTTCACCCGGCTGCTGGCCCAAAAAGGCAACCCCATTCTGATTGCCGGCCCGTGCTCGGCCGAAACCGAAGCGCAGGTGATGGCCACCGCCCACGGTCTGAAGGCGCTGGGCAAAATAGATTTGTTTCGGGCCGGCATCTGGAAGCCGCGCACCCGGCCGGGCTCGTTTGAGGGCATGGGGGCCGTGGCCCTGCCTTGGCTGCAGCGCGTGAAGGCCGAAACCGGCATCCCGACGGCCATTGAGGTGGCCACCCCGCGCCACGTGGAGGAAGCCCTGGCCCACGGCATCGATGTGCTCTGGATTGGGGCGCGCACC
>JANNDE010000541.1:0-1001 GCA_031387395.1 Hymenobacter sp.
GCCAGCTCCTCTGTAGAAGCCAGCCTTTTGCTGTTATTTTATCCCGTCACTCTACCCATGAGTAGTATCGGCCAGCAACGGTGCCATTTCCTGCACCGCTGCTTTTTCCGGAGACAGTGCAAAACCCGGCGAAGCCGGTGGGATAATCGGCGTACCCGCCACCAGTTCGCCAAACAACGGGTTAGCCGGCAGCTCCTGCCCGCCGTTGCCGTCCGGCACCTGGTTGAAGAGTACCACTTCTTCGCCGGGTGTACTTTGCGCCAGGTGGTCCACCAGCACTTCCTGCCCGCTGTTAGCGTGCAGCGCCTGCGTGAGCAGCGTGTAGGTGCTCACGTCCACGTTGTAGAGCTGATTCAGCTCGTTCATCTGCGTGGCCGCGTCCTCGGCCGCGCCGATGGCATCGGCCAGGAGTTGGGTGTAGCGTCGAGCCTTCTGGTCGGCTTTGGCGCGCAGGCGAATAGCGCGTTTCATGCGCCGCTTGAATTGGGTTTGATAGGCCGTAAGTGCCATGATGACGATAATTTAAATGATGAAAGGGAGGGGAAAGAAAACGGCCAGCCGTTGGTGGCCGGCCGCTTCGTGCTTGTTTGTCGAGGCTTAGGCCACGTACTCAATCGCCAGCGGGTTCGTGCTGTTGTTGTTGAGCGGGTAGAACTTGCCGTTCACCTGCTGGTAGAAGTTGATGCCCACCACACCCACCACCAGGTTGGCCGCGGGCGGAGCCACCGGGAAGCTGGCCACCATCGCCTGGTTCACCAGGGCTGCGCTGTTCACGGGCAAAATGCCTAACGGGGCCGCCACCACCCCGTTCGTGTAGGTCAGCGTTTCCATGTCCAGCGACGAAGCGGCGAACACCACTTCAAAGTGGGTCGTGCCTTGCGGCGCGGCAATGTCCGAAACCGGATTCAGCGCCGGAATGGTCATCGTCACGTCCGCACCCGCGCCCGTCACTTCGTAGGGGAAGTACATCGTCTGCCCGATGCCCGCCCCGGCGTTGAAGT
>JANNDE010000544.1:0-12021 GCA_031387395.1 Hymenobacter sp.
GTTCCACGTCAGCAAAGCATCCAGGTTTTTAGCCGTGGCCGTGAAAGCAGTCAGCTCCACCGGCAGCGGGTAAGCGCCCAGGGTGAAAGTGACGGGCACCGTATTCGTACCACCGTTGATATCGGTGGTCCGGATGCTTACCGTGTAATTCTGCGCGACGCGGCTTTGCGGCAGCAGGGCAGCATTGCTCACGTAGAGGCGACCAGTAGCCGGGTCGAGGCTTACGCCGGTGGGCAGCGTACCCGCCGTGATAGCGGCATTGGTGCCGGCGGTGGGCAGGCCGTTGGCCGCGCCGCCCTGCAGCGCCCCGGTCGCGGCATCGTACACTAGGCCAGCGCTGGTGTACTGCGCCGTGTTCGGGTCGATGGTCTGAGCCAGGATATCGTTGGTCAGGTACTTGTTCGTGGCCAGCCCTTTGGTACTGTTGTACTTGGTATACGTCGTCGACTGGTCCTGTGCCACCGGAATGGTGTATTCCACCGTCGGCGACTGGTTATTGGCAGCATCCGTGCTCAGGTAGGTGAACGAGGCATTGCCCGTGAAGGCCGTGTTGGGCAGGAAGCGCAGCGTCGTGGCCTGAGTGGCCGTCAGCGTCTGGTTCAGGGCCACGGCGGCGTAGGTACCGCCGTTGTCGTAATACAGCACGCCCTGGCTGGCCGGGGGCAGGCTGGCAATGGTGTACGGAACCGTACCGCTGAGCGCCGCTTCCGGGTCGGTGGCCACCAGCGGCGAGATGAGCAGGCCATTCGGCGTAGCCGGGTTGCTGGCGACGCTGTTGCCCATTGGGTTGTTGGTGGTACCGGTGGTGCTCTGGCGGCTGTTCACCACGGCGTAGGCCAGTGGGGGCTGGTTGCCCAGCGTGGTCGCCGTGAGGGCAGCCGCGCCGTTGAGGTAGGCCACATCGTTGGTCGTATTGCTTTCGCCGGTCGCGCTTACCGTAGCGGTCAGCGAAGCGCCGCCGGCCGGCTGCGTGATGGTGAAGCTATTGGCCACGGCCCCGGTGGCCCCGGCTGCCTGGCCAGCCAGAATGGTCCAGGTGATGGTGTTGCTGGCACCCGAATACACCCCGCCGTTGCTGATGTCAGTCGGCGTCTGGCCGGCTGGCACGGTCACCGTCTGGGTGGTGGCGCTGCCGGTAGGCGATGGGCCGTTGTTGGTCGTCGTCACGGTGTAGGTCTGGCTGCTGCCCACCACGGCCGAAACCGGGCCGGCGAGGGCCGTTACTACATCGAAAGTCGGAGTGATGGTGACGGGAACCGAATTGACATTATTGGTCTGAGCGGCTACGGTGTTGGGCTCGCTCGTGTCGGAAGTCGTTGCGGCTACGGCCGTGAGCGAGCCGGCCTTCGGTGCCACCACTTGCACGGCGTAGCTCACGCTGGCCCCGGCGGCCTGGCTGGCAAGCGGCGGGAAGGTCACCACACCCGTTGCCTGGTTGTAGGTCGATGCGTTCGGGAAGGTGATGATGCCGTTGCTCAGCGTGCCCCCCTGGGTGGCTACCTGAATATCGGCCGTGCCCAGGCCCGACTGCAGCTGCAGCGTGGGGCGCGCGTTGGTGGCGGCACTGCTGCCCGTGACATTGCCATAGGTAGCCGTGAAGATGACGGCAGCCCCAGCCCCAACCGAACCGGCCGAAGCTGTTACGTTCGCCGTGAGGTCAGCCGTGCCCGAGGTAGCCGGAGCAATGCTGGTGGCCACGGCCGCAGCATTGTTTTTCACCACTGCGTCGGCAGCGTCGGACGATACCGACGCCGTCCCTACCAACTGCCCGCCTGCGGGGCTAGGCATCAGGAAGGTGACGTAGTTGGCCGTGCTGGCTCCATTGGCCAGGTTGGCTACGGCAGCGAAAGTGACAATGCCCGTCGACCCGTTGTAGAGCGAGCCATCGGCGAAACTCACATTGCTGCCCGTAAGCGTACCGGTCTGGCCGTTTACCCTGATGGTGGTGGCGTTGAAGCCGGTAACCAGCTGCAGGCTCGTGATGGCATTAGAAGCGGGCGAGCCGCCGTTGTTGGCCGTGAGAACGGAGTAGGTAACCGGGTTGCCTACTGCCGCCGTGGCCGGGCCACTCACGGTGGTGCTCAGGTCGGCGGCTCCCTGCACGATGGTCAGGGTGCTGGCGCTGTTATTGGTCACCACAGCATCCGGGCTGGTCGAGCCCACGCTGCTGCGCACGGTCATGTTCGGGCCCGTGGCGGCAAACGTGATGCGGAACACCTGCGTAGTGCCGGCCGCATCGGTCGCCAGCGACGGGAAGGTCAGCTGGCCCGTGGTGGCGTTGTAGGTAGTCGTTACCGCGTTGCCAGCCCCGTCGGTGACGGTAGGAGTAGCCAGCCCGGCAGGCAATTGCGCCGTTTCCACCACGCCAGTGGCACCCGTGGGGCCATTGTTGCTGAAAGTAGCCGTGAACTGCACCAGCTGCCCGGCCACCGCCGTGCCAGGGCCACTGATGGTTGTGCTCAGGTCGGTGCTCGGCACCAGCGTCACGGCCACCGACGACACGTTGTCGGCCGGCACCGGGTCGGTGTTGGTGGTGCTCACGGCGGCCAGGGCCAGCAGTTGGCCATTGCTGCCCACCGTAGCGGGAGCGTCGAAGGTGATGGTGTTGCTCACGCTCGTGCCGCTGGTGCTGCCGTTGGCACCGTTGGCAAGGGTCCCAAAGGTCAGGATGCCCGTCAGGTTATCGTACTTGGCACCATTGGCAGCCGTGGCCGTAAAGGTTAGCACGTTGCCGGCGGTCGTCGTCGTGCCGCTGCCGTTCACCAGCAGGCCGGCGGTGGCCAGGCCGGGCAGCAGCTGCACCGTCTGGGTTAGGCCCGTGGCTTGCGCCGGGCCGTTGTTGCCGGTTGTCACCGTCAGCGTCACGGCACCGCCCACCGTGGTGCTGGGCACCGACGAGCTGATGGTGGTGTAGGCGTTGGCAATGCCCGCGACCGGGGTGGCTACGGCCAGGGTAGTCGCACTGGCCGCACCGTTCAGGAAGGCCGTGTTGTTGGCGGTGTTGCTGTCGCCAGCGCCGGTCGTGTTGGGCGTCACCAAAGCAGAGGGCGAGAAAGCCGTAGCCGGCTGCGCGTAGCTCACCGAGTTGGGCACCGTCTGGCCGCCGGGCAGGTTGGGCAGGGTGGGGAACACCACGCCGCCCGCCGGCACGTTCGTGTAGGTCATGCCGTTCGAGCTAATCGTCTGGGGAGTGGTGGCTGCGTTATACACGCCGCCGTTGCTCACATACACGTTGCTGAGGCCGGCAACTAATTGCACCGTCTGCACCGCGTTGGCCGCGCTGCCGGGGCCATTGTTGGTCGTGGTCACGGCCAGCGTCACCAGGCCGCCGGCCACTGCCGAGGCGGGGCCGGTAAGGGTGGTGGTCAGGTCGAAGCCCGTGGTGACGACGATAGCGGCCGTGGCCTGGTTATCAACCGTCTGGCCCAGCTCGCTGGTGGTAGTCGATACCGCCGCCGTGGCCACGACCGGGCCGGTAGCCGGGGCATCAAACCTGATAACCGACGTAGTAGGCGTACCGTTGGCAATAGCCGTCAGGCCGGCGTAGGTGATAACGCCCGTGGTGGCGCTGTACACGCCACCGTTGGTGGCGCTCACGTTGGTGAGGCCCTTGGGCAGCTGCACCGTGGCCACTACCCCGGCGGCCGTAGCCGGGCCGCTGTTGCTGAAAGTTGCCGTGAACGTAGCCGCCGTGCCGGCCGATGCCAGCGTGCCCGCCGCCACCGAAGGCGTAGTGGCCACGATGGCAGCCGAAACGTTGGCCGTGGGCACGACCGTCACGTTCAGGGTCGAGGCATCGGGGGCCGCGTTGGCACCTTGTGGGGAGGTCGTGGTTACGTTACTCGTGATGGCAAGGCTGCCGGTAGCCGTAGCCGACGGGGTAAAGCTGAACGTGAAGACGTTGCTGGCACCGCTGGCCAGCGTGGTAGCCGTACCGAAGTCGATAACGTTGCCGGCAGGCGTGTAAGCCGTTCCATTTACGAACACGTTGGTGGCACCGGTGGGCAGCGTTACCTTCTGGGCAACGGAATTCGCCGTCGAGGGGCCCTCGTTGGCAAAGCTGGCGGTGTAGTTGCCCGTGGGCTGGCCGGGAGTAGCCGAGGCCGGGCCGGTGAGGGCCGTGGTCACGTCGGCCGCTGGCACCTGCGTAGCGCAGAGGATGGTATTCGGCACAATTTGCCGGGCCAAGCTGCTGGGGCCGCCCGAGTATTCAAATTTCAGAACGTTGCCGCCGGTATTTTCTCCAAAGAAAATCAGCAGGTTGTGTTGGCCAGCCGTCAGGGTTACCGTAGCCGTTTTAGTCACCGAGGCATGCGCCCCACCGTTGCTAATGGTTGCCGAGGATAAGGTGGGCGTAGCAGCCAGGGCAGCACCGTCCAACCACATAAATGACGCATCGTCCGAGGTCAGATAGAACGTATAGCTACCAGCGGCAGCAATGTTAATAGTGCCGCGATACCGCGAGCTGTACGTTTCCGGGTCATCGGCGGTGCCGGTAGACGTCGGCCGCAAGTCGCCCCAACTATTGCTGGCCGGGAAGTTAACGGTGCCATCGGTACGGGTAAGGCCGGCCGTCTTCGAAGCAAAGTAATTCAGGTTATCGCTGAAGTAGCCCGAATAATATTCGGCGTACAGACCGCTGCCGGCGGTCGTGCCGTAGGGCGTGCCCGTGCAGCCGTTGAGGGGCAGGCTTACGACCGTTTGCACCTGGGCAGCGGGCAGGCTGCCATTGTTGTTGGCAGCAGTAGGGTCGGTAGTGGTCGACGTAGAAGAAGCCGTGCCAGTAATGGTCGTCGTGTAGTTAGGCGCAGTGAACGTGATTGGATACGTCAGTGCGTTGCCGGCCCCTGAAGCCAGGTTGGTCGTGGTCGGCAGGGTTACTACACCGGTAGCGGAGTTATAAGTAGCGCCGGTTGGCAGGCTGGTGAAGGCAGCGGTAGTCAGGCCAGCTGGCAGCTGTACCTGGGGTGCCACGCTAGCTGCCGACGATGGGCCGTTGTTCTGCACCGTCGCCGTGTAGGTGATGCCAGCACCCGCCAGCACCGTCGTTTGCGAGGTAGCCAGGGTGGTTACCACGTCGGCAACGGCTATAACCGTCAGCGCACTGCTCACCGAGTTGTTGGCCTGCTGCGCAGCCGTTTCATCGGCCGTAGTGCCAGCCGTGGCAATATTGCTGTAGGTGCCTGCCGTAGGCGGTACCGTGTAGGTATACGTAAATGAATTGCTGGCTCCGCTGACCAGCGCTACGGTGCCGAAATCGATGGCATTCTCCGAAACCGTGCCACCGCCGTTGGTCGTTACGACGGCTCCGGCGGGCAGTGTTACCACGCGCGATACCGCGCTGGCGTCATCTACGCCATTGTTGCCAAACTTAACCGTGTAGCTCACCGAGTTGCCGGCTGCTACGGTTGTGGGGCTGGGCACCGTGGTAAACTGTGCATATACGTCGGCCTGCGCACAGAAGATAAGCGACGGAATACCCACCGTTTGCGTGCGGTCGGTAGTGCCATTCACATACGGGGCGGTGTTGCGATAAGTGAGCGTAATGCGCTGCACCGGGCTGGGGAAAGTGATGACCACCGTGCCAGCTGGGTCGGAGTTACTAACACCGGTGCCCTGAATAGTATTGGTTCCGGTCGCTAGCTGGTTGACACCCGCTACCGTGGCCACGTCAGCCGCACCAAGGGCAATCGGTGTGGTGCTTCCCGCCGAAGTATAGCCATCGAAAGTAATTTCATCGGTGAAGTTGGCAGCAGTAATGTCTTTGTCGATATCCGTCATGGCCAGTGACAGGTTGCTCACCGGCCGACTGAAAGTATAAGTCACTGTCGACACGTTGGGGGTGGTGCCTGGGTTGTTGCCAACGTTGTTCTGCTGCCACACCAGCGCCGGGCCCGGCAGCGTGCCATTGTTGCCTATGGCAAATGTGTTGGTGTTGGTGCCCGTTACCGTAGTGGTGTAGCTACTGGTCGTTACGGTAGTATTGCCAATCGTAATCGTCCGGGCTTTCCAGTCTTCACCGGCCGTGCGGCGCGAGAAATCAAGCCCCGACGTTTCGCCGCAGGCGGCTTTGCTCACCGGTAGCGAGTAGTTTGCGGCAGTGCCGAAACTATTACCAGCATCTGCGGCTGCGTAGGTAAAAAACCCATTGCCCGCGAATCCAGCCGCCGGGTCAAACGTCAGCTGGCCTGCCTGGGCAATGGTCAGGTCCTGGTTGGCGGTAGCCGCCACACCGTTTACATAAAGGATACCTGCTGAAGCGGATGGCAGCGCCAGAATACGATATTTGCTCGGGGCTGTTGCTGATGAGGCAGCAGTCAGAGCCGGGATTGCAGTCTGCCCATTGGTATTAGGCATAATCACCGCCGTCTGGTTGTCGGCCGCAATACGCACGTTAATAGTGTAGGTAGCCGGACCAACGAATGTATTGCCGGTAGCTAAAGCGCTGGCTCCGTAGGTGAAGGGAAAAGAACCGGTATTATTAGCAGTATTAGCGGGCTGATAAAAAAGGCGCGCCGCCTGTGCAGCACTAATAATATCGTTGGCCGCAGCTGGAACGACATTGCCAGTACCATTAGAATTGGCTGGGTAGAATACTGTACCATTACTCGGCACGGAGAAGAAACCGTAGCGGACAGCAGCAACCCCTGTAACAGTAAAACCCGGGATGTTGTAAAACAACGAGGGGTTGTTACCAACTGTAGTTGTCTTGGCATCTGGGACTTGAGCCCACGCCGTGGTAGGCCCAAATGCCGTCCAAGCTAGCAGTAGCGTGAAAAATCGTAAGAGAGCTCTCATAAAAAAGCGGGGAAAGTAAGGAAAGTGAAAATATATATTTTACAAAAGTTAATTATAAAAAATAGTATTTTTACAATAAGCACGCATCAATATCATTATTTTCCGCGCAGTTAAAGCGCCGCAAAAATACCTATCAACTGCCACATATTATGCAATCATCGACCAATGAGTACAATTTATAAACTAATGCAAAATCAACTAATTATGCCATTAGCAAAAGACAGTTATTACACATATTAAGACAAAAAAAATACAAACAACCCAATAATGCATCTCATAAAGTGACGTGCATTGCATATACTATAATTAAAATACATTGCGAATTTATTTGTTTAAAATGTTAAAAGTTAATTGATTACACAATAAAAAATCATGAAAGCAGCATTAAATCTCCATAGCCAGTGGCCGCATCAGCTACGAAGTTTCTATGCTGCATGGTTTTACCAAAACTCAAAATAATATACAATTTAAAAAAAATTTCTTCCCGTTTTTAGATTTTAAATCCAAATTCTGGAATACGGCTGCTCGTTAAAACCTTAATTTTCACTCGTAATCATCTTTGCTTTATTTATAAATTCAAAAGCTTTAATATTTATCTTATTTCAATAAAAACGCTGCCTCAAAAATCAAGCGATTACTCAATTTGCGCAGTATTGAATTGAAATACCCCAGTTGGTTTAGAAATAAAAGCCCATATGCCAGCTGGCCGCCACCAGCGTCCGCAGCAGCTCATTGGAGCCGATGGCATCTACCAGTTTGTCAAAAGGCAGGCGCAGGCAGTAACTAGCGGAATGGATGGGTTGCTTAGAGCGGTTTCGAAGTTACTGTACATGATAACCGCAATGGTCAAACCAATTTTTGGCATCCTGTTCGCTCATCCACGCGGCGGCGGCCAGCAGGGCTTCTTCAAGGGCATCGCGGGTGCGGGCTTTAGCCGTACGCAACCATGTTTTGAGCTTGCTAAAGGCTAACTCAATTGGATTAAAGTCCGGCGAGTAGGGCGGCAAGTAGCGCAGGCGCACCCTGTATTTTTGCGCGATTTCGTCCAGGCCCGCCACTTTATGCACGGCTAAATTATCGAGCACCACCACGTCGCCCGGCCGCAGGGTGGGGCCGAGCACCTGGTCGAGGTAGGCGGCAAACACGTCGCCGTTGACGGCCCCGTCCACGCTCATCAGCGCCCCGAGGCCGTCGGGGGTGAGCGCGGCGATGAGCGTCACGTTTGGCCCCGCGTGCAAAGGCACGGCTTGGTCCAGGCGCTGGCCGGCCGGGGCACGGCCGTAGCGGCGGCAGTAGGTCAGATTGGTACTCGTCTCGTCCACAAATACAAAACGAGTAACATCCTCTTCCTGCATCGCTTCCACAAACAAGCGGCGCAACGCGACGACGCGCGCGGTGTCACGCTCCGCCGCGTGGATGCTTTTTTTTACGCCCCCAGCCCAGGCGTTCCACCGCCTGCCACACGGCCGTGCGCTGCAACGAGGGGCCGCCGGCCGCCACTAGGGCCTGCCCGATTTCGGCTAGCGTGGCATCCGGCTGCGCTTTCAGACAGGCCAGCAGGCGCTCGTCGCCCGCCGCATCCAGGCGCGGGGCCGGACCGGGATGGCGGGGCAGTTCGGCCACCGAACCGCTCGTGCGTTGGCGGCGCAACAGCTTGTCGGTGAACGAGAGCGAAACCGAAAAACGGGCCGCCACCTCGTATATTTTGGCACCCGGTTCGGCGCATGCCGCCGCAACGCGTTCCCGTAAATCAAGTGAATAGGCTTTCATGCCCCAAGCTACAACTAAAGCATGTACGATAACTCCGAATCCGCTCTAGCGCATCGATTCACTTGTCGTGCGGTGTATTCCGGCGCAGGTGGCTATTGGCGGGAAGCATAGTCTGCGGTGGAGAGGGCCGCCTACTTATATATATGGCAGTGTTCTACGACCAGCGCACCGGCAGAAAATCAGGGGGTGTTGTAGAGCGGAGTGGGGCGACGTTTTTTGTTCGCCGTACCACTATCGTGGCCGGGGCTCAGGCCAGATTCGTGATTGCACGAAGCCCTGCGGGCAATTTGGCGCCCCCACCCTTCTTCAAATCAGCGTTCAGGAGCTCATGAAATATTGCGTAAATATTATTATTATTAAATATTTTATTATTTATTCAATAAGTATACAAAACGTAAAAACAATAGTCCAAACAGACTAACATATTCAATTCATACCCTTATAGTTTATAGTTTTGCAATACTTTCGACTCAACTGTTTTTAAATACAACAAAAAGAACAATTAAAAAATGAATAGATTACACCAACTAATTTTTTGTCTGTTTTGTGCTGGGGTCGCGCAGCAAGCGCGGGCCCAGCACACTTTCACGAGCGGACCTGGCGGGCTGAATCCCTACCAGCAGAACTTCGACGCGCTAAACGGCTTGGTGGCGGTAGCCGATAACCATTTGACGGGTAGCCTGCCGGAGGTGTATGCGCAGGCCGAATTCTCCGGGGTGGCTTACAATCCACCCGTTGTACAGGCCAACGATGGGTCGAACGCGGTGGCCTCATATTACCACTTTGGCTATGCGAGCGGGCCCGGAGCCACCGACCGCGCCCTGGGTGGCATCGCGGCTACGACTACTATTAACGGTATTGGCTACGTGGGCATCCGCTTTAAGAACACGACGATGGCTACCACCATCAAAAACCTGGAAATTCAGTACGCCATGGAGCAGTGGTACAACTCGGGCCGGCTGGATGGCGCGCAGGTAAGTGTTTCGTACCTGAAAGGCACCACCGTTACCAGCTTGCTGGAGGCGGCCGGCGCGTGGCAGGCAATTACTCCGCTGCTGGTTAACGCACCGTCGACCGCAACGGTGGTGGACAACCGCGACGGCAATTCGCCCTCCAACCGCCGGGTGAGCAAAACGACCGTGGTGGGCATCGACCTGCAGCCGGGGGAAGAAGTGATGGTACGCTGGGCCTACGCCCTGAACAACGCGACCAATGGCAACGGCCTGAGCATCGACGATGTGGTGGTGACGCCCGAAACCAACGTGTTTTACGCTAAAACGACCGGCGACCTCAACAATCTGGCCACCTGGGGCATCAGCACCGATGGCTCCGGAACCCAGCCGGCAAACTTTACGGATGATAACCAGACGTTCATCGTTCAGAGCACCGCCCAGATTAGCAGCCCCGACGACCGTATTGGCACGGCTACCGGGAACATAGGCGGCAACCTTTGGACGGTTAGCGGCTCGAACTCTAAAATTGTGGTGGGCATAGAAGGGGCAGCGCCTTCGCCGGCGGGGATGGTGGTGCCGCCTTCCAAAAATGTATCCGGTACCATTGATGTCGCGGCAGACTCTTACTTTGGGTACGGCCAGGCCTCCGCTCCTGCTTTCACCCTGGGCTCCCTTGCCGTGAGCAGCACGGTTGAATATGCCAATGCATCGTCCCCGCTCCTGGTTCAGGCCAACCAGTACGGCAACCTGATTATTTCGGGCGCTGCCACGGACCGTACCAGGAACCCGAAAACGCTGGCCGGCCACACCATCATTGCGGGTACCCTCACCATTGTGGGCGATGCCAGCAGTGGCACGAACCTGGTGCTGGGCAATAACAACCTGACGGTGCTGAGCAGCGGCAGGCTGGAGGCCGGCTCGGCCACGGCCTATGTGGTTACCAACGGCACAGGCCGCTTGTGCATGCTCGTGCCCCGCGCCGATGCCACAACGGGACCCCTGGCGGCCACAACGTTTCCCGTGGGAAGCAGCCTTTCGTCCTACACCCCGGTCACCCTGCAACAAACCTCAACCAATAGCGACGACACGTTCGAGGTGCGGGTAATCGACGGCGTTTATACGAGCTACGCTCCCACCACCCACGAGGCCGGCCCCGAGGCCATCACCTCGGAAGTAGTGAACAAAACCTGGCTCATCAGCAAGGAGGTGCCCGCCAACCCCACTACGGTGAGCCTGACGCTGCAATGGAACAGCTCCGAGGCCCCGGCCAACTTTGCAGCTGCAAACGCGCACATCAACCACTACTCGGATAGTGGCTGGGATAATTACAAAGCAGTGGTTGGGGTAACGGGCGCGGGGCCCTTCGTGGCCGGGCGCGCGGGCCTCACGGCCTTTTCGCCGTTCTCGGTTTCGTCGCGCTTAGATGGGGCGCTGCCGGTGGAACTGCTTGCCTTCGAAGCCCGGCGCACGGGCACTGCCGTGACCGCAACCTGGGCCACGACCAGTGAGAAGAACAGCGACTACTTCACGCTGGAGCGCAGCGCGAACGGGTCGGAATTTACCGCCGTCGGCAAAGTGCAAGGCGCGCGGAACTCGAGGGCCCAGCTGAATTATACGTTCGTGGACAAGGCCCCACTGGCCGCGACGGCCTACTACCGGCTGCGGCAAACCGATGCCGATGGCACGTTCAGCTTCTCGCCGGTCGTGACGGTGAAGGGTACCGCAACAGCCGCGCACGCTTTGGCGATGCCCAACCCCGGCGCGGGACAGTTTGAAATCTGGCTACCCGCGACCGAGGTACTTGCCACGGAAGTAACCACGGTGGTGGGTGCCCGGGTGGCGGCCCCAGCCAGTGCCACCCCCAACGGCCACCTGGCTATCGACCTAAGCACGCAACCCGTGGGCACGTATCTCATTCGTCTGCAAACCGCGACGGGCACCCAGGTAGTGCGCGTGATTAAAAATTAGCCAACGGCTTTCACAGTTATTGAAGTCGTTTAGAGCGTCGCGAAAACAGTTATTCTGCGTATTCCGCGATTGAAGCAGAGGCTTAAAAAGCCCGACTTCCGAAACAGCTCCGTGTCCTTCAAAAAGGGGCTGTGGCTGCCGGGTACTTGACGGGGTAGCCGCAGCCCCTTTTGGGAAGACATGGAGCCCTGGGGCCAGCCTTGGGCACTTGTTTCGGCCTGCCCGCCGACCAGGCCCACCTTGTGCACATAAGTCCTCACCAGGCGCGGCAGCAAGAACACACGCACCCAACTGGCCTGGGACGAACCCTTTCCCGAATGCCTGCTGGAAACCTGCATCATGCGGTTACGCTGCCGGGCCGGGGTTACGCGGCTCTGCTGTCGATGCCACAAAAAAAGGCCCTCCCCGCTTGGGGAAGGCCTTTTTGGCTACCGAGAAAAGCCGGTAAGCTATTCCTTGATGAGGCGCCTGGTCAGGTTCACCACCTGCCCGCCGTGGACCCCGCGCACCAGCAGCACGTAGCTGCCGCGGG
>JANNDE010000549.1:0-1013 GCA_031387395.1 Hymenobacter sp.
GCCGTAGTGCTGACCAGCTCATCGGGCGTGTCTTCCGTGTCGGGTCGGCCCAACACCATCAGAGTGGGGTGGTGGCGGCTCACGGCATCGGCCACGGCGTAGGCGACGCGGCCGTGGCCCACTTCGGCCACCACGGGCACCGGCAGTTCTCTGGCAAGGCTGTTCAACGCCAGCGCAACGGCGCGTTGGTCCAGGTTGGACAGCACGCCCGTGAACAGTTCGGGGTCAATGATGGAATCGCGTCGAACGTGCAGCAGTACCAATCGGGCTCCTAAGGGTACGGCCAGGTTGGTGCTGTAGTCGAGCGCGCGGTTGGCTGCCTGAAAAAAGTCGGTTAGAATCAGCAGCGAGGGAGTCATAAAAAGATGATTAGGAGGGGGCATACGCCCCTGCAAAGAACCGGACGGCGGCAGGCAAACGGCATGCGCAATGTCAAGCCCCTGGCATGACTTATGTCAAAAGGCACCCGGGTGAAACCGCTTAGCCCTGCACCGCCGCGCTTTTACTGCTACCTCGAAGCCGGCCAGTCCCCGGCCACGCAGGTAGGCCAGTACACGGGCGGCTGCGTGGTCAACGGTGAGCCGTTCGTCGCCGTCGAGCAAGGCGGTACCATCCTGACCAATCCCTTTTCGGCCCTGAGCGTGGAGCTTCGACAGCATAGCGGGTTGAGGCAGCACGTTTACGGTGGAATTCTGCAGGCCGTGGGGTAAACGCCGCAGCCAACCACCCGCGCGGGGCCAGGGGGCCGTTTCTGCCGGCAATGGGCCGGCAGCGGACGATGCGCGGCTGTTCATCTTCGAGCCGTTCACAGCAGAGTAGATAATATATGCTATACGCATCATTAATGTCTGAAATGACACTTAATGTATTGTACAAGCATCATTGGTTAGGTGCCACTTATTTGCGAAACGACCAGTTAATGCTATCTTTACGTAGCATTAAAACGAAAAAAGGCGATTAATGCTTATTAAACGCATCATTATGGACTGGTACGCTTTGTCAGACTTGGCCGC
>JANNDE010000566.1:0-3059 GCA_031387395.1 Hymenobacter sp.
GCATATAGGCGTGCAATTGCAGGTAGAGCCCGTTCTGCATGAGGGGGCCGGGGGGTGAGGCCAACGTTAGCACGACCAAATGGAAAAATTCCAGACCCTGCACTCGGCCGCCGTTCCGCTGCCGCTTGAAAACATTGATACGGACCAGATTATCCCGGCCCGTTTCCTGAAGGCGACGACGAGGGAGGGCTTCGGCGAAAACCTGTTCCGTGACTGGCGCTGCAACGCCGACGGCACGCCGAAGCCCGACTTCGTTCTCAACAACCCGCGCTACGCCGGCGAAATCCTGCTGGCGGGCCAGAATTTCGGCTGCGGCTCCAGCCGCGAGCACGCCGCCTGGGCGCTGCACGACGCCGGTTTTCGGGTGGTGATTTCGAGCTACTTCGCCGACATATTCCGCGGCAACGCGCTGAATACCGGCCTGCTGCCGCTACAGGTGACCGATGCCGAGCTGGCCCGCCTGTTCGCACTGGTGGAAGCTGATACCGCCACTCAATTCGTGGTGAACCTGCCCGAACAGACGCTGCACGTGCCCGCCACCGGCGAGAGCTTTCACTTCGACCTCGACGCCTACAAAAAGGAATGCCTGATTAACGGCTACGACGACATCGACTACTTGGTGAGCCAGAAGCCCACCATCGAAGCCTACGAACAAACCCGAACCTGGAACTGGTAAGCAATTAAGACAATGGTAAGCAAGAAAATAGCCGTGTTGCCCGGTGATGGCATCGGGCCGGAAGTGTGCCGCCAAGCCGTGAAAGTGCTCGAAGCCGTGGCCGAGCGATTTGACCACCACTTCGCCTTGAGCTCGCACCTGATGGGGGCCTGCGCCATCGACGCCACCGGCAACCCGCTGCCCGACGAAACCCTGGCCGCCTGCCGCGCCGCTGATGCGGTGCTGCTCGGGGCCATCGGCGACCCGAAATACGACCACGACCCCAGCGCCCAGGTGCGCCCCGAGCAGGGCCTGCTGCGCCTGCGCCAGGAGCTGGGCCTGTTCGCCAATATTCGCCCCGTGCGGGCCTACGACGTGCTGCTGGCCCATTCGCCCCTCAAAAAGGAGCGCATCCAAGGCACCGACATGGTCATCTTCCGCGAGCTGACGGGCGGTATCTACTTCGGCGAAAAAGGCCGCACCGCTGATGGCGAAGGTGCTTTCGACCACTGCACCTATAGTCGCGCCGAAATCCGCCGCGTGGCGCACCTGGCGTTTCAGGCCGCCGCCGGCCGCCGGCAGCACCTCACGCTGGTGGATAAGGCCAACGTGCTGGAAACCTCCCGCTTGTGGCGCGAAGAGGTGCGCGAAATGGCGCACCAGTACCCCGAAGTGACGGTGGACTACCTGTTCGTGGACAACGCTGCCATGCAGATAATCCTCAATCCCACGCAGTTCGACGTGATTCTGACCGAGAATATGTTCGGCGATATTATCTCGGATGAGGCGTCGGTCATTGCCGGCTCGATGGGCCTGCTGCCCTCGGCCTCGGTGGGCGAAGCGGCGGCGCTGTTCGAGCCCATCCACGGCTCCTACCCGCAGGCCAGGGGCCGAGGCATTGCCAACCCCATTGCCGCCATTCTGTCGGTGGCCATGCTGCTGGAGCACCTGGAGCTGCCTGCCGAAGCCGCCCTGGTGCGCGAAGCCGTGGACGAGGCCCTGAACAACGGCATCCTGACTCGCGAGCTGAACCCCAACGCGCCTTATACCACCGAGGAAGTGGGCAATTATATCGCCTTCTGGATTGCCGATTCGAGGGAGAAGCAGTGGAATAAGAACAACGTGGAAATCGGGGTAAGCACGATTATCTGACGCGCATGGCGCGGGGTCGTACCCGGTAGGGCACAGCCCCACGCCATCAATAAATACGCACCCATGAAAAAACGCTGTCTACTCGTCTTTACTGCCATTATTCCTGGCCCGGCGGGCGCGTAGGAGCAGCTTGTTGCAACCCAGCAAAAGCCTTTCTAAGCCCCGCGCTCAGAAGGGCTTTTTTATTGATTTTCGATTTCTTAAACGTTTTACGAAGCATGTATTTCAACCCCGACACCCTGGCTTTTGTCGATGGCGAGTTTATCAAAGCCGAAGCCGCACAGGTGGGCGCTTACGCCCAGTCGCTGCACTATGGCTACGCCGTTTTTGAGGGTATTCGGGCCTACGCCACGCCGGGCGGTACGCGCATTTTCAAGGCCCAAGAGCACTACGAGCGGCTGCATTACTCGTGCCGCAGCATTGGCTTGCCGTTCAGCTATTCGGTGGCGGAGCTGACCGACATCACCTACCAGCTGCTGGCGAAAAACGGCCTTGCCGATGCTTACATCCGCCCCCTGGTGTACGCCGGCGCGCCCAACATGACCCTGAAGCACGCCACGAGCAGCAACCTGCTCATTGCCGTGTGGGATTGGGGCAAGTACCTCGGCGACCAGAGCCTGCGCCTGAGCATCTCGCCCTACCAGCGCCCCAACCCCAAAGCCGTGCCCATCGAGGCCAAAGTATCGGGCCATTACGTCAATTCCATCATTGCCAGCTCCGAAGCCAAAGGCCGCGGCTTCGATGAAGCCCTGCTGCTGGATATGAACGGTTACGTAGCCGAAGGTCCCGGCGCGAACTTTTTCTTCGAGAAAAACGGCGAGCTGTTCACCGCGCCGCAGGGCAGCATTCTGCGCGGCATCACCCGCAACACGATTATTGATTTAGCCCGTGAAGCCGGCATCAGCGTGACGGAAAAGTTCTTTACGCCCGATGAGCTGCAGGGCGCTACTGGCGCCTTCTACACCGGCACGGCCGCTGAAGTGGTGGGCATCGCGGCCATTGATGAGTTGGAATTTGAAACGCCTTTTTCTGAGACGCTGGGCGCGCGGCTGGGCGAGCAGTACCGGGCGCTGGTGACGGGCGCGGCGGTGGCGCAGAATGCCTGACGCCGAAACCTCACCCCCGGCCCCTCTCCGTGGGGGGGGGGGGGCCTGATGATTTAAAAAGATTGCCCCGCCCAGGCTCCCCGCACCGGAGGGGTGGGGCCGGGGGTGTGGTGCTGGCGTCAGGGAACGCATTGCATAATATACAA
>JANNDE010000572.1:0-2565 GCA_031387395.1 Hymenobacter sp.
GTTGAAGCAGCTTTACCGCAATAGTAAATGATTACTCTCGCGGTAAAGCTGCTTCAACGGCGCTCAGCATGGCGTTCAGTTATGGCTGCTGTAGTCGACTACTGAATCAACGGGCCTATTGGTCGATGGCCGAGTCGGAAGCGTTGGCGTCGGTGAGTTCGGCGTTGGTATCGGTGCCGGTGATAGGCTTGAGGGGGCGGGGCTCCATCTGGCCCATGCCCACGCGGGAGTTGGGGTTCAGCATTTCATCCATGCCCGGGCGGCGGTCGTGCAGGTCGAGCTCATCGACGGGGCGGCCGCTGGGCACGATGGTATCGGTGTAGTCGCCGAGGGGCGGCAGGTCCTGGTTGGCGCGGTCGTCGCGGCCTTCGTCCTGCGAGCGCATGTTATCCTGGGGCGGGCTCATGTTGTCGGCGGTTTCGTTCACACCCACGGCCGTTTCGCCACCGGCCGTGTCGGAACCAAAGCCTTCCTTGCCGTCGCGATAGCCGAAGCCGCCGCGAGCGGCCTCATTCTTGGGCGGGTCGGCGTTGGGAATGTGGTGGCCGGCCTCCATTTCTTCGTTGGTCGTGTCGTCGTTGATGACACGGATGGGGCGGTTGTTGGGGTCAATGGCCATGGGGCGGGAGGTGATGGGGTTGAGAAAGTATGCAGAAGGGTGTACTTTGGTTTGCTGGTTTGGGTTTTGCCCGGCCACTACCACCAACTGCTACCAAGCTTATTAAATATAGCTAAAAATATGTGGTTAATTATTGATGACAGCCTCGCCCGCACCTTCCGGTTCGCCGACTTCCGCACGGCCTTCGCCTTCCTCACCGAAGTGGCCGCCGAAGCTGAGCGGCTCGACCATCATCCGTGGTTCAGCAACGAGTACAACGTGGTCGAATTTCGCCTGCGCACCCACGACGCGGGCAGTACCGTGACGGCCCGCGACCACCGGCTGGCGGCCGCGATTGACGCCGTAGCCGAACGCTACGCTCAATGAGGGATGAGGGATGAGGGATTTCGGCCTTTTTGGCCCATTTCCAATTCTTCATTCCTCATTCTTCATTACGCGCAGCGTCTACCTTTGCCTCATGCCCAATCTTACGGTTCTATACCTCGTACCCACGCCCATCGGCAATCTGGAAGACATTACGCTGCGCGCCATTCGCGTGCTGGGCGAGGTGGGCACGGTGCTTTGCGAAGACACCCGCACCAGCGGCCGCCTGATGCAGCATTTGGGCATCAAAAAGCCGCTCCTCTCCTACCACCTGCACAACGAGCACCAGCAGGTGCCGCGCCTGCTGGCCCGGCTGGCCGCCGGCGAAACCATGGCCCTCGTGAGCGACGCCGGCACGCCCGGCATCTCCGACCCCGGCTTTTTGCTGGTGCGCGAGTGCCTGGCCCAGGGCCTGGGCGTGGAGTGCCTGCCCGGGGCCACGGCCTTCGTACCGGCGCTCCTGAAATCCGGTTTTGGGGCCGAGCGGTTCACGTTCGAGGGGTTTTTGCCGGTGAAGAAGGGGCGGCAGACGCGTCTGCTGCAGCTGGCGGCGGAAACCCGCACCATGATTTTTTACGAGTCGCCGCACCGCATCGTGAAGACGCTGGGGCAGCTGGCCGAAGTGCTGGGGCCGGCGCGGCCCGCTTCCGTCAGCCGCGAGCTCACCAAGCTGTTTGAAGAAACCGTGACCGGTACGCTGGCCAGCCTGGAGGCTGACTTCGCGGCCCGGCCCACCATTAAAGGAGAAATTGTCGTTGTCGTCGAAGGAAACCTTGCCCCGCCCCCCCGCGAGCCCCGCCCCGGCCGCGATGACCAATACTACCGCCGCCACGACGATGCTGCCGACGATGAATCCGAATCGGAAGACTAGCCTGTCCCCAGCCGCGCTGGCCGGGCTGGGTGGCCTGCTGCTGTGCGCCGGCTGGATGCCCTGGCCCACCGCCCTCACGGTGCCGCTGCTGTTCGGAGCCTGGGTACCCTACCTGCTGCTCGAGCGCCGTCTCACGCTGGAAGGCGCGCGCAAGGGCCGCGTATTTGCGCATACTTATTTCATGCTGTTGCTCTGGAATGCCCTCACCACCTGGTGGGTGAGCTACGCCAGCCTGCCCGCCGGCATCGCCGCCGTGGTGCTGAACGCGCTGCTCATGTGCCTGCCGCTGATGGCCTTCCGCCAGACGCACAAACGGCTGGGCTACCGCTGGGGCTACGCCCTGCTGCCGGTGTACTGGCTGGCGTTTGAGCAACTGCACCTGCACTGGGACATCACCTGGCCCTGGCTCACGCTGGGCAACGGCTTCGCGGCCGCGCCCGGCTGGGTGCAGTGGTATGAGTATACGGGCTTTCTGGGGGGCTCGATGTGGGTGTGGGTGGTCAATCTGCTGTTTTTCGGCTGGCTGGTGCCGGGCACTTTTCGGGAGTTGAAATCCGGAGAGTTAAAAGTTAAAAGTGAAGAGTTAAAACTGAATGTGTCCACTATACCTTCTGCGCCTGATTCAGGTATTTTAACTTTTAACTTCAAACTTTTAACTCTCCTACTAGCCATCCTGCTACCTATCGGCTTGTCATATTTAATTGGCTCAACG
>JANNDE010000629.1:0-1108 GCA_031387395.1 Hymenobacter sp.
GCCTCGACCACCACGCCCTGCAATTCCAGGCTACTCGGTTCCAGCTCGACCAGGGCGGGCGCGTCGCCGGCTTGCGGCAGGGTGAAGGGCAGGGTGCGGGCCGCGTAGCCGATGCTGGAAAACTGCACTTGGTAGGTGTCCGCCGGCACGTCGGTCAGGGTGGCGCGGCCGTCGCCGTCAGTGGCCGCGCCGAGGCTGAGGGAAGGAATGGCCACGGTTACGCCGGGCAAGGCGGTTTTGGTGCGCTCGTCGCGCACGAGCACCCGCAGCGGGCTTTGGGCCACGGCGAGGCCGGCGCTGCTCAGCAGTGCCAGTAGTAAAAACAAGAATTTCATGGGAAGAGGCGCAGCGCGCCGGTAAGGCTGAAAACGGGGTAAACACGGACAGGCGGCCCTCATTCGAGAGCCGCCAGAGCGGAGTGTAGACCCGGAAATCAGACTTGCAGCACGGCGTAGCGCAGGTAGAGCCGGCGCACCGAGGGCGGTGGGTTGGCTACCCAAGGCCAGGAGGCCGGCGAACCGGCGAAGGGCTGAAACGCCGGGCGGGAGGTGGGCGCGACCCACCGCGCCGGTAGGGCATCCGGTACCTGGTCGGGTTGCGCGGCCGGGGCCGATACGTCCACGCCGGCACGGGCCACGACGTGCTCATGGGTTTCCTGAGCATAGTTCTGCCGGCACTCGGCCGCGTCCAGCTCGCACACGCTGCTCAGGTAGAAACTACCGAGCAGCAGGAGCAAAAGCTGAAGCAGGGGACGCGAAGCCATAGAAATGTGGAAACACCAAGCCAAAAGTACGGTGTTCCACGCTGGCCCTGTTCAGGCGGACAAGTTGGAAATAGCCCTAACGTTCAGAAACGGCAATTGACGATGCTTAGCGTGCTATGTTTTCCGTTTTCTGAGAGGGACGCCATAGTGGGAGAGCATCAAACAGTGTGGGGCAGTCGAGGCCACCAATCTTTTGACCACCGCCGACGCAGTGCCTACCCATTCCGTTGAACCCAACTGCCCCACACTTTTTGATGCTCTCCTTTATTGTCGATTACGCCGAGCGCCATCGCTACGGCGAACGCGTGCTCTATTTCATCACCAACAAGGACGCTCCGAAGCTCA
>JANNDE010000663.1:0-1081 GCA_031387395.1 Hymenobacter sp.
CGCCGAAACCGCCCAGGCTGGGCCCTTTGAGCTGCTGGATGTGCTGGATACAAACCGGCTGGAACAAGTGATGCGCCAGTACCGGCCCACACAAGTGTACCATTTGGCGGCGCTGCTGTCGGCCACGGCCGAGAAGAACCCCAAGTTTGGCTGGCAGCTGAACATGGACGGCCTGTTTCATGTGCTGGACGCGGCCGTGGACTTGGGCGTGCAGCAGGTGTACTGGCCCAGCAGCATTGCCGTGTTCGGCCCCGACACGCCGCGCGAAAACACGCCCCAGCTTACCGTCATGAACCCTAATACGGTGTACGGTATCAGCAAGCTTGCCGGCGAGCAGTGGTGCGAGTGGTACTTCCGCAAGCACGGCCTGGACGTGCGCAGCCTGCGCTACCCCGGCCTCATCGGCTACAAGAGCCTGCCCGGCGGCGGCACCACCGACTACGCCGTGGACATCTACCACAAGGCCGTGGCCGGCGAGAACTTCGAGTGCTTCCTCCAGGAGGACACCTACCTGCCCATGATGTACATGCCCGACGCGCTGAAGGCCACCCTCGACCTGATGCACGTCCCCGCCGACAGCATCAAAGTGCGCAGCAGCTACAATCTGGGCGCCATGAGCTTCAGCCCCGCCGAAATTACGGCCAGCATCCAGCGCCACCACCCCGATTTCCAGGTGAGCTACAAGCCCGACGCCCGCCAGCAGATTGCCGATTCCTGGCCCGCCAGCATCGACGACACCCAGGCCCGCCACGACTGGAACTGGCAGCCCCAGTTCACGCTGGACCGCATGACCGACGACATGCTGCTGCATTTGAAGCAGATGGTAGCGGCCGCTATGTAGCAACAAAAGTCCAACACGTAGTCGCTCCGTCCCCCATGACCAAAGCTGCCAAACCTGTCGAGAAAGAACCACTGCTGTATCTGAAACAGGTGCGGATTCGCAACCATGCGCCTATCCTGAATGCAAGTGCGGATTTCAAGCCTGGGCTTAACATTATTATTGGCCCGAATGGCGCTGGGAAAACGCGGTTCGTCAGTTTGGCGGGGCAGTCCGCGCGCACTGACATCTTCCCCTCTGAAG
>JANNDE010000668.1:0-1860 GCA_031387395.1 Hymenobacter sp.
TCGCTGCGCTCTGCATGACGTTGAATTATCTTCAATTTCTTCGGCCTACCCTTATGCCCCAACCCTGGATTCGCTCCGCCCGCTACGATGGCCTGCTCATCCTCGCGCCGCCGTTTCTAGCGCTGGTGGTGGTGCTGGGGCTGCCCGCGCCCTACCGCCATTCGGCGGCCATGCCGCTGCTGGCCTGGGTGGCGCTGGTGGTGCTCATCGACGTAGCCCACGTGTACGGCACGCTGTTTCAGACCTACTTCGACCCCGTGCGGCGGCAGCAACGGCGGGTGCTGCTGGCGCTGGTGCCGATGGCCTGCTACGCGGGGGGCGTGGCCCTGCATAGCCTGGGTGGGCTGGTGTTCTGGCGGGCCCTGGCGTATCTGGCGGTGTTCCACTTCATCCGGCAGCAGTATGGGTTTCTGCGGATTTATAGCCGACACGAAGCCCCCGCCCCGGGCCGCTGGCTGGCCACGGCTCTTGGTATTCGGCTACTATTTACCCATTGGTATACTGGCACTTATCACCAGGCCGCAATTTCAACTGGTTTGTGGAGGGCGACTTTGTGCAGCTCGACTGGCCCGCCGGACGGGCCATCGCCACGGTGCTTTACGTGGGCCTTATTGCGGCGTACACAGCCCGCGAAAGCTGGCTTTGGCAGCGCAGCCGCACGGTTAACGTGCCGCGCAACCTGCTGCTGGCCGGCACGCTGGTATCGTGGTACGTCGGCATCGTGCTGTTCAACGGCGACCTGGCTTTCACCCTGCTGAATGTGGTTTCGCACGGCATTCCGTACCTGGCGCTGGTGTGGGCGGGCGGGCCGAAACCGGCGCGGGCCCCGGCTCCCGCCCGGCGCGGCGCGTGGGCCGGGCGCTACGGGCTGACCGTGTTTCTGGGCGCCGTCGTGCTGTTTGCCTTCCTCGAAGAAGGGCTTTGGGATGGGCTGGTGTGGCGCGAGCACGGCCGTGTATTCGGCTGGTTTCAGCAGTTGCCCACGGTGGCCAGCCCGGGGCTGCTGATGTGGCTGGTGCCGCTGCTGGCGCTGCCGCAAGCCACGCACTACGTGCTCGATGGGTTCATCTGGCGGCGCGGGAAGTAGCTAAATGGTAGCCTGGGCTCAGCGAGTCCGAGCGTGAGCGCAGCGAGCATCCGGAATCAGACGGGCTCAAACGCCGGCTGCTCGCCGCGCTCGTGGCCCGGACTCGCGGAACCCAGGCTACGGCTACTTCACAATCACCAGCTCGACGCGCCGGTTCAGGCGACGGGTTTCTTCGCGGTCGTTGCCGTAGCGGGGCTTGGTGCCGCCAAAGCCGATGGTGGTGATGCGGTTTTCGCCGATGCCCCGGCCCACGAGGTAGCGCTTCACTTCGGTCACCCGGTCTTCGGAAAGCTGCTGGTTTTTGTCGGCCGGCCCCACGTTATCGGTGTGGCCTTCGAGGCGCACTTCGGTGGCCGGGGCGGCCTGCAGGGCAATGGCCAGGCGGTTGAGCTCGATGAAGGACGAGCCCAGCAGCGTGGCCTTGCCCTGGGCGAAGATGATGCTGGGCAAATCGACTTTCTCGCCCACCACCGCCGGGCTCAGCAGAACATCGCGGCGCGGCGAGCCGCTGACGCTTATGGTGTCGCTCATGGTGAGCAGCCCGCCGATGGCCGACAGGGCGTAGCGGCCCGGCAGCAGCGACATCTGGTAGTTGCCCGAGTTGTCGGCCCGGCTGGTGGCCAGAAACTGCGGACTGTTACGGTCGGTGCCCAGCAGGTTGGCTTTCACCAGGGCGCCGGGCACCGGCTGTTTGGTGCGGGCATCGAGCACGCGCCCGCTCAGGAAGGCCCGGCTGGCGGTTTCCGATACTTCGGCCACTACGGGTTTCGGCA
>JANNDE010000676.1:0-7682 GCA_031387395.1 Hymenobacter sp.
GCAGCCACCCTGCTCAAGCGCATCCGCAAGGAGCACGCGCCCGGCGGGAATGTGCCGCCGACGCCGGGCGTGGCGTAAGGGTTAGTTTAGAATGGAAAAGGGACGGCCCCACTGCGTGTGCAGCGGGGCCGTTTTTAGTTGGGTTGCATCTGCTAAGATTTTCCTTACTGCAATCCATGCCTACAATGCCTGAACTAGTTGAGCAACGGCTGCAACTCTTAATTTATGCGCTGCAAATGTGAGTTTTGCATCTATTTCTCCTAAAATTTTTAGGGCTTGGGCTTTGGGTTTTACCTGAAACAGTTCCTCACGAACACGAGAATTATTTACAAACATTTCGACTACAATCATCAAGCTTTCTGTATTAAGACTAGATATAAAATCTTGTAAATCGAGGTGTGCAGCAGACCGTCGCCAGTAATTACCAATCCAGACTGATAGAACCTCTTGATAGAACTCTTCGAAAGCAGCCCTTGGTACATTGGGGCCAAATTGCTTTATAGTTTGGGATACAGCTTCTTCCTTCGCAAATCCATAATCAGAGTTTTTTGCTTCAGCAAGTTGTTTAGCTAGCCGTCGATATATTTTGGCCTTAGCACCATCAGGAATAAACTTGATACCATCAACCGAAACAAGAAACTCTAATAAGCGGGTTTTTGCACCTTTATCACTGCTACTGTCAGCATCCTTATCTAGGTCATAATTATGATATTTGAACCCAGCTACTTTTTTCAAGTCATCAGGTGCCATTGCCCAGCATATAGGAAGCAGGGAATGTGAATTAGCTAGACCTGGTTCTGAGCCTTGGCTTAAAAGGTCAAGAAGAAACCCGAAACAAGTTCTAACATCGCGCTGATTGAATGATTTAATCTGGTCAGTTAAAACAGAAAGTTCTTCCGCATCGAATGCTTTACTTTTTATCGGCCCAAATAACCCTCCAACTGAATGTCCTGGGTCAGGCAGTGGAATGCTAAATAGATTCTGCTCAAGAATCATCGCGAAACTAAGCACTTCCATTTGCCCAACCTCTTCATCGCTTTCATGAGCAGAGGATGCATGGTTACGCATCCAATTTATTGTTTCTAATGTTTTTGCAGACTTAGTACTTATTAGACCCAAATTTTTAGCCCCTGCTAATAAGTTCGAAAAGTCAACGCCCTCCCATCTTGCAGAAAGTGTGTCTCCTTTCGGACTAAATTTACTCTTATTGCCCTCTTCTACTTCTACAGCTATAAACAGGTCAACCCCGTAGTTTTCAATTCGTCTTCTGATATTTCTTATACTAGCATTCCATATTTCGACAAGGGCTTGCGGATAAAATTCTTGAGTGAGCAATCGATTAGCTGTTGACAGCATTTTTCTTTCAGAATCATCCAATGGAAAACTGGATACTGATTCAAGTGAAAGTATTTGAGGAGCTGGCATGCTTTGAACTATTTGCAAATTTGACATTTTGTATTTTTTTTAAATTTATTAATGAAGGTCAATATTAGTCGTAAACAAGTTGGGATGACGCTAGACAATACTAGACAATAGAAACTATTGCGGCGCAAGCTACTCCAGTTTCTCCAAGAAGCAGCTACTGGGAACGGGCGGTAGGCGGGCCGGCGCAATCAGGGTAGCGGCGCGGCTTCGTGCAGATTGAGAACCGCCAGGCCGGCCGGGGCCTGAAAGTCGCTCACGTTGCGCGTTAGGAGCGGGATGTTGTGGGCGAGGGCCGTAGCGGCGATAATGGCATCGGGCAGCTTCACGCGGTGCTGCTGACGCAGGCGGATAGTTTGCTGGGTGGTGGGTTCATCGAGCGGCAGCACTTCCACGCTCTGCACAAAAGCCTGCATGATAGCATGCTCAGCAGCGGGTTCGGTTTTCGTCAGCAACTCAATACGCGTAACAACAGAGATAGACACTGTTTGCTGCGTTAGTTGCTGCTCGAGCCAAGTGCTACCGGCCGCGGACAAACGGCCAACTACCAAATCAATAATGGTATTGGTATCGGCTAAATATCGCGCTCCCATTCGCTTCGAATTTCCCGTACATGTTTGTCCCAGGCTTCGGCCGAAGTGGCCGGGATACTACCGGCCCATTTACGGGGTGCGGACGGAGTTGCACCAACTTCGGGCTTTACCACCCGCAAAATATTCAGGGCTTCCAACTGCTGTAGCAATTCGTACGCCTTCTCACTCAATGGTTCAATCAGGATTGGTGCCATGTGATTGGGGCTTTTTTGATAATGCTTAAAGATACAGCAGTAACAGCGGTAGCAAAAGGAATTTTCCATTCCGTTACCGGCGCGACGCAAGCTACTCCGGTTGCTACAGTAGCAGCTACCGGTAACGGGCGAAAGGCAGGCCGGGACACCCGATTCGCTTTACCCCACCAACTCAATCCGGCGGGCCTGGCACACATCGGCGAAATCGGGGGCGTTGAAGGTGAGCAGGTAATCGATGCGGAGGTTGATGTCTTTCAGCATTTCGCGGATGACGCTATCGGCCAGGGCGTAGGAATGGCCGACGCGGCGGGAGCTCTCAAATACGGCTTCCAGGGCGGCGTCCCGGTAAGTCAGGTCATCGAGCAGGTGAATGGTGGGGCGCTTGAGGATTTTTTCAAATTCCAGGGTACGGCCCCGGTTGCGCACCAGTCGCGTCGATATCGATTCGTAGAGGCAAGGCCACGGCAGCACAAGCACTGCGCCGTCGGTATCGACAAAATCGGCCCATTCCAATGCGCTTTGGTGGTGTTGGTCGGTGGGGTCTACCAAGCCCAGCCAGAAGCAGGAATCGGTGAGGACGAATTTGGCCATTTTACGCCGCGTCTTCGGTATCCTCGGCTACTTCCTGCTGGCCGTAGCCTTCCCAGGGAGCCCGCTTGCGCCCGCCGCTGATAAACTTGCCTTTCATTTTCAGGCCCTCATGGTAAATGGCGTAAATGCGGTCCTTTGGCGCGAGTTTGACGTGTTGGGTGAGTTCCTCGTGAAGCCAAACAGTAATATCCTGCTTCGTATCTGTTTCCAGGAAAGCAGTGGCGTCGCCGCATTCGCGGGCTCCGTGCGTATCCAGCCACGCATACAAGCCAGAATAGTCCCCACGCAAGCCCAAGTCATAGGAAAGCCAGATGGCGCGCTTTTTAGAACTGTCTTTGGGCGGTATTGCCATGATAGTAGTGAAAGTAATTTCCTTCAAATAATAATTGGACGCGGCGCAAGCTACCGAAGTTTCTTAAGAAGCAGCCACTGGGAGCGGCCGTAAGGCAGGCCGGGGTAGCCAAAAGCTGCTGCCAATGGCTGGAGCAACAGCGAGGGGCACAAAAAAACGCCATGCCGAACGGAGCCGGGGCATTTCGGGGGCAGCAGATTTTCCAGTCGATTGGATTACTACTGCCCGCAAGATGCTTCGACCACGCTCAGCATGACGTTCTGCTTGGGGCCGGTTTCCGGCCGGCGGCTACTTCAGCTGGATGCCTTGGACCGCCATGGCCTCTTCCGCCTTGGCGTGGCTGGCCAGGTACTCGGCGTGCTGGGCCTCGGTGCGGGTGCTGCCCAGGCTGGCGAAATGCGCGCGCAGCTTATCGGCGGGCAGGTCGGCACCGTAGGACGGGGTGCCGGGCTGCTGGCGCCACGACTCGCGCAGGGTGCCGTCGTCCACGGCGTCGAAGCCCAGCTCTTCCACTAGGGCCATTACTTTCTGCTTGGCGGTGGCATCGTCGCCGGCCACGGGCAAGGCGAAGCGGCCGGGCGCGCCGGCGAGCTGACCCTTATTTTCGAGGTGGTCGGCGTAGATGTTGTTGAACACCTTCACCACGGGGCGGCCCAGGTGCTGCCGCACCCATTCGCTTTCGGTGAGTTCGCCGTGCTCCAGCTCGGGCATGTGGCCATCGCGCAGCATGGGGTAGTAGTTGCTCGTGTCGATGACGGGCACGTCGGCGGGCACCCCGGCGAACAGGTCTTTGGGCAGGTCGGGGATGTTTTTCAACGGGATGGTGACCACGATGATTTCGCCGTGCTTGGCCGCTTCCCGAGCCGTGACGGGCGTCGCGCCGGTTTTTTGAGCTACGTCCTTCAGGGTTTCGGGGCCGCGCGAGTTGGCGATTTTAACGGAGTGGCCGAGGCTGACGAGCCGCATGGCGAGGGCGCTGCCGATGTGGCCGGCCCCAATGATTCCAATGTTCATAGTGTGAAAGTTTAAGAAGTTTGTGCAGCCACGATGCGCTGCCGCAGGTGGCTAAACAGCTACGGCGGCCAGTTGCTTTTGTTCGGCGGCGCTTGGCGTAACGCCCGCGGGTGCCCCGCTATATTCGCCCCATGAGCCCCGAATACATGCCCATCGACTGCCATTTCCACGACCTGCTGGAAGCCGCCGCCACCCAGCGCCGCCGCGTGGCCCTGCAATACTTCAACGACCTGCGCCAGCTTTGCCTGGGTTCGGGGGTGATTACCACGTTCTTCGTGCGCGATAAGGTCGAATTCATGCAGCTGAAATCAGGCGAGGAAATTCGGCTCGACCATGTCATCCGCCTCGACGACACGCCCGCTCCGCTCTACGCCGACTACCCCGATTTCAGCTGCGGCTGCTGAAACGGCGGCGGCTGAAAGACGAAAGGACGGTCATGCAGAGCGTAGCGAAGCAACTTTACCGCTCAACGCAATCCAATCGACAGGATTACTACTGCGGTAAAGATGCTACGCTCTGCATGACGGGCGCTTATTTAATTAGTAAGCCTCCGCCAGCTTCAATCTTAATCCCGCGTCTGGTCTACGCTGATGCCGCCATTGGTCGTCACGGCCTTCACCGTAGCCCCGCCCTGGCCCAGGCTGGCCTCTATTTCTTTGTGGAACATCCCCGTTTTCGTCACCGGCAGCTCGGTGCGGATGCCGCCCATGTTGGTGCTGGTAAACAGGCGGGCCGAGTACGCGCGGGGCAGTTTCCAGTGGATGCCGCCGTTGGTAGTAGCTATATCGAGGCCCTGGCCCTGCCACTGCTTGCCCGAAAGCTCGATGCTGAGCGCGCCGTTGGTGGTTTCGCCTTTCACGCTGCCGCCCAGGTTGGCCAGCGAAACGCCCCCGTTGGTGGTTTCGAAGCGGATGGTGGCCTGCACGTTTTCGATGCTGATGCCGCCGTTGGTGGTGTTCAGGGCCAGGGCCGTGGGGCGGGGCACGAAAATTTCGTAGCTCACGCTCCAGTCAGTGTCTTTTTCGGGTTCGGATGCCCGAATCGTGTTGCCCTGGGTGGCAATGCTGATGCGGTGGGCGCGGGCGGCGGCGCTGGCTTCGTTGGTGCCCCAGGCCTGCACCCGGGCCCGGATGCGCACGTTGGGCCCGTCCCAGCCGCGCACCGTGATGCCGCCGTTGGGGCCGCCGTCCACGGTCAGGGGCTGGCCGCTGGGGGCGGACATGGCCAGGTCGCGGGTTTCGCAAAAGTTCTTCTGGTTCTTGTAGCTCTTCCAGCCGCCCTGCTCGCAGCTTAGCTCGAACTTGGGCTCGGTGGTCGTTTGGGCGGCAGCGCCGAGCGAGGCGGCCAATACCGCCAGTGCAGAAAGCAGGGTTTTCATGGGCGTGAGGAAAAAGAGGTTGAAGAATTAAAAGTAGCGATGCGCACCAACTGGTTGCGATTGCCCGGCGGGTGGCAGCGAAGGGGTTACCGGCCCCGGGCCTATTCGTTACCGGCCCGCCAAAACTTTTTTTTCGGAACACTGCCCGCCCTCTTTTCCGTATTCCCTGCCAGCTGACTTGCCACCCCCACCAAATCCCCCCACATATGGATATCCTGGCCGCCGGCGTCACTCAGTTGCGCATTCAGCGCTTTGTCAACGTCTATTTCGTCGAAACCGGCACCCCGGGCAGGGGCACTGGTAGACACCGGCCTGCCCGGCAGCGCCAAAATCATCATCGCCGCCGCCGAAAAGCTGTTTTACTCCGGCGCGCGGCGCGAAGCCATCCCGCTCACCCATCCATGGCCACCTCGACCACGTGGGGGCGGCCCGCGAGCTGGCCGGCCCTTGGTGGGTGCTCATCATCGCCCACCCGCTGGAAATCTCTTACTGACCGGTAAAGCCCTGTTTCCGACCCCGCAACCAATGCGCCAGAGCAGATACCAGACGGAGCATAAACGGCTTAGACCGCCTGTGGAAATCCCCTCGGGTTGCCTTGCATCGTGTAATTTTGGCTCCAATCTCACTCAAAATGTATGCGCTATCTCCTCGTTGTGCTATTGGCCTGCTTATTCGGCAGCGCGGTGCGTGCACAATCCGTTTCCCCTTCGCTGTATACTACCTTCACTTATACAGCCTACACGGTGCACGACACCACCAGCGGCGAACCACCGATTCAGGTATGTGGCGTGGGCGGCTCGCTCACGCTGCAACCCACGGGCAGATACAAAAAACGCCTCAGCATCGTGGGTCCGCAGGGGCCCGTATATTTTAAGCAAGAAGGCACTTTTGCGTTAGTTGGCGATAGCATACGTTTCAGCTTTACTGACCGGAAAGGCTCCGACGTTCAGCTTGGCACTTACCGGTTCGACCCCATCACGCGCCACCTCATCATCGTTATTCGTGGGTACCCAAACGGTAACCGCGGCGTTTATGAGCTCGATGCCTCTAAGCCGGCGGTACCGCCGGACACGTCCAAACAAGCCCGCCCGTAAGCTGCCCTACCTCCCGCATGTGGCTCCCCCCGCCCCTTCTGGCTAACTTGCGGCCCGTTTCGGCCCCGCTGGCCCGCCAGCCCGCCGCCACGGCATTGTTAATTGCTCATTGCTAATTGTTAACTGACCTAAATGGGACGCGCATTCGAATTTCGCAAAGGCCGCAAGATGAAGCGGTGGGACAAAATGTCGAAAGACTTTACCCGCATCGGCAAGGAAATCGTGATGGCCGTGAAGGAAAACGGCCCCAACCCTGACTCTAACGCCCGCCTGCGCGCCGCTATGCAAAACGCCAAGGGCGTGAACATGCCCAAGGACCGCGTGGAGGCGGCCGTGAAACGCGCCAGCAGCAAGGAGGAAAAAGATTACGCCGAAGTGGTGTACGAAGGCTACCTGCCCCACGGCATCGCCGTCGTCATCGAAACTGCTACCGACAACCCCACCCGCACGGTTTCCAACGTGCGCCTCATCTTCAACCGCAACGACGGCACGCTGGGCACCGCCGGCAGCAGCGACTATACCTTCACCCGCAAAGGCGTGTTCAAGCTGGCCGGCGAGGGCCTCGACCGCGACGAGCTGGAGCTGGAGCTCATCGACTTCGGAGCCGAAGACGTGTACGAAACCACCGAAGAGGACGAGCACGGGGCCGAGCATAAGTTCATCGTGGTCGAAACCGCCTTCACCGACTTCGGCCAGATGCAGAAAGCCCTCGAAGCCCAGGGCCGCCACGTAGTGAGCGTGAACCTGCAGCGCGTGCCCAACACCACCGTGTCGCTCACCGACGAGCAGCTGGAAGAGGTGATGACCATCATCGAGAAGTTTGAAGACGACGAGGACGTGCAGGCCGTGTACCACACCGTGGGCTAATCCGGCGCTTCGCTACCCTGCCAACGAAAGAACGTCATGCAGCGCGTAGCGAAGCATCTTTACCGCAGTAATTAATCCTGGCAGTTGGATTGATTTGAGCGGTAAAGATGCTTCGCTGCGCGCTGCATGACGTTCTTTTATCGTTCCGCTCCATCCGGCCAATCCCCATTCATGCTG
>JANNDE010000683.1:0-2207 GCA_031387395.1 Hymenobacter sp.
AAGCATCTTTACTGCGCAAGTAAATAATTATTCTTCGCGGTAGAGATGCTTCGACCGGCGGACGCAAGATGAGCATGACGTTCTTTCAGGACTCACACTGCTCACGTACCACCCGGCACGGTTTTTTCGTTTACGCCACAGGACTATTCGCTTCCTTTACCCCATGAAACGCCTTCTTCCTATCCTGCTGCCCCTCCTGCTCCTCACCGTGGCGGCCCGCGCCCAGCGCCCCACCGACCTCTGGTATTTCGGCCAGCAGGCCGGCCTGAGCTTCGCCGATGGCACCCCCAAGCCGCTGAACGACGGCAAAATGAGCACCTTCGAGGGCTGCGCCGTGGCCACCACGGCCAAGGGCGAGCTGCTCTTTTATACCAACGGCGAAACCGTGTGGAACCGCGAGCACCGGCCCATGCCCAACGGCGTACACCTGATGGGCAGTGGCAGCAGCACCCAGTCGGCCCTCATCGTGCCCGACCCTGGCTCGGGCAACATCTTCTACATCTTCACGGTAGCGCCGCAGGGCACGGCCCAGGGCCTGCGCTATTCCATCGTGGACATGACCCGCGCCGACGGCCTCGGCGACCTGCCCCGCGTGAACATGCTGCTCATTCAGCCGGTGGCTGAGAAGCTGGCCGCCGTGCGCCACACCAACGGCAAAGACGTCTGGATTGTGGCCCACCGCTGGAACTCCAACGCCTTCGTGAGCTACCTGCTCACGGCCGATGGCGTGGCCGGCAAGCCCCTGATGAGCAACGTGGGCAGCATGAACGCCGGCCCCGGCCGCAACGCCATCGGCGCGCTCAAGTTCTCGCCCGATGGCCGCCACCTGGCCGCCGCCCTCTGGCGCGAAACCAACCGCTTCGAGCTCTACGATTTCGACCGCAGCACCGGTAAGGTGAGCAACGCCAGCAGCTTTGGCCCCTTCGCCGAAGCCTACGGCGTGGAGTTTTCGCCCGATGGCAGCAAGCTCTACGGCACCTGCAACGGCGTGGGCGGCGGCGAAACCCAAATCTGGCAGTTCGACCTCAAAACCAAAGCCAAAACCCTGGTGGGCAAATCGGCCAACCGCAAAATCGGCGCGCTTCAGCTCGGGCCCGACGGCCGCATCTACGTGGCCCGCGAAGACAACCCCAACCTCGGCATCATCGAGCAGCCCAACGCCCTGGGCAAGGACTGCAAGTACGTAGACGAGGGCCTGAAGCTCGGCGGTCGCCGCAGCAAGCTCGGCCTGCCGGCGTTCGTGGTAAACCCGTAATCGTGGGTTCCTGCGCGGGCGCGCGTCGCAGACGGGGAATCGGCGACGAGCCTCTGAAACTCGTCCCGCGCCACGGCGGCCTGCCGGCACTTGAGGCCCACCAGCTGCCAGGCATTTACTGAGAGGATATTACCTTCGCTCAAAACCCTGCGATGATTAAGCTAGCCCCCATGCAGCCGAAAGAAGGCACCTGTTTTTACCCCTGGATTGGAGACCCCGAAGTCATTCACTATTCGCTGTCCGCTTTCCAAACGCTGAAGACGCCGGCGCAGATTGACCACTGGTTCGCGGCGACCTTACAGGATAAGAAAAGCATCAACCTCGGCATTTACCTGCAAGAGACCAACGCGTTGATTGGCTACGCGGGCCTCGCGAACCTTTCGGCCACCAACCAGTCGGGCGAGTACTTCATCTTTATTGGGGAGAAAGCGCACTGGGGGAAAGGGGTGGGCACGGCGGTGACGAAACAAGTGCTTGCCCTGGGCTTTACCGTGCACCGGCTCAATCGCATCATGCTCACGGTTTCAGAATCGAACATTGGCGGCATAAAAGCCTATAGCAACGCAGGTTTTGTGGTGGAGGGCCGCCTGCGAGCGGCCTGCTATCGCGACGGCCTGTTCCACGATAAAATCGTAATGTCGGTTCTAAAGGCAGAATGGCAGCAGTGAAAGGGGTTTGTGGTTCAGAGAATTGACAGTTGCACTTCTTGCTCCGTTCACTCCGTTCATACCCGCACCAGGAGTTCACGAAACTCATCCTCTCGGCACGTTTCGTAAACGGAGGAATCGTGGACGGATTTCTTGAACTCGTTCCGAGCCACGGCGGCCTGCTGGCACTTGGTGCCCGCCAGCTGCCAGGCGTTAACCGAAGGAGGGTATTTATATAATGCAATACTCCCGGTTACATTTCATCTACTGAACCACCAACTTGACGGTGAGAGCCGCACCGCTAT
>JANNDE010000690.1:0-1107 GCA_031387395.1 Hymenobacter sp.
TCGTGGTCTCCGCCGTTCAGAACGAGGTGGCCGTGCGGGCCGTCACCTGCGATGTCCACCAGCTGCGCCCCGTGGTGGCGGGCCACGGAAACGGCCCCGGCAGCGGCCAGCGCCGAAACCAGTACCAGGACGTCAAACGCCCGGCGACGCAACTGGAAAAACTCTCCCACCCCACCAAGCAGCAGGGTGATGCCGGAAAGCCATAAAGCATAGCCAGCGTACTGCTCGTGCGCACTGAACACGTCCGCGGCCTTGGGCGGCAAGCCCACGGGCATGGCGTGGAACACCGTGCTGGCGGCCAGCGCCCCGGCAAAGCCGCCGGCCATGATGCCCAGCGTAATCCACCGGACGGGCGGCCAGTCCTTGAACACCAGCACCGCCTGCAAGGCCGCGCTGAGCAAGATGAGGACGATGGGAAAATGCACCACCAAGGGGTGCAGGTTGGGAAAATCTTTAAACATAGAACAACCGCTATTTGTGGCGTATACGGGCGGACGGCACCTGCCGCTTAATGCCTGCGTAGTGCCGCGCAGCAAGAATGCCAGTGCTGAGCAAGCCGCTTTGCCCCATACGCCACTTAACATCCCTAATGTTTGCTGCTATTAACTGGCCGCATTACATAATTCCCACTATCTCATCAGTATTTGGGTCCAATAGCTGGCCTAACGCAAAACGCCCCGCCGGGCAGGGGTTTTGCGTTAGAAGTAAAACCTGCCGGGCGCAGCAATCCAATTGAAACCACTGGTCGTAACAATGGAGCTTCGATGAGCGATAGTTATTTTGGCGGCTGATGCGCCGGTTCGCTCAATGCAAATCGGTGCTGGCCTGGCTTTGCCGAAGCAGCCAGTTGAGCTTGGTCATGCGGTGCAGGGCATCATAAGCGGCCAAGTCACCACGTTGAAATTGCGCGTCCAGCAGGTCGTGGAACCGGTGGTTGTCCGGGAAGGCTTTCTTGACGGCGAGCAGCGTCAGGGGCTGAATGGGCGCGGCGGCCGTGGGGCTGAAAAACAGGTGCACAAAGCCAGGATTCTTGCCTACGGTCGCCTGCTCCACCTTGTAAATAAGCAGCTCCTCGCCCGGGTTCAGGATGGGGTAGTGCTGGTTATT
>JANNDE010000694.1:0-1246 GCA_031387395.1 Hymenobacter sp.
TAATTGAGCGCGACGAGCACCAAAAATTCCCGACCGAGCAAATCAAGAAGATGGGCGAGCTGGGCTTCATGGGCATGATGGTGAGCCCCGAGTACGGCGGCAGCGGCCTCGATACCGTGAGCTACGTGCTGGCCATGGAGGAAATCAGCAAAGTGGACGCCTCGTGCTCCGTCATTATGTCGGTGAACAACTCGCTGGTGTGCTGGGGCCTGGAAAAGTACGGCACCGAGGAGCAGAAGCGCAGGTACCTGCCTGGCCTCACGTCCGGTGAAATCATCGGGGCCTTTGCCCTGAGCGAGCCCGAAGCCGGTTCCGATGCCACCAGCCAGAGCACTACCGCCGAGGACAAGGGTGACTATTACCTGCTCAACGGCACCAAAAACTGGATTACCAACGGCACCACGGCTTCCGTGTACCTCGTTATCGCCCAGACCAACCCCGAGCTTAAGCACCGCGGCATCAACGTGCTGATCGTGGATAAGGGTATGGAAGGCTTCCAGACGGCTCCCAAGGAAAACAAGCTGGGCATCCGGGGCTCCGATACCTGCTCACTGCTGTTCACCGACGTGAAAGTACCCAAGGCTAACCGCATCGGTGAGAACGGCTTCGGTTTCAAGTTCGCTATGCAGGTGCTGGCCGGCGGCCGGATTGGTATTGCGGCGCAGGCACTGGGCATTGCTTCGGGCGCTTACGAGCTGTCGTTGAAGTATTCCACGGAGCGCAAAGCCTTTGGAGTACCGATTTCGCAGCACCAGGCAATTCAATTTAAGCTGGCTGACATGGCCACCAATATCGACGCGGCCCGGCTGCTGTGCCTGCAAGCAGCGCACGACAAGGATGCTGAGCAGGACTATGCCAAGTCGGGCGCCATGGCCAAGCTATTTGCCTCTAAAGTGGCTATGGACACTGCCGTAGAGGCCGTGCAGATTCATGGCGGCTATGGCTTCGTGAAAGAATACCACGTGGAGCGCATGATGCGCGACGCCAAAATCACGCAGATATACGAAGGCACCTCTGAGATTCAGAAAATTGTAATCTCTCGGGAAATTCTAAAGTAACGAGCGAATTGCCTAAAAGTCAGAAGTATTGCACTAAACCCAGCCGAATTTCGGCTGGGTTTTCGTTTTTGTGAATTTTTATATCTTAATTTGCATTACATAAGTTCGGTTACCCTTGGAACCGGATTTAATTCAGTACCCAAACCGCCCTAAGAAGATGGAAGATTACAATAAAGTGATAGAGTCGC
>JANNDE010000574.1:0-6963 GCA_031387395.1 Hymenobacter sp.
TCCTGCAAACGTGATAAGGTCCTTCGCAAGCGTACGCCAGATAAGGATGACAAGGCGGATGGCTATTTCAGCTTCTCGTTGTCGCGGTGGCGCTGGCTGTCGCGCTGGGTTTTCTTGGCCAGGTTGCGCGTCATGGCCTCGGTGAGGTCGACGCCGGTCTGGTTGGCCAGGCAGATGAGGACGAACAGCACGTCGGCCAGCTCATCGCCGAGCTCCCGGCCTTTGTCCGACTCCTTGAACGACTGCTCGCCGTACCGGCGGGCGATGATGCGGGCGACTTCACCCACTTCTTCGGTGAGCATGGCCATATTGGTCAGCTCGTTGAAATAACGCACGCCGGTGGTCGTAATCCAGGTGTCGACGGTTTTCTGGGCTTCTTCGAGGGTCATCGGAAATAAAAAAACTAAGCGGGAGAATCGAGCACGATGGTCACCGGGCCGTCGTTGAGCAGGCGTACCTGCATATCGGCTCCGAAGCGGCCGGTGGGCACGGGCCGGCCCAGCTCGGCGGCTACCAGGGCCACGAACTGCTCGTAGAGCGGCTCGGCCACGGCGGGCGGGGCGGCCCCGATGTAGCTGGGGCGATTGCCCTTGCGGGCATCGGCGAGCAGCGTAAACTGGCTCACGACCAGAATCTGTCCGCCGAGGTCCTGCACGCTGCGGTTCATCTGGCCGTTTTCATCGCCGAAAATGCGCAGCTGCACCAGCTTGCGGCACATCCAAGTGAGGGAAGCGGTATTGTCGGTGGGGGCGAAGCCAGCCAGCACGAGCAGGCCCGGGCCAATCTGGCCAGTAAGCTGGTCGTCGACGGTGACGGATGCTTCGCGGACGCGCTGAACAACGAGGCGCATAAGTGGGGAGAAGAAAGGGGAAATAGGGAATAACTGATGTTACGCAGCTTGAGGGAAATGGCGCGGGGCTCTGCCCCGTGTCTACTATTTGTGGGCCTCTGGCCCACCTGTTAGAACGGTAAGCGCGGGCATCGGGCAACGACTGCAGGCCAGAGGCCTGCCAATAGTCGGCACGGGGCAGAGCCCCGCGCCATCTCGTCTCGGGTGCGTAACATGAGGGAATAAGGAAATTTGGGGCAGGGCTGCCGACCTTCGCGCCAACCTATGCCCCCCGATTTCCGCACAAATAACGCTGCTGAACGCCCACGCCACTTCGTCTGGCTGGCGGGCGCGCTGCTGGCCGTGGCGGCCCTGCGCCTGTGGCGGCTGCCCGAAGCCGGCCCACCCGACTTCGATTCGGTGCGCAACTGGCAGGTGGTACAGGAGCTGGCCCACGGCAACTTCGCGCACCTTTTTCATCACGGCAGCCCGGGGTTCCTGCTGCTCTTTGCGCCCGTGGCCGTTCTCACGCGGAGTTTCCTGGTGTTCCAGGGCATCAATGCGGGGCTGGGGGTGGCGGGGCTGGGCTGGTTTGCGGGCTGGGTGGTGCGGCAGGCCCGCTTGTCGGCTCCCGAAGCGGCGGGGCTAGTGTTGCTGGGCGGTACCGGGCTGCTGCTCACGTTTTCGGGGCGCGATTTCACGATGAGCTCGGCCAGCCTGGTGGTGGCCGCCGGGCTGCTGCGGAGCCACTACGCGCGGCTGCACCGGGCCACGCCAGGCGGCCTGGTGCGGGTGGCGGCCTGGCTGGCGCTGGGGCTGTGCATCAACTACAAATTCCTATTCGCGGTGCCCATTCTGGGCGTGCTGGAATGGTGGCGGGCCGATGGGCTGTGGCGGCGCGGCGGCGGGCGGGCGCTGCTGGTGCTGGCCGCGCCTTACGCGCTATTTGGGCTGCTGGGCGTGGCCGCGGGGTTGCCGTGGTACCGCTGGCCGGGCTTCTACTGGCGCACGGTGGTGCCGGCTGCGGCCAACGTCGCGGGCCGGCAAGCCACGCTGCACCTCGATTTGGGGTATTACCCGCGCTATCTGGCCACGTTCGAGTCGCCGCTGCTGCTGCTGGGGCTGGCCGCCGCGCTGGTGCTGGTAGCGCAACAAGCGCGGCGTGGTAAGCTGCGCCGGGGCCAGCCGCTGGCGCTGCTACCGTACCTGCTGGCGTGGGCGGGTTGCCTGCTGGCCGGCATGTCGCTGCTGATAAAAGCCCCGCGCGGGCTGCTGCTCGCCTACCTGCCGCTGGCCGCGCTGGCCGTGCTGAGTGGCCGCCGGCTACTGCCGCGCCCGGCGTTGCTAGCGCTGCTGCTGGCTGCGCTGGCGTTGAATATCTACCGCCTGCAAACGCAGCTCTATGCGCCGCTGCCCGGGCGCTACCCGACGGTAGCGGCGTGGCTGCGGCAGCACGGGGCCACGCGCGTGGCCAGCACCGTGGGCAACGGCCTCGCGCCCTACCTGGTATCCGGGCAGGGCCTCACGGTCATCACCGACGAGCGGGAACTGGCTAGCCTGCGCCGCCAGGGCGTGCGGTACGTGCTGCTCGATGGCTACTGGCGCGTGGCCGGCGTGGCCCGGTTCGATTCGCTGCGGCGGCAGGTGCCGGTGGCCGCCTGGGCCGCTCCGCCGCTGCGGCAGCCGCTGCTGTTTCTGGAGCATTCCGAGTTCACCGGCCTGGGCTTTGCCGAAACGCTGGATGCCAGCCGGGTCGCCGCGGCCGACTCACTGCCGCTGCGCCTGTACCGGCTGCGGTAACGCTGCTGCTTTCTGGCGTTGCTTATCGCTGCCACTGCCTGTTGCCGTTGCCAGACACGCGAAAGCCCCGGCTGCGGGCCGCTTCCGGCGAAGCAGCCAACAGCCGGGGCCGAAAGCGAGTCAAACTTTAGTAAAAGCCCTTACTGCACCGACGTGGGCAGCTTATTGACTTCGATGGCCGGAATATTGGCGCGGTAGGCACTGTTGATGGCCAGAATGAAGGTGTTGGCCAGCAAGGCACTGCCGCGCGGCGTCAGGCTGACGTTATCGAGCGAGTAGAAGTTGCCGCGCACGGGCTCGCCCGAGTACGTAACGCCGTTCACCAGAATGGTTTCGCCCACGAAGTTGGGGAAGGCCGCGTTCGAGTCGAGCGTGCGCTTGCCATCCAGGGCCAGGGGCATTTTGTAGAGGGTGGCCAGGTCTTCGAGGTTGTTATTATAGGAAGTTATCACCAGATTGATGCGGTCGAGCTCGGTTTTGTCGAGCACATCGGCATCGCGTATGGGGTTGCGGCTGTCGCGGCCGTAGGGCAGTTGCAGGGGCGTACCATTCACGACCACCTCGGTACGCTGGCCCAGGCGGGGCAGGGCGGTGGCCAGCACGTAGTCGGAATTGGAGATGACCTGGGGCGGGCCAAAGTTGAGCGGATTCTCGATGTAAACCGGGGCCGTGTCGCCGAAATTAGCCTGCAGGCGGCTTTGCAGCGCCAGGCCGCGGCCCAGCCGTACCAGTGGCAGGTTCGTGACGGCCGGCAGGCGGGCAATGATGCCCTGATGGCCGCTGGCCGTGAGCACGTTCAGGATTTTGCGGGCATTGGCATTTAGCAGGGCCGAGCTGGGCAGGCCGCACTCGCCGCCGCTGCGCAGGTAGGGCAGCATCTGGTCGAGCCCCAGGAAATAGGTGAAGAACGTAGCCGAAGCGCTGCTCGTCGCAACGGCCTGCAGGTAGGTGCGGCTGTCGGCGGCGGGCAGCAGGCGCTCGAAATACGGGTTGAACGCCCCACCGGGCGTGGCGTTGGCGGCGTTGCCCAGGCCCCCGGCTTCAATTTGGGTGAGCAGCAGGCCGGGCACGCCCAGGTTCTGGGGCAGGGCGGCGGCCGTGGCGCTGCGCGTGAGCAGGCGCACGGTATCGGGCCCGCCGCAGGCCGCCGGGCTGATGATGGTGCCCACCACGGCCTGGCCGGCCACGCGCCGCACCACGGGCAGCAGGCCCGACGCCGGCAGGTCGACCAGCGTGAGGTAGCCCGAGCCCGAGCCGGCTTCCAGGGTGGGCTGGCTGAACGTGACGTTGGCACTGGCGCGGCCAAACTGCTGGGCCAGCAAATTGGGGTACGCGTAGTCCTGGCTGGCGCGGGTGAGGCCGCCGTTGCTCAGGCCGGCCGTGTAGCTGTCGCCCACGGCCACGTAGCGGCTGGCATCGAAGCCGAGGCTGGGCGTGGGCGTATCCTGGCCCGGGGCGCAGGCCGTGAGCAGCAGGGCCCCGGCCACCCCCAGGCGGGCCCAGGTCCCGATGGATAGCGGCGAGTACATCTTCATCATGATAAAAAAGCGAAAGAGACGTTGGGATAGTAGTCAGGATTGAGGAGCTGGTAGCAAGATTGTTGGCGGGATGCCCAGGGCTGCCGTTCTCGCTACTTGTTACTTCATGCCGAATACCTTAAAAAGCCATGGCCACGCCCAGCGAGGCCGTCTGGACCGCCAGGCGGTAGCTGCCGCTGATGTTGGCCACCTGCGCGCTGACGGGGTTGGTGCGGGCCGTGCGCTGCTGCCCGTACTCGAAGGAATAGGCCCCTTCGAGGTTGAGGCGGCGGGTGAGCTGGTAGCACAGGCCAGCCGACACGCCCAGCCGGCTGGCATCAATAAACTCGGGGTTGATGTACTCGTCGCGGATGGGCGTTTCGTCGTAGCGCACGCCGGCCAGCAGCGTCAGCTTAGGTTGGAGCTGGTACTCGGCCCCGATGCGGAAGGTCATGGCATCTTCGTAGCGGCGCGGGGTGCTCGCGCGGCGGGCGGGCTGGCTGCCGTTGGCGGCCAGGTCGAGCTTCAGCGAATCGAGGTTGCTCCAGCCGGTGAGGGTGAAGTCGAAGGTGAGCAGCAGCTGCTTATTGATGCGGTCGGCAATGCCCACCGATACCACGTTGGGTAGGTTAATCTGGGTGCCCAGGCCGGTGCTGGCCGGCAACAGAGCCGCGTCGCGGGTGGGCACGCCGGCGTAGGTGCTGGTGCCATTTTTGAGCTTGAGGTTGACGCCGGTGCGGTAGCTGATGCCGAACGAGAGGTTGTCGCCGGTGCGGCCGTACAGGCCCAGGCTCAGGCCATAGCCCGAGCCGCTGGCGCTGAGCTGGGCGTTGGCCGCCGGGGCGTCGTACTGGCCCAGGGCGCGGCGCTGCGAGTACTTGCCGTAGGCGTAGATGAAGCCCACCCCGGCCCCAAAATTCTCGTTCAGCTTGAAAGCTACCGTGGGCTGCACGAAGTAGGTGTTGAGACGGCTTTCCTGAATCACGGCGCGGCCTTCCCAGGTGCCGGGCCACCTGGTGTGGTAGCCGTAGGGCGTGGTCAGGCTCAGGCCCAGGGCCACGCGCTTGCCCACGCCGCGCGTGGCGTAAAAGTAGCCGCCGGGCTGCACGGTCAGCTCCTGGTCGGTGCGCTGGTAAGTGTCCTGGCCGATGAAGGAAGCGCGCCGTACCTGGCCAATACCACCAAAGCTCAGGCGCGTGAGCGAGTCGCCCCACTGGCTCAGCAGGCCGGGGTTCATACTCAGGCCCGCGATGCTGTTGATGTAGGCCGTGCTGGCCCCGCCCAGCCCCAACACCCGCGCCCCCTGCGGGCCGGTATCGAATCCGCTGGCCGAAGCCGTCAGTCCACAGAACACAGGAATCAGAAAAAGAAGAGGTTGGCGCATACGGGCGGTTTGGCGGAAAACTGGAAAACAAAAGTACATAGCCCGCAGGTAGCATCATTGCTGATTAGTAAGGAAATGCCGCCGAAAGCGTGCTGATTATTTTTCGCACTCGGTGTGGTTGGTAGCGTATTGGCAGAAATGGAGGGGAGCTGCCGTTTACCCAGCCGCCTTGTTATCCGTCAGCGTTTCACCCCGAGGCTATCGAGCCGGTGCTGGTAGCGGCGGGCATTGCGCTTGTGCGCGGCGTAGGTTTCGGCGAAATCAGAAAAGCCGCTGCCATCGGGCCGGGCGCAGAAGAACAGGTTTTTGTTGTGCGCGGGCCTAAGTACCGCCAGTAGCGAGCCCGGCAGCGGCGTGGTGATGGGGCCCGGCGGCAGGCCCTTATGGCGGTAGGTGTTGTAGGGCGAATCGACTTTCTTGTCCACGTTCAGCACGCGCTTGCGGGTGCCCAGGCCGTGCAGAGGCCAGAGCAAAGTCGGGTCGGCTTGCAGAGGCTGGCCGTTGCGCAGGCGGTTGAGGTATACGGCGGCGATGAGGGGCTTATCCGTTGGCTGGGCCGTTTCGCGCTGCACGATGCTGGCGAGCACGCTCACCTGGGTGCGGGTCAGCTGCAGCGAGTCGGCCCGGGCCTGCCGCTCGGGCCGCCAGAAACGGCGGTAGCGGGCCGCCACCGAATCGAGTAGCACCGGGGCGCTGGTGTTCCACAGCAGCCGGTACTGCCCGGGAATAAACATGGTGCGAATGGTGCAGGTATCGAGGTGGTAGCGCCTTTGCAATCCCTCGTTATCGCCTAGCAAAAGCTCCAGCTTAAAGGAGTCGGTTTCGAGCCGGCCGCACACCTTGCGCGGTAGCTGGTCGAGGTAGTGAAAGGGCTTGAGCTCGAACTTCACCGTGTCCTGCAGCCCGCCCAGCAGCATTTTCACCAGGGCGATGTTGCCCAGGCCGGGAGCCAGGCGGTAGCGGCCGGCCTGCACGTGGGCCGGGTAGTCGTGGTGCTCGGCCACCCAGCGGAAGGTGGCCGGCTCCAGCAGCAGCTCATGTTTCTGCAGCGAGTCGAGTACCGCCGCGTAGCTCGTACCCGTGCGGATGTAGAGGTAGGCCGGGCCTTCGGCAAAGGCCACGACGTTGGGGCGGTAGGCCACGCGCCACACGGCGTAGCCGGTGGCGGCGAGCAGTAGGGCCAGCGCGAGCAGCAAGTAGGGGAGAGGGCGGCGGGAGCGGCGGGGCAAATGCGTTGGAGTGGGGTGAGGGGTAAAGTTAGGGCGGCGCGGCCGGGTCACCTCACCCCCGGCCCCCAGAGTTGATAAGTTCTGTTTAGGGGCGGTAAATTTGCTACTAAAAATGCAATGGAGTTAGCGGAATTTTTCCATCAGGTGCGCGACCCCCGCCGCCCGCAAGGGCAGCGGTTTCCGCTACCCGCGTTTCTGTGGATG
>JANNDE010000702.1:0-5962 GCA_031387395.1 Hymenobacter sp.
AGGACCCCGCTGGGGCTTTGTTCTTGTTTATCAATTATTTACTACCGATGTGTCGCCCCGCTGGGGCTTAAATTGCGTAAGTCCTATTCCATTTGATTTCAGCCCAGGCTCAGCGGGTGAACTGGTAGCTGTTGCGCTGAATGAAAGCCGTGTTGGCGGCCAACCGCACCTGCTTGCGTATCGTGAGCAGATGCGGGTTCAGGAGCAGCGTTTTGCGGATGGTGACGGGGCGGTTATCGTCCCGGCCGGGACCTTCCAGCACGAGGCGCAGGGTTTGGTCGGGGAGCCACTGCCTGGCTTTCACGGCGAAATCGGTACCATCCCAACGTACGTGCGTGCCATCGGGGGCCACGGTCAGGGTATCGGTGCCGAAGACGTGGGTTTTGTTCGGCTCCTCGTAATCGAAGCGCAGAATGAGGCGATTCACACTGTTCATCTCGCCGCGCAGGCCAGTGTTCAGCATCACCGATTTTTGGGTTCCGTAATCGAGGTAGGTAAGCGCGCCCCGCCAGTCATTGGCCCGGGCCATGGACAGGTCGGGCCCCGAAACGCGCGGCCCGCCAGCTGCCGCAGGGCTGGGCTGAGCCGCCGCATACCCCATACCCAGCCCCGAACCGTTGCTGATGCTCACGTCAATCTTCGCTTCGCGCGGGCCCAGATTAACCAGAATGGCCTGCGAACCCATCCCAAATACCGCTTTGGCTTGCTGGCCGGGCTGGAGCAGGCCCACGGACATAACCCGGCCGTTAGATGTCCGCTCCTTTATTTCGACGGCCACCGGCCCCACGTTGTGGGCCGCCACCCGGAAGCCCAGCAGCTGCGTGCCGCCCAGCTCAAATTGCTTGCCGACATCAATTTTCACCTGCGAGCTCAGGCTATTGAGGCCCGAAGGTGAGCACGCCAGCAGCGGCGCGGCCAGCAGCGATAGCCCAACTCCAATTCGCAGGCGGCAACTGAGGAGCGCCTGAGCAACGGGGCCGCGCCAGACGGGCAGGGAAACGGGGAAATTTTTCATAACCGGGAGCACAAAGAGGTTGGGGAAGTGATGCCTCAAATGTCTCCCGCTCCCATCCGGCCCGCGCTTCAACTTACGCCTTGGGCCGTCCCAACTTATGATTTGGGCCGAATGACCTCGCCCGGCGTGCGACCGGCCAGCTTCTTGAACACCCGGTTGAACGTAGACTTGGAATTAAACCCCGATTCTAACGCGATGCCTACCAGCGAGTAATGCGCCAGGCGCGGGTCCTGCAGCTTGCGCCCGGCTTCTGCCACGCGGTAGCTGTTCACGAAGTCGTTGAAGTTCTGCCCGCAGCCGGTGTTGATGACGTGCGAGAGCAGTGAGGTGTTGGTGCGCAGGCGGTGGGCCAGCTCAGCCAGGGTCAGCTCGGGTTCCAGCCAGGGCTGCTCGTCGGCCATGATGGCCAGCAAGCGGGTGCGCCACGGGTGCAGCTCGGGGGCCAGGGCATCGGCGGGCGGGGCTGCTGGCAGGTCGGGCGTGGGCGCTGTGGAAGCATCAGTTGCAACTTTTGGCGCTTCGGCTTCGGCAGCGGCAGTAGCAGCGACCACCACGACAGGAGGCAGTTCAGTTACCGGAAGGTTGATGAGGGCGGCCTCAGCCATGCCAGATACGGCAGCTTCGGGCTCGAAGCGCAGCGGGGTGACGGCGGCGAAGTTAGCCTGCAGGCCCACGATGCTCAGGTAGTATATCAGCGCGCCGTTAGCGAAGTAGGCGTACCAATAGTCGCCGTAGCCCAGCGGGCCAATGGCGCGGTTCAGCACCTCGAAGCCCACCCACAGCACCAGACCCAGCAGCGCGGCCACCAACAAATCGCGCAGCCCCCGAAACCGCAGCCGCGCCGTGTCCGAGAAGTTGTCGTTCAGATAGCGGCGGTAGCGGCGGAACATCCGCAGCGTGGCCAGGCCGTAGCCCAGCATCAGGGCGTAGCCGAGCCAGTCGGCGGGCGCGCTCAGGAAATCGAGAAGATTGGCGGCTTCCCCTTTGGTGCCGTAGTGGTAGGGCAAGGGCCAGCCGTGCAGGGCCCGGGCCCAACCCAAATCATAAAGGGCGGCCCCGGCATACAGGCCCGCAAACAGCAGCCCCGGCAGCAGGTGCCCCCAGTGCTTCCGCAACGCAAACTCCTGGTTGGTGAGGCTGCGGAAGTACAGGTAAAACGCCGGCCCCCAGGCCAGCCAGGGCTGCCAGGGCACATAGAACATAGCGGTGGAGTAGCCGTCGTGGCTGTCGTACCAGCCGGCATAGCCCAGCATCCACTGCGCCACGGGCAGCACGTTCAGCAGCAGCAGCAGCGCCAGCAGTCCATCGGGCAAGGTGCCGGAACGCAGACTCCGAATCAGCAAATGCGCGGCCAGCACCACCCCCGGCACCACAAACGGCAGCAGTAAGGCGCTGTGCGCCCCAAATTGAAACAGCATATCACGAAGCTAGTGCATATCCCTATGCCTTCGCCAATGCCGAGTTTACCGCAGCGCCAGCATGCCGGCCAGCTCCTCCACGCAGGCCGTGAGCTGGTCCCAGGCGGGCAGCATGAAGTATTGGTGCTGGTAGCGGGCCCCGGTTACGGGCGTGCGCAGCACGGTGGCCAGGTCGAAGGCCGGACGCGGCGTGAGCTCGTTCACGCAGTGGTGAATTTCGCCAGCCGACGACAGCAGGCCCGCTCCGTAGAGGCACGGCTTGCCCTCGTGCTGCACCATCCCAAACTCGGCCGTGAAGAAGTACAGCGCCCACAGCTGCTCGCGGGCCGGCGAGCCCGCCGGCTGGACCACGTAGGCCTGTCCCAGCTCGTGCAGGAAGTTGGCCAGGCCCTCATCGAGCAGCATGGGCACGTGCCCGAACAGGTCGTGGAACAGGTCCGGCTCGGGGCTGAAATCGAATGCCTGCATGGGCCGGATGCACGTCACAATCGGAAACCGGCGCTCAGCCAACAGGGCAAAAAACGCGGCCGGCTCGAACGGCCGGCCCACCGGGGCCAGCTGCCAGCCGGTTTCGGCCTCCACCACGGCACTCAGCTCGCGGATGTCGGGGATGGATTCGCGCCGCAAGCCCAGCCGGGCCAGGCCCTGACTGAAGGCCGGGGCCGCCCGCCGGTGCAGCAACGCCGTCTGGCGGTCGAACAGCATTTTCCAGATGAGCTGGTCCTGATTGGCGATGGCGGAATTGAGCTTGGTAAACATAGCGTAACGAAATGGGAAAGCGTGGGTAATAAATTGGTCGCGGGGCGAAAAAAAAGCCCGATATCCTGTTGGATTCGGGCTTTTGAAGGTTTCTAGAGAAGTTCGGGAGTCATGCCTCGTCTTCCGTTAGCGCCAATCGCAGCCCGCACCCGCCCTGTTTGGGGGCAGTCATTAGGGTATTAATGCAATTGACGAAGTGGTGGCGCATGAGTGAGACGAATTTAGGAACCGATTCCGGAAATGCAAGCATTTCTCCACATTAATTTTTCCTTATTCGAGCTCCTGGCGCAGTTGATACACGCGCCGCAGGTTGCGAATGAGGCGGGCCGATTCGTCGAAATCCAGGGTCTGCGCGCCGTCTGAGGCAGCAGTTTCGGGCGTCTCGTGGGTTTCGTACACGATGCCGTCGGCCCCGGCCATCACGCCGGCCAATGCCATGGTGGGCACGTACTCCCGAATGCCGATGCCGTGCGAGGGGTCCACGATTACGGGCAGGTGGCTCTTGGCTTTCAGAATGGGTACGGCGTTCAAATCCAGGGTATTGCGGCTGGCCGTTTCAAACGTCCGGATGCCGCGCTCGCAGAGAATCAGCTTCTCATTGCCGCCCGAAAACACGTACTCGGCTGAGGACAGCAATTCCTCAATCGAGCCGGAAATGCCGCGCTTCAGCAGCACCGGTTTGTCTACGCCGCCCAGGGCATCGAGCAGATTGAAGTTCTGGGTGTTGCGGGCCCCCACCTGGAACACGTCCACGAAGTCGTGCATTTCCTCCACCTGCGACACCTGCATTACTTCGGTCACGATTTTGAGGCCACGCGCCCGGGCCATGCGGTGGAAGTCGCGCAGTCCCTCCAGGCCCAGCCCCCGAAAGGCGTAGGGCGACGAGCGGGGCTTGAACACGCCGCCGCGCATCAGGCGCACGCCGTTGGCCACGAGATGGTCCATCACCTTTTCCATCTGGGCCTCGCTCTCGATGCTGCATGGGCCAGCGCAGATAGCCAGCGAGCTGCCCCCGATGCTCACGCCGTCGCCGAGGTCGAGCACGGTGGGTTTCACGCGCCACTTGCGACTCACGAGCTTGTAGTCGTCGCTCACGCGGTGCACGTCGCGCACGCCCGGCAGCTGGCCGATGGTGCGGATGTCGACATCCTTCTTGCCAATGGCCACCAGGTAGTGGGCGTGCTGGGTCGTGACTTCGGTGGCTTTGTAGCCCTGCTGCTTCAGGTGCTCGGTGATGGTGGGCACCGAGGCGGTTTTTTCGAGTTGGATTATCATAGAGTCGTTCTGGCGGGTCACCTCACCCCCCGGCCCCCTCTCCTTGGGGAGAGGGGGAGCCAAGGCGGCGCGGTCATCATCGTGAATAGCGTTTAAGAAAAGTCGTCAGGCTCCCCTTCTCCCCAAGGAGAGGGGGCCGGGCCCGGTAGGGGCCGGGCCCCGAGGGGGTCTCGTGCGGTTACGCCTGCTTGATGGCCCGCACGAATTGCCCGGCGGCCGCCGGCGCATCGGCCACATCGGCCAGCGCCCGAATGAGGGCCGAGCCGATGATGGCACCCTCGGCGTGCTCGCAGGCGCGGTCGAAACCGGCTTTATCGCCGATGCCGAAGCCGATGAGGCGGGGGTTGCGCAGCTTCAGGGCGGCGATGCGCTCGAAGTACAGCTGTTGCGCTTCGGCATCGGGCAGGGTGGTGCCGCCGGTGGTACCGGGGCCCGACACCAAGTAGAGGAAGGCTTCGGAAAGACTGTCGAGGTGGCGGATGCGCTCTTCCGAGGTTTGGGGAGTGATGAGAAATACTGCTTTCAGGCCGTATTTCAGGAAGGTTTCCTTATAAAATTCTTCGTATTCGGCGAGCGGCAGGTCGGGCAGAATGAGGCCATCGACGCCCACGGCGGCGGCCTGGCGGCAGAATTCTTCCACCCCGAACTGCATCACCGGGTTGAGGTAGCCCATGAGTAGCACCGGCGTTTCGGGCACGGCGGCGCGCAGGCCCCTGAGCTGCTCGAACAGCACCGGCAGGCTCATGCCATTGGCCAGGGCCACCGAGCTGCTGCCCTGGATTACCGGGCCATCGGCCAGCGGGTCGGAGAAGGGCATGCCGATTTCAAGGATGTCGGCCCCGGCTTCTACCAGGGCTTTGGCCAGCGGAATGGTGTCGTGCAGGCTGGGGTAGCCGGCGGTGAAGTAGGTATTGAGCAGGTTGTGCTTGCTCGCGAAGGCTGCTTTGATGCGGTCCATATATATCGTATCGGAGAGCCAAAGGCTACACCAGCTTATCCATGTTTTTGAGGTAGGTGTCCAGGTCCTTATCACCGCGACCCGACAAATTCACGACCACCACATCATCCGGCCCCGCACCCAACTGGCCGAGGGCGGCGAGCGCGTGGGCCGTTTCCAGGGCCGGGATGATGCCTTCGAGCCGGCTGCACTCGCTCACGGCGGCCAGGGCGTCGTCGTCGGTGATGGCGATGAACTCGGAGCGGCCCACCTCGCCCAGGTAGGCGTGCAGCGGCCCGATGCCGGGGTAGTCGAGGCCCGCGCTCAGCGAGTAGGGCTCGGTAATCTGGCCGTGCTCGTCCTGCATCAGCAGCGTGCGGCTGCCGTGGATGATGCCCGGCGTGCCCAGCACCGACGTGGCGGCTGAGTGCCCGGAGTGAATACCGTGCCCGGCCGCTTCCACCGCAATCAGGCGCACCGAGGGCTCATCCAGAAAGTGGTAGAACGCCCCGGCCGCGTTGGAGCCACCGCCCACGCAGGCCACCACGAAATCGGGCA
>JANNDE010000707.1:0-2290 GCA_031387395.1 Hymenobacter sp.
CACCAGCTCCTCATACACCCGGGTGGGAGACGAGCCCGTGGCCAGGCCCAGCACGCAGGGCCGTCCCTCGGCGGCGCGGACGCGGATGAGGTCGGCAATCTGGCCGGCGACGGCCGCCGACGCGGCTTCGGAGTCGGCGTAGAGCCGGACCGGGAGGCGGGCTCCCGCGGTGGCGGGCAGGGTGGCGAGGAGGGCGGGCATGGGTGGGCAGTAAGGCGTTATCTGATGGAATATGGCCCTTCGGGAAAGCTGGTGCCAGGCTTTATTTCCCCCCAAACAGCCGCGCGAAAAAGCCCGGCTTCTTCGCCGGCTTCTCCTTTATTTTAACCTTCGAGAACGGTGCCGAGGCCCCGGGCTTTTCGGCCGTGGGCGCGGAGCGCAGCACCAGCAAGGGTCGGGTTGGCGCGGTAGCGACCGTGGGCGCGGCCGGCCGCGCGGGCGTTGGGCGCGGGGCTCCGGCGGGCGACTGGCCCACGGCCAGCTCGGGGCCAGCCTGGCCGGCGGTAACCACGCGCATGGGGCGGCTTTCGTTGTGCAGGCGGTCCACGGCCGTGACGTAGTAGGCGTAGGCCTGGCCAGGCACGGCGGTGGTATCGACGAAGGTGGCGGGGTAGCCGGGCGCGGGGCGCGGCAGGGCCAGCATGTGGCGCGGGTCGTTGGGGGTGGCGCGCTCGCTGGCCTCGAAGCGGTAGAGGACGTAGTAAGTGGCGATGTCGCCGTCGGCGGCTGGCGTGCCCGACTGCCAGTTCAGCGTGACATAGTGGCTGAGGCGGCGCAGGGTGAGGTTGGCCACGGGCAGCGGCGGCATGGCATCCATCCAGGGCATGGTGGGGATGAGGGCCGGGTAGCGAAACAGCGTCTGGCGCAGCGAGTCGGTGGTGTGCAGCGGATTGGTAATCAGCGACTTGGCCGAGAAAAATACGCTGCCGGGGGCCTCTCCGTCGTAGCTGCGGTTCAGGCGCACCTGCCGGGGCAGCTCGCGCGGGTTGCGCCAGGTGGTGTCCGAGCGGGTGCTTTCGAGCATGCGGTAGGTGCCGTGGCCGATGTAGAGGTGGCGGTCGAAGTGGTTGCGCGTCCACCATTCGAGCAGCACGGGGTAGGGCACGAGGCGGAAAGTGGTGCTCCAGTACAGCTGCGGCACGATGTAGTCAATCCAGCCCTGCTCCAGCCACAGGCGCGAGTCGGCGTAGAGGTTCGAGTAGGAGGGCTGCCCGGCGCGGGTATCGGAGCCCAGCGGGTCGGCCGACTTGTTCATCCAGACGCCAAACGGCGAGATGCCGAACTTCACCCAGCGCTTGGCCGTGCGAATGCTGTCGTGCAGGTCGCGGATGAGGATATTCACGTTCTGCCGCCGCCAGTCGGCCAGCCGGGCAATGCCCTCGGGGTTCTGCTCGCGGAAAGCGGCCTCATCGTGAAACACCTGCCCGACGGCGGGGTAAGGGTAGAAGTAGTCGTCGAAGTGCACGGCATCGATGTCGTAGCGGCGCACCACGTCCATAATCACGCGGGTAATGTGGTTGCGCACCGCCGGCAGGCCGGGGTTGTACAGTAGCTGCCCGCCGTAGCGCAGAAACCACTCGGGGTGCTGGCGGTAGGGATGGCTGGCGGCCAGGCGCCGCGTGACGGAGTCCATGGTGGCGCGGTAGGGGTTGAACCAGGCATGGAACTCCATGCCGCGCCGGTGGGCCTCGATGATGAGGAAGGGCAGCGGGTCGTCGCCACCCGAGGGCGCGCGGCCCTGCACGCCGGTCAGCCACTTGCTCCAGGGTTCGAGGCTGGACTTGTAGAAGGCATCGGAGGCGGGCCGAATCTGCACGAATACCGCGTTGATACCGGCGCGCTGGCCGGCGTCGAGCAGGCGGCGGTAGTTGCGGCGGTACTGCTCGGGCGCTTCGCCGCGCTGGTTGGGCCAGTCGATGTTTTCGACGGTGGCAATCCACATGCCGCGCAGCTCGCGCTTGGGCGGGGCCGGGCCGTCGGCGGCTGCCTGGGCCTGCGCGGCACTAAACCGGCCGCCAATCAGCAGCCCCAGAAACAACAGAAGCCGGCCAGCGGCAAGAAAACGAACCATCAAATCAGAAGAAACAAGAACCGGAATACCGACCGCAAATTACGCCACGGCCGGGCTGCGCGCCGCCTGAAAAGCCCGGCGCGTCAGGCTTTTCAGGCGGAAGCCCAGGCTTTTTTGGTGGATTTCCGGGTTTCTCGGGCGGAGTTCCGACCTTTTCGAGTGAGACTTCGGGCTTTTTTAGTGGCGCGCCGGGGTCGGACCCCGGCGTTGCGGGGTCCG
>JANNDE010000782.1:0-9138 GCA_031387395.1 Hymenobacter sp.
GCTCTACGAAGAAACTTTCGGCGACCGCCAGGCCTAAGCCGCGGCTGCCTGATTGCCCGAGTACCCCGAACTTCCCTTTCGGTCCGCCAGAACGATTCGACCGATTTCGTTTTGCCGGGCCGAAAGGGAAGTTCGGGGTACTCGTTTTACCGCCACCCAACGGCTATCCGCTTCTACCTTCGTTTCGTGGATTCTCCAGCTCCCTTTGCCGCTTCCAGCGCCGGCCGCCGCTTCGGGCGGCGGGCGCTCGATGCCGTGTTGTTCAGCAGCAGCTGGCTGGCCGGGGCGGCGGCAGTGCAGACGGCGGCCTCGTTCCGCCGCTGGCCGGGTATTGACGGCGGCGTGAACGGCCGGGTGGTGGCGCTGGTGTTTGCCGCCACGCTGCTCGTCTACAACCTCGATGCCGTGCTGCCCTTCAAGCACCGGCAGCCGGCGGGCGGCTCGGGGCGCAAGGCCTGGCAGCAGCGGCACCGCCGGGCGCTGGCGGCGCTGGCCGGGGTGGCGGCGCTGGCGGCCGGCTACTTTTTCCTGGTTGACGGCTGGTGGCGCTACCTGCCGGCGCTGCTGCCCCTCACGGTGCTGGCGCTGGTGTATTCGTGGCCGTTGGTGCCGTGGGGCGGGCAGCGCCGCGCCCTGCGCGAGGTGCCGCTGCTGAAGGGCTTTCTGATTGCGGGCGTGTGGTCGGCCATTACGGTGGGGCTGCCCGCGCTCGCCCTGCACCGCCCGCTGGCCGAAGCCCTGGGCCTGCTGGCGCAACGCTTCTGCCTGGTGCTGGCCCTCACCATCGTCTTCGACATCCGCGATTTGAGCCGCGACCGGGCGGCGGGCACCCGCACCTTCCCGGTGGTGCTGGGCGTAGGCGGAGCCAAAGCTGCCGCAGTGGTTTTTCTGGCCGCCGCGATGACCCTGGGCTACGAGCGCGGCGTGCCGCCGCTGGGGCTGGCCCTCACGGCGCTGGCCGCGGCAGCCGTCATTCTGCTGGCCGAGGAGCGGCGGAGCGACTACTTCTTCGCCCTGCTGGCCGATGGCGTGCTGCTGGTGCCGGCCGTGCTGTATCTGATGTAGCACAAGCTTTAGCTTGTGCGGCGTTGCGCGGTTCCGGCACAAGCTAAAGCAGTTGCTACAACCCCTCCATCAGCGCCGGGCCGATGTGCCGCATAATATCGCTGGCCACCAGCCCGACCTGCCCGGTGCGCGCGGCGGCCAAATCGCCGGCCCGGCCGTGGGCATACACGCCCAGCCGCCCCGCCTCGAAGGCCGGCAGCTGGGCGTGGGCCCTCAGGGCCAGCAGCAGGCCCGTGAGCACGTCGCCGCTGCCGCCGGTGGCCATGCCAGCGTTGCCGCTGCTGTTGAAGTGCAGCTCGCCGGTGGGCGTGGCCAGGCAGGTGCAGGCCCCTTTCAGCACCACCAGGCAGCGGTACTCGATGGCGAAATCGCGCAGTAGCTCCAGGCGGTGGTAGTCGTCGCGGGCCGGCTCGGTGAGGCGCTCGAACTCCTTGGGATGGGGGGTGAGGATGGTGTTTGCGGGCAGCAGCGACAGCAGCTCGCGGTGGCTGCCGAGCAGGTTTAGCGCGTCGGCATCAATAACCAGAGGCAGGGGCTGGCCGGTTTTTGCGAGGGGCTGACCGGCTGCTTCCAACAGCTGACGCAGCACGGCGAGGCTGGCCGCTTCCTGCCCCAGGCCCGGGCCGATGCCCACGGCCTGGTAAGGCTTCAAACCTGGCAACTCGCTGATGAAATCGGCCTGCTTATCGGTCAGGCACATGGCTTCGGGCTGGCTGATTTGGAAAATGTCGTAGCCGCAACCCGGCACGTGGGCCGTGAGCAGCCCCACGCCGCCGCGCAGGCACGCGCCCGCCGCGAGCACGGCCGCGCCCATCTTGCCCCGGCTCCCGGCCAGCAGCAGCGCGTGCCCAAACGTGCCTTTGTGGCTGAATTTGGGGCGCGGCGGCAGTGCGCCGGCTACGGCGGCGGCATCGGTGTAGTGCCAGAGCGTGGCCGTGGCGGCGATGAAGCTTTCGCTCAACCCAATATCCTCCACCTGCCACTCGCCCACAAATTCCGCGTTCTGCGGCAGCAAGAAAGCCAGCTTGGGCAGGCCGAAGCTCACGGTATGCTGCGCCCGCACCACGTCGCTATCGACCGGCTGGGGCGCATCGGCGAAGAGGCCACTGGGCAGGTCGATGGCCACCACCCGGGCCCGGGCCTGGTTGAGATGCTGCACCACTTGGGCCGCCAGGCCCGCCAGCGGCCGGCTCAGGCCGGTGCCAAACAGGGCGTCAACCACCACGGTGCCGGCCGGAATGGGGGGCAATTGGCCTTCGCTGATTTCGGCTATGGGTACGGCGGCGGGCAGGCGCGTGCGGTTGTGCTGCCAGTCGGCCGACTGCCTGGCGGCAGGTAGCAGGGCCACGCGCACCGCAAAACGGGCTTCGTGCAGCAGCCGCGCCAGGGCCAGGCCGTCGCCGCCATTGTTGCCGGGGCCGCACAGCACCAGCGTATCGGCGGGCACCCGGCCGTGGCCGTACTGCCCGTAAAACCAGAACAGCAGCGCCTGCGCTGCCCGCTCCATCAGCTGGGCCGAGGTGAGGCCCTGCTCGTGCATGGTGGCCTGGTCGAGGGCGTGGGTTTGGGCGGCGGAAAGGATTTTCATGATTGTGAAGTAAGCTTTAGCTGGCACCGCAGGGCCGAAAAACTTCAGACCAGCCTACTTTTGAATATGCAAGAAACCACCCGCGTCTTCATCGTGCCCGGCCTCGGCAGCTCGGGCCCCGACCATTGGCAAACGTATTTCGAGCGCATGCAGCCGGATTTCACCCGCATCGAGCAGCGCGAGTGGGACTGCCCTGACCGCACCGAATGGGTCGCCCGGCTCGAAGATGCCCTCGCCGGCGAAGACCTGAGCCAGGTGGTGCTGGTGGCCCACAGCCTGGGCTGCGCCACCATCGCGCACTGGGCCGGGCGCTACGGCCATCGCATCAAGGGCGCGCTGTTGGTAGCGCCCAGCGACGTGGAAACCGCCCATTACGCCGCCTTCCCCACCACTGGCTTCGGCCCAATACCGCTGGCCCGGCTGCCCTTCCAGAGCAAAGTCGTCTTCAGCCAGAACGACGAATGGGTGACGCCCGCCCGCGCCCGGCAGTTTGCCGAGGCCTGGGGCAGCGAGCTGGTCGACATCGGCGACGCCGGCCACATCAACACCGCCAGCGGCTACGGGACGTGGCCGGCCGGGCTGGATTTGCTGGAGTCGCTGGTGTAAGGAATGGGCGGATTTGGCGTCTGCCCAGGGCGGCCGGAAACCTCCCGGCCCTGGCCGCGTTTAGCTTATTCTTCCCGCTCTCCCCAACTATTTCCATTGATATGCAAACCTGGAACGACGTTATCCGCCTCGCCAACCACCCCACGCCCTCGCCGCGCCGCGTCGAGAAAACGCCCGCCGAGTGGCGCGCCCAGCTCACGGCCGAGCAATTCCACGTCACGCGGGAGCACGGCACCGAGCGCGCCTTCACCGGCGAATACTGCGAGGCGCACGAAGCCGGCCTTTATGCCTGCGTGTGCTGCGGCACCCCGCTCTACGACTCGCGCACCAAGTTCGAGTCGGGCACCGGCTGGCCTTCGTTCACGCAGCCCGTGGAGGAAAGCGCCATCCGCTACAAGAAGGACACCAGCTACGGCATGACCCGTATCGAAGTGCTCTGCAACGTGTGCGATGCCCACCAGGGCCACGCCTTTCCGGATGGCCCCGCGCCTACCGGCCTGCGCCTGTGCATCAACTCGGCCAGCGTGAAGCTGGTGACGGAGGCCGAAAAGCAGCCGGCTGCCTAAGCCGCGCTCCCTTGCGCACGTAGCTTTACGCCCCGGCCGAAGACACCTTCGGCCGGGGCTTTGCGTTTAGTGCCCATCACCCGCCTCCATCCCACCCGCCATGTCGTTGCTATTTACTGATTTCGCCTCCTGGGGCGCGCACTGCGCCGAAACTGGCCAGCCTCTGCATCAACCCGTGCTCGACTACGAGATTGAGCAGAAGGGCCGCACCGAAGCTGAAATCTGGCATGGACTGCAGCGCGCCTACGACGTGATGCGCGACGCCGTGAAAGAAGGCCTGACCGGCGACATGACCTCCCGCTCGGGCATGATAAACAACGGGGCCAAGAAAATTGCCGCCTCGCCGGTCACCGTCCTCTCGCCCGAGTTCAAAAATCTCATCATCCGGGCGTTGGGGGCCAAGGAGGTGAACTCCTGCATGGGTCGCGTGGTGGCCGCGCCCACGGCCGGGGCCTCGGGCATCCTGCCAGGCGTGCTGGTTACCATTCAGGAGTTGCATAAGCTTGCGGACCGCCAGATTCTGGAGGGCCTGCTCGTGGCGGCCGGTATTGCCCTTATTATTGAGCAAAACGCCTCGCTGGCCGGGGCCGTGGGCGGCTGCCAGGCCGAAACCGGCTCGGCCGCCGCCATGGGCAGCGGGGCCATCGTGTATTGCCTGGGCGGGCCGGTCGAGCAGGTGTTCGCCGCCGTGGCCGTCACCATTCAGTGCATGCTGGGGTTGGTGTGCGACCCCGTGGCCGGCCTCGTGGAAGTGCCCTGCGTGGTGCGCAACGCCTCGGCGGCGGCTATTGCCTTTTCGTCGGCCCAGATTGCCATCGCCGGCATCGACCCGGTTATTCCCGTCGACCAGTGCGTGGCGGCCCTCGGCGAAGTGGGCCAAGCCATGGAAACCCGCTACAAAGAAACGGCCCTCGGCGGCCTGTCCGCCACCAAGCGCGGCAAGGAAATCGAGCAGATGGTGCTGGTGCAGGACGTCAATATCCTGCCCGACGAAGCCAGCGAATAAAGCTAGGCCAGGTTGCTGCTGCCAATTACAATTAAATAGTGGTCGTCGCGCCCGGTGCCATCAGCAGGCGGCCCAGAAACTGCAGCGGTATGGCGTAGCGGCTACGCAGCTCGCGGTACTGCTGCCAGGCGGCGGCCCGGTCTTCGCAAATTTTCAGGCCGTTATCGGCCAGTACCTGGCAGGCCTGGTCGAAATCATGGCGGCCGGGGTCGGGCTTCTTGTCATTGGGCAGCAGGTTTTCGGGCTGCGCGCCGGCCTTGTCGTCGAAGAAGCGGTACACCCGGTTCAGGGCCAGGCAGCCGGCTTTGAACGTAATTTGGGCCTGGCGGGGCTGGGGTCCATCGACGGCGGCGAAGAGCAGCGCGGCCGTATCCAGAATCAGGCCGCTGGCCGTAATCCAGGAGCGGCCCGGCTGCGGCGAGCGGAAGAACGAGAGAATGGGCAGCGAGGTATGGCTTTCTTCAATCTCGATAAACCAGCGCTCCCAATCAGCCCACTGCTGCTCGTCGTTCTGCACCGAGCCGTCGTGGTTGAGCCAGCCCAGGAGCGCCGCGGCCGTGGGTGGCGTACCGGCCCGCAGCTCTAGTAGCGCCACCGTGGCCTCGCGCCGCGAAAAAGCCTGGTAGATGGTGGGCAGGTACGAGAGCAGCAGCGTGAGTAACAGCAGGCCCAGCGTGGCCTCCGAATAGCCGAAGGCTGCCACCACGCCGTGGGTGGTTTTGGTCGTGCCCAGGGCAAGCAAATAGCTGCTGCTGAGGTTATAGCATTTCCATAAACTGCCTTCGCCCACGGCCCAGTACATACTGGTGTAGCCCACGCTCACCAGCGCCTCCCAGAACACGGGTAGCGCCACCAGCGCCACCGGCGCGTAGTGCGCCATAATGCGGTCGCGCCGCTCGTAGGAATTGGCCAGCTTGGCCGCCGCGTCGAAAATAGTCCGGATGCCCATGAACACCCACACGTTGAGGCGCACCACCTCATTGCGCGGCAGCACGAACGACCGAATGGCGGCCGATAGCGTGGTAATAACCAGTACCATGCCGCCCAGGCCGGTAGCAATGCGCAGAATCAGTAAAAGGAACGGGTGCATGATGCTCCTAAACGCATCTGCGGGCAAAACGACTACGCGGCCCCGGCCAGCGAGTAGCGCAGCCGCTGCCGACGGCTGACCAGGGTGTCGGCGTAGCGGGCGCGCAGCTCGGGGGCAAGAAAGGATTTGTCCAGCAGCTTCTGAATGGCTGCTTCGTGCCCTGTAATATCGGCCAGCAGCCGGCGTACCCGGCTGGGCGGCAGGCCAAGGCGAATGCCTAACTCCAGAAAATCATCGAACGCCAGAAAGCCGTTGGCGGCGAAGCTGGCCGTTTCATAGTCATCGGCAAATAGGTCCAGGGCCAGGCCGTTGCCGTCCTGTACGTGCAGGCTGGTATTGAGCAGGTCGTAAGCGGGCGTGAGGTGGTACTCGCCGGTTTCGGGGCGGCGGTGCAGCGAGAAGTTTTTGAGGTGCGCGTCGCCGTTGGCAACGAGGTAGTTGAAAAGGGTGAGGCGGAAGAACTCGTCCAGAGCGGGCGGGGCAGCTCGCACAAACCGCCGAATGAGTGTTCCAATTTCCTCATGGCTGTATTTATACTTGAAATTTTCGCCGTGCGTGGTCCGGCTACGTTCTGCTAGTTGGGCAAAATCTTCCTGTAGCAGGTGTTCGGTCGTAGGCAGCACATCGAAGCGGCGGGTGAGGTAGGCAACCGGAGTGCCGTCGGCAAATTGCAGCAGCGCACAGGCGGCTATCCGCAAGCCAAATACTTGCCGGGCCAGTTGCATGGTGAAATGCTCGTTGGCCGGCACCGCGTCGACGTGGTGCAAATCGAAGTTGCGCGGTGGCGGCTTGAGCAGGTACTCGTATGGGCCGCGTTCGGCGCTCAGGTGTAGCGCCCCGTTTTCGAGCCGCATAGAAGCTTTGAACTGCACCCCGGAAATCGATATGCGCCGGATGGTGCGAATCAGGTCGTCGCGCAGCGCACTGGGTAAGTCGGCCGCTGTTAAGGGCAGCACCGGGCTTATCGGCTGTCCATCGAACAGCAGTTGAGCGCATTGGGGGCAGAAGCGCAGCCGAGCGCCACGCATCGGCCGGTAACAGCCGGGGCAGTTCATGGCAGTTCCCGAACGGTGACAGCCCCAATGGTTTGGCGGCCAGCAGTAGCTAGCAGTAAGCCAAACTCATCACGCTCGTCGAGCTGTAGCACCCGCGTTTGCAATGAGTGGTTGGTACCTTCTGCCAGCAGCCCCGAAAAAAACGGGAACAACTGAAGTGCCAGATGCACCCGCTGAGTCTTAGGCAGCGTTAGGCTCACCGCTGGCAAGTGCGAGGTGGCCAGGTAAGCGGCATCGTATTCGAACACGTATCGACTGGGCTCCTGCCGCAGCAGGCCGGCCCGGTGCTCGTTCACGAACACGGCTGCTTGTCGGACTCTCATGGTAAGGAAGTCAACTCTATTTTCAACGAAAGCCCCAGTGCCGCCAGCACCGCCTGCAACTGGCGAAAACTGGGGTTGCCCCGGCCAGTCTCCCAGGCGAGTAGCTGCCGGGTCGAAATGCCAGATAATTCGGCTACGTAGCACTGCACCAGTCCTAACTGTTTACGGCGAGTGAGTAATAATTTCCCTAGTTCAACAGCGGTCATAGTTGGCTACATACGGCAACCCAAATGTAGGAAATATAATTCATATTCTATTTGATAAGTATCAAATTTATTTTATTTAAATCAATTTTGCACTCGAATACGCACTTTACCTCACTTCATTTGTGTCTTCCACAGCTCCCGGAACGAGGGCCCGCCGATGTGCAGGCTCGCCCGGCGCTTGCTCCAGCCTACTTGGCCCAGCAGCTGGCCCAGGCTCCAATCCTTCATTTTCACGGGCAGCACATCGAGTACCCAGCGGTGCTGCATGCTCCATTTCCAGAGGCCGATGGCGGCCCGCTCTTCCAGCGGCGCGTAGCCTTCCTCCACGCTCTGCTTGCGGTTGAGCAGCAGCAGGCTGTGCAGCGGAATGCGCACCGGGCACACCGTGGTGCAGGCCCCGCACAGGCTGCTGGCGTAGCTCAGGTGCTTGTGCTCGGGCAGGCCGCTCAGGTGCGGGCTGATGACCGAGCCGATGGGGCCGGAATACGTGGTTTCGTAGGTATGCCCGCCAATGTTCTTGTACACCGGGCACACATTCAGGCAGGCCCCGCAGCGGATGCAGCGCAGCGCGGCCCGCTTATCGGGCTGGGCCAGCAGGTTGGTACGGCCGTTGTCGAGCAGAATGACGACCATTTCCTCGGGGCCGTCGACCTCGCCGGGTTGGCGCGGGCCAAAGTACACCGTGTTGTACACCGTCACCTGCTGCCCCGTGCCGCTGGTGCTGAGCAGGGGCCAGAACAGGTCCAAATCCGTGAGCTGCGGAATGACTTTCTCGATGCCCACCACCGCAATGTGCAGCTTCGGGAAGGTGGCCGAGAGGCGGGCGTTGCCTTCGTTTTCGGTCACGGCCACGGCTCCTTCTTTGGCAATGAGGAAGTTGCCACCCGTCACGCCCACTTCGGCGGCGGTGTACTTATGGCGCAGCAGGTGGCGGGCCGTGAGCACCAGCTCCTGGGCATCATCAGTCGATTTCGTGCCCAGGTGCTTCACGAAAATGTCGTTGATATCGGCCTTGCTCAGGTGCATGGCGGGCGTCACGATGTGGTAGGGCCGCTCTCCGTTTAGCTGCACGATGTACTCGCCCAGGTCGGTTTCTACCGACTCGATGCCCTGCGACTCTAAGTACTGATTGAGGTGGATTTCCTCGGTGGTCATGCTTTTGGCCTTCACCACGGTTTTGGTGTTGCGGGCCTTGGTCAGCTTGCCAATTTCGGCCAGGGCCTCGGCCGCGTCGCGCGCCCAGATTACGCGCCCGCCCCGCGCCGTGAAGGCCGCCTCGAACTGCAATAGGTACTCATCCAGCTTTTCCAGCACGGTGGCTTTGAGGTAGGCCCCGCGGTCGCGGGCCAGCTCGTGCTCGTCGTAGAGCTTGAGGCCGACGCTCACGGCCGCGTCGTACTTGCCGATGTTGAAGCGGATTTTGCGGCGGTGCTCGCGGTCGAAGGCTTTGGTGGCCGAGTCGAGTTGGAATTGGTCGGCTTTCATTTTCTTAGCACAGAGTTCACAGAGTTACACAGAGCCGTTCAGTTCATCAGGCGCACGATTTGGTCGCGTAGGGAGATGGTGTTGAAGTTAAGCAACAGGCCTACGGGGAGTCCGGTTAGTTTTAGGTAGTTCAACAGCTGCTTGGAAT
>JANNDE010000008.1:0-5258 GCA_031387395.1 Hymenobacter sp.
CTGCTACTTGGCAGCTTGCTGGTGGCGATGCTGCTGGGAGCGCTGGCCTGGCGCTCCTCGCGCCTCAACCGCCGCATCCGGCGGGTGCTGGAAGGGCAGAATGCCGAAATCAGCGCCCAGCGCAACCAGATTGAGCGGCTGGCCGAAGATGCCCGGCGCGCCTCGGAGGCCAAGCTGCGCTTTTTCACCAACTTTTCGCACGAGCTGCGCACGCCGCTCACCCTCATTCTGGGGCCCGTGGAAGACCTGCTGAGCAACCCCGGCGACCTGAGCCCGGCCCAGCAGCACGACCTGAAGCTGGTGCGCCGCAACACGCAGCGCCTGCTGCAGCTGGTGACCCAGCTGCTCGACTTTCGCAAAATCGACGTGGGCAAAATGGCCGTGCGGGCCACTCAGGGCAACCTCGTAGCGTTCGTGCGCGAGCTCATGGACCTGTTTGAGAAGGCCGCCCACCGCCACCGCATCACCTTCCGGTTTTTGCCCGCCGAGCCGGTTATCACGCTCTGGTTCGATGGCGACATTCTGGAAAAAGTGTTTCACAACCTACTCTCCAACGCGTTCAAATACACCCCCGACGGCGGGCAGATAACGGTGAGCATGCAGCGCGTGCCCGCCCACAACACCGTGCGGATAAGCGTGGAGGACAACGGGCGCGGCATTGCCGAAGCCGACCAGCCGCACATTATGGGCTGGTTTTACCAGGGCAGCCAGCCCTCGGCCAACGGCTCGGGGCTGGGGCTGGCCCTGGCCGACGGCCTCACCCGCCTGCACGAGGGCACGCTCGGCTTCCGCAGCCAGCCGGGCCACGGCAGCACCTTCGAGGTGCAGCTGCCCCTGGCCCGGCCGGCGACTTTCCTGGAAGCGGAGCTGGCCGCGCCGCACGTGCTGGCCGCACCCGACGACCTGCTCGAGGAGGACGCGACCACCCCGCCCGCCGAGCCCGCCGCGGCCCGCACCGCCACCACGGTGCTCGTGATTGAGGACAACGAGGAGGTGCGCCAGTTTCTGGTGCAGAAGCTGCAGCCGCACTTTCAGGTGAGCACCGCCGCCGACGGGGCCACCGGCCTGCGCCTGGCGGGCGAAAGCATTCCCGACGTCATCGTGTGCGACGTGAACCTGCCCGAGCTGGGTGGCCTCGACGTGGCCCTGGCCCTGAAGGGCGACTGGCGCACGTCGCATATTCCGCTGGTGCTGCTCACGGCCCGCGACGCCCCCGAGCAGCAGATTGAGGGCGTGCAGGCCGGGGCCGACCTGTACCTGACCAAGCCGTTCAACCCCGCTTTTCTGGTCGAGAGCCTGCGCACGCTGTTGCGCAACCGGGCGCAGCAGCGCGAGCATTTCCGCCGCGAGCTGAGCGTGGACACCGCCACCGTGGCCCCCCAGCGCGTCGACCAGAAATTTCTGGCCGACCTCACCGCCATCATCGAAGCCAACCTCGACCAGCCGGGGCTGAGCGTCGACGACATTGCCCGTAGCCTGGGGGTGTCGCAGATGCAGCTCTACCGCAAGGTGAAAGCCCTGCTCGGCACCGGCGTCACGGACTACATCCAGAGCCTGCGCCTGACCAAGGCCCGCCAGCTGCTGCTGCTCGAGGGCTACACCGTGGCTCAGGTAGCTTACCAGACGGGCTTCTCTTCGCCCTCCTACTTTGCTACCCTCTTCAGGGGCCGGTACCAGGTGTCGCCTTCCGAGTTCAAAGCCTTGCACGCAGCCCACTAAATTCTGCAGGATTCCTGCATATTGTGTAGGATTTTTGATGATACAGTTGCGAATTACAAACAATTATTGAATTTAACATATTGATTTGCAAGCAATAAAGCCGAAATAACGGAATGGTAATTATCCTTTATCATTTTGAAAGAATCCAGCAAGCCTTCGTTGAAAAATGAGGTGACTTTTGGGAAACGATTTGCAACCGCTTCCCATGATTCAGCGCAAAGTTCTTTTCTGGTCCATCGTCACGGCACTCGGAGGCTTCCTGTTCGGGTTCGATACGGCCGTGATTTCGGGGGCCGAAAAAGCTATTCAGCAGCTCTGGCAGCTGACCTCGGTCGAGCACGGCTTCACCATTTCCATCGCGCTATTCGGCACCGTGCTGGGGGCCATGTTCGGGGGCATTCCGTCGGATAAGCTGGGCCGGCGGCAAACGCTGCGCTGGATTGCGGTGCTCTACTTGGTGTCGGCGGTAGGCGCGGCGCTGGCCCCGGCCTGGGTGCCGTTCATGGTGTTTCGCTTTCTGGGCGGGCTGGGCGTGGGGGCTTCGTCGGTTACGGCCCCGCTCTACATCTCCGAGATTTCGCCGGCCGAATCGCGGGGTAAGCTGGTGGGGCTGTTTCAGTTCAACATCGTGTTCGGCATTCTCGTGGCCTATCTCTCCAACTACCTGTTGGCCAACGTGGGCGAGCATTCGTGGCGGCTGATGCTGGGCGTGCAGGCCGTGCCGGCGGTGGCCTTCCTGCTGTTCCTGTTCCGGGTGCCCGAGAGCCCGCGCTGGCTGCTGCTGCACGGCCGCCTCGGGGAGGGCCGCGAGGTGCTGCGCATCATCAGCCCCGCTACGGTAGAGGCCGACGTGGCCGCCATTCTCACGGCGCAGGCGCTGGCGGGCCGGCAAAGCGAGAGCCTGTGGGCGGCGCAATACCGCACGCCGGTACTGCTGGCGGTGGCCTTCGCCTTCTTCAACCAGGTATCGGGCATCAACGCCATCATCTACTACGCCCCGCGCATCTTCGAGATGACCGGGCTGGGCCAGGGCGCGGCGCTGCTTTCGTCGGCGGGCATTGGGCTGGTCAATTTTGCCTTCACCCTACTGGGCGTCAACGTCATCGACCGGTTTTGGCGGCGCAAGCTAATGCTGGTGGGCTCGCTGGGGCTCATTGCCACGCTCGGGCTGGTGGCGCGGGCCTTCTACACCGGGCAGTTCAACGGCTACACGGTGCCGGTGCTGCTGTTCGTGTACATCGGCTTTTTCGCCTTTTCGCAGGGCGCGGTCATCTGGGTTTTCATCTCCGAGATTTTCCCCAACGCGGTGCGGGCCAAGGGCCAGGCCCTGGGGTCGAGCACGCACTGGGTGATGGCCACGGTCATCGCCTTCACCTTCCCCTGGTTTGCCGAGCACCTGGGGGGCGGCCACACCTTCGCCTTTTTCTGCGCCATGATGGTGCTGCAGCTCGTCTTCGTACTGCGCTTCATGCCCGAAACCAAGGGTACCGCCCTGGAGCAGGTAGACAAGGCGCTGGTGCTACACTAGCAACGTCGCGATACAATTTTTTATTAAAATAGTTAGATAATTATTTTTGTTGAGCTTGCCGGAGCAGGTTTGCTCCGGATGTACTCTCTCTGCTGCAACAGAGTGGGTGGCGCTGGTTCGGCTGGTGGGACAGCTCCGGCGCCCAAGGGCAGGCTTGCTTCGGCACGCTCAATAGAAACCTCCTTTCTCGCTTCTAAACTGCTTCTTCTATGTCAGTTGCCTGCTTCGGAGAAATGCTGTGGGACGTGCTGCCCACCGGCCGGCAGCCCGGCGGTGCCCCCCTGAACGTGGCGGTGCACCTGCACCAGTTCGGGCTCGACGCGCAGATTATCAGTCGCGTGGGCCACGACGACCTGGGGGCCGAGCTGCTCGCCTTTGTGGCAGCCAAAGGCATCGGCACCCGCTACGTGCAGCGCGGCGAAACCCACCTCACCGGCGTGGTGAAGGCCAACGTGAGCGACAGCCTGGAGGTGACTTACCAGATTGTGAAGCCCGTGGCCTGGGACTACATCCAGTACGACGCCGAACTCAGCGAGCTGGTGCAAACGGCCGAGGCCTTCGTGTTTGGCAGCCTGGCCGCCCGCCACGCGCCTTCGCGCGAAACCCTGTATCGCCTGCTGCAACAGGCCCGCCTGAAGGTGTTCGACGTGAACCTGCGCCCGCCGCACTACTCGCGCGATGGCGTGACCTACCTGCTTCAGCAGGCCGATATCGTGAAGCTCAACCACCACGAGCTGGCCGAGCTGATGGGCTGGTTTGGGGGGAGCGCCGACGAAGAAACCGCCCTGCGCTGGCTGGCCGAACGGTTTGAGCTACAGGCCGTGTGCGTAACCAAAGGGGCTGATGGCGCGGCCCTGTGGGTGGGCCAGCAGCTGTACCGCAGCCCTGGCGTCGCGGTGCAGGTGCAGGACACCATCGGGAGCGGCGACGCCTTTCTGGCGGCGCTGCTGGCCGACTGGCTGGCCGGCCAAGCCCCGGCCGACTACCTCGCTTTTGCCTGCGCGGCGGGTTCGCTGGTGGCTAGCTACCAGGGGGCCACGCCCGCTATTTCCGAAGCCCAGGTGCGCGACCTGGCCCCCGCCACCACCTGAACCTCCACCCCGCAACCAGCCGCGAGCGCCGAAATCGTTTGTGCCAATTGCCATCTCCACTTCACTGCTCATCCCATCAATCCCACCTTTTCAACCCTTTTTCTTATGAAAAATTTGAGCTACTCCATTCAGGAGCAACCAGCGGCCGGGCCCACGGGCCGCCGGCGGTTGCAGCCGTGGCTTCGGCTGCTGGCGCTGGCCATGCTGGCCATTCTCTGCCCCCTGCTGAGCCAGGCGCAGAACCGGGCCATTTCGGGCAAGGTAACCGACGACGCGGGCAGCGGGCTGCCGGGCGTGACCATCATCGTGCCCGGCACTACTACTGGTACCAGCAGCGGAGCCGATGGCAGCTTTTCGCTCGAGGTGCCGGCGACGGCCACCAAGCTGTCGTTTTCGTTCGTAGGCTATGCCACGCAGGTGCTCGACATTACGGGCAAAACGTCGGTGTCGGTGTCATTGAAAAATGATGCCCAGGCGCTGAACGAAGTAACGGTGGTGGGCTACGGCACGGCCCGGAAACAGGATATAACCGGGGCAGTGGCCGTTCTCGGCGAAAAGGACTTTAACCGCGGCACCTTTACCTCTCCCGACCAGTTGCTCCAAGGCCGCGTGTCGGGGGTGCAGGTGAGCAACAACAGTGGCCAGCCCGGCGGGCCCTCCACCATCCGCATCCGGGGCAACTCGGCCGTGACGGGCACGGGTCAGCCCCTGTACGTGGTAGACGGCGTACCGCTCGACGGCCGCACGGCCCGCCCGGGCATAGGGGCTGCCGGTACCCAAGAGGCTTCCACCGATATTGGAGCCGGGGCCGATAGCAACCCGCTTAACTTCCTCAACCCCGACGACATCGAAACCTTCACCGTGCTCAAGGACGCTTCGGCCACGGCCATTTACGGTTCGCGGGCTGCCTACGGGGTAGT
>JANNDE010000084.1:0-4284 GCA_031387395.1 Hymenobacter sp.
TTTTCTGCTCGCCAACGTCCACGTTTCCATCAGCTACGCCCAACTTTTCTTCGCCCAAAATTTCAAACATTTCATGCCCTGAAGCAGAACTTATCAACTCTGCCCCCCCCCCCACCCGCTGCCCCCGCCGCTGGAACGATACGACAGCTTCTGCCCCACGGCAGCCCCAACCGCCTTCCCCGCCCGCCGCCCCCGCCGCTGAAGAAACGGGAGCTTCTGTGTAACTTAGACCTATGAAAATTGCCCTCGAATTAGAGTTTCCTGATGAGCAAGCGGCTGCGTTTATGCAACGGCTGCAAAGCTTGCCAGGTCTCACTGCCCGCTTCTTACGTCTGCGACCCGAAGCACAGACGAGCCCTGCCGTGTCTGAAGTAGCTGGTGAACTTACTGATGCCGAGCAGAAGGCTTTGCTGTATAAGGTGTTCGGTAGCTGGCAATCAGATGTGAGTGGGGATGAGATGGTGCGCCAGATTTATGCTGACCGCCGCGACGAGCCGCGCGAAGTGAATCTATGAGCAGCTTTCTACTTGACACGAACATCTGCATTCACTTCATCAATGGGCAGTTCGACCTTGCGGCTAAGATAGATAAAGTAGGGCTGCCCCGTTGCTTTATCAGCAGCATCACCATTGCGGAACTGCTCTATGGCATTGCTAATAGCGCCCCAACCCGCCAGCCAGGGAACCGGCAGAATCTGGCCGAGCTACAGCAACTTTTCAGTGGGCGTATCCTAACCTTCGAAAGTGCCCTGGAAACCTACGCCGTACAGAAAGCACACCTGAAAACTATAGGCCGGCTGCAAGGAGATTTCGACATGCTTATTGGGAGCACTGCACTCACGCACGACCTCACGCTTGTCACGCGTAACACCCGTCATTTTGCCGAAATGCAAGGCATTGTGCTGGAGGATTGGGTCACCGAATACCTGGCAGGACAAACAAGCCTAAGCCAGTAGCCCCACGGCAGCCCCAACCTGCCACCTGCCCCGCCCGCTGCCCGCGCTATTGGAACGATACCCCGGCTTCTGCTGCTCCACGGCCGCCCCGCAACGCCCCCCGTCCGCTGCCCGCGCCGCTGGCACGATACGACAGCTTTTGCCCCCCGCCAGCCGCTACCGCCGCCCGCCCGCTGTCCGCGCCGCTGGCACGATACGACAGCTTCTGCCCCCCGCCAGCCGCTACCGCCGCCCGCCCGTTGCCCGAGCCGCTGAAAAAACAGTAGCTTCTGGAGCAGACGTCAGGAACTAAGCGGAATCTTTGTAGTTTTGGATAGTATGAAAATCACGCTGGAAATTCCTGATAACAAAGCGGCCTTCATGATGGAGTTGCTGCAAAGCCTGCCGTTTGTGAAAGCCACGCTGGCCCGCACGAAAGCCAAGCCACAGGACGAAACGGAGTACCTGCTGAGTAACCCAGCCAACGCAAAAGCCTTGCGGGATGCCATTGAACGCTTGGAACGCGGTGAGGGCGTGCGACACGACCTCATCGACGCATGAGGCTTATCTGGGATGAGGCCGCTTGGGAGCAATACCTGTATTGGCAGGAAACCGACCGAGCCATTCTCCGTAAAATCAACACGCTGCTGAAGGAGTGCCAGCGCACACCATTTGTAGGTACGGGCAAGCCCGAAGCGCTGAAAGGCGACCTGCGCGGCTACTGGTCGCGGCGCATCAACCACGAGCACCGCTTGGTATACAAAGCCACCGACGACGGATTGCGCATTGCCGCCTGCCGCTTCCACTACGGGGATAAGTAAGCCCTGCCGCCTCCCCGCCCGCTGCCCGCCGCTAGAACGATACCACAGCTTCTGCCCCACGGCAGCCCCAACCGCTTTCCTTCTTCCCCACCCGCTGCCTCCGCCGGAACGATACGACAGCTTCTGCGTAACTTAGTAGCATGAGAGTTGCCCTTGAATTAGAGTTTCCCGATGAGAAAGCTGCGCTATTTGTGCGGCTGCTGCAAAGCCTGCCGCCGGGCCTGACGGCCCATTTTTCGCGCCCGAAACCCGGCCAATCAACAGCCTTTGCCGAGGCCGAAGCAACGGAGCTAAATGCCGCCGAAGAGAAGCAATTGCTACACGAGCTATTTGGCGCGTGGAAATCCGATGTGAGCGGGGAAGAAATGGTGCGTGAGATTTACGATGCCCGGCAAAGCGACCACCGCGACGTAGCGCTATGAGCCGCTATTTGCTGGATACCAACATCTGCGTCCATTACCTGAAAGCCGAGCACGACCTGGAAAACAAGGTGCTTTCGGTGGGTTTGCACAATTGCTTCATTTCCGAGTTGACCATTGCCGAAATGCTCTACGGCCTGGCCAAGTGTGACCATACATATGCCGTGCAGCAACGGCAGCACATCGGCCAGCTACGCCGCCTGTTCAATACCCGTGTGCTGCCAATTTCTGATGCCTTCGATTTGTACGGCCCGGAAAAGGTGAAGCTGCTGGACAAAGTGAAGCGCGGCGAACTGGGCAAGTTTCCCGGTGAGTTCGATGTGCTCATCGGCTGCACCGCACTGGCCCACAACCTGATTTTGGTTACGCGCAACACGCGGGACTTTGCGCCGCTTACCGGTTTGGATTTGGAGGACTGGATAAAGGGAGAAGTAGGCGACGCAACAGTATAACACCCACTCCCAACGCCCCCGCCCGCCGCGCCCGCCGCTGAGGAAACAGGAGCTTCTCTGGCAGAAGCAATGAACTTTCGGCTTATCTTCGTAGTACTACCGCTTATAACATTTAGCAACTTCTCATACTATGGGAATCACCGATAACAAAACCTCTCACCCAACCGCAAGCGCCGCCAAGCTGACAAAAGAAGAGCGACTTGCCCAAGCCCGCGAATACGCCAAGCAGTTCGTATTCGAGACGCTTTCGGAGGAAGACCTGAAAAAGATGCGCCGCAACGCCTATGCTTATGCTATCTGAGCGCACGTTGGGCGAAGGCTATCCGTTTACATACCGCAAAGGGCCGTCTCATAAGGACGGCCCTTTGGTTTGTGTGCATCACTACACGTTTCGGACGCGCAAAAACCGGCGCTACGTGGTGGACGCTGAGGAATACCAGCACCACACCTACGTGCTCAAATATTACCCGCTGTCGCACAAAAGCTCGCCCAACAAATACCGCGTGCTCACCAACGACGGCGACGCCTTTCGGATTTTGACAACGTGCATGCAGGTATTCCTCGACATCTGCCGCCGCGACCCGTTGGCGTCGGCTGGTTTTGTGGGCGAAGCGCTGGTGGGGGAGGGCGTGGCCAATACCAAACGGTTTCGGGTGTATCTGCAAACCGTTTCCACCTTCATCGGCCCGAACCGCTTTATTCATCATCCCATGCCGTCCATCAGCGCCTATTTTCTGGAATGTCGCGCCAACCCGGAGCCAGGCTTGAAGGAAACTGTGGAACAAATGTTCCGCGAGCTGTACATCGTGCCGCAGGCCCTGGAAGCGGAAAAGCCATCACCGTTGAACAGCGGTAGCGGCGGCTGAGTAGCCCCCGCCGCTGGAACGATACCACCGCTTCTTCCCCACAGCCGCCCCAACCACCCCCCCGCCTGCCGCCCCCGCCGCTGAAGAAACGGGCGCTTCTGAAGTAGCGGCAGGCAGGCGGTAGGAACTAAGCGGAATCTTTGTAGTTTTGGATAGTATGAAATACACCCTCGAAGTCCCCGACCAGGACGTGGCGTTTGTAGTGGAACTACTGCGGCGCGTTACTTCCGTCAAGCTCACACCCGCAACCGGCAAGAAAACCGCCGTAGACACGACAGAGTATCTGATGAGTACCCGTACGAATCGTGAACGCCTGCTGGCCGCGATGGAAGAAGTAGAAAGAGGTGAAACGGCAGTGCGCGAATGGCCGCAGCAATAAATCTGTCGTGGTCTTCCTACGCTTGGGAGGATTACTTGTACTGGCAGCAAGCCGATGAAGCCATTCTGACTAAAATCAACGAGTTATTGAAGGAGTGCTTGCGCACCCCGTTTACCGGCCGGGGCAAGCCCGAACCGCTAAAGGCTGACCGCAAAGGGTTCTGGTCGCGGCGCATCACGCAGGAGCATCGGCTGGTTTACAAAGTGAGCGGCGACACGCTCTATATCGTCCAATGCCGGTTTCACTACGACGACAAGTGACCCCCCCGCCTACTCCTCCCGCCGCTGGCACGATACGACAGCTTCTACCCCACAGCAGCCACAACCCCCATCCCCCGCCCGCTGCCCGCGCCGCGGGCGCGCTTCCAGAGCGTGGGGTCCACGGCGGGGGGGGGGGGGGCCGGGGGGGGGGGG
>JANNDE010000124.1:0-7226 GCA_031387395.1 Hymenobacter sp.
AGGCCAGCAGCAGCAAAAAGGGCAATAGGTATTTCATAGGCGAAAGAACGCAGAAATGGTCGTTTCCGTGCGGATGGAGCTGCTCGCTAAAATTCAGGCCAAAAAAAGCCCCGCCGATGTTATTCGGCGGGGCTCGTTCAAATCAGCAGCGCAAAAACTACAGCGCCTCCACCACAATGGCGCTGGCACCGCCGCCGCCGTTGCAGATACCCGTCACACCGATTTTGCCGCCCTCGTTCTTCAGCACGCTCATCAGCGTGGTCATGATGCGCGCGCCCGACGCGCCCAGCGGGTGGCCCAGGCTCACGGCCCCACCGTACTTGTTCACCTTGCCGCCGTCGAGGTTCAGCAGCTTGTTGTTGGCCAGGCTCACCACCGAAAATGCTTCGTTGATTTCGTAGAAATCCACGTCGGCAGCCGTTTTGCCGGCGTTTTTCAACGCCTTCGGAATGGCCAGCGCGGGCGAAGTCGTGAACCACTCCGGGGCCTGCTCAGCATCGGCGAAGCCCAGAATGCGGCCGATGGGCGTGAGGCCCAGCTCGGTGGCCTTTTCGCGGCTCATCAGCAGCACGGCGGCGGCGCCGTCGTTCAGGGTCGAGGCGTTAGCGGCCGTCACGGTGCCGTCCTTCACGAACGAAGGCTTCAGGCCCTTCAGTTTCTCGAAATCCACTTTCAGATACTCCTCATCGTCGGCCACCACGGTGGTTTTGCCGCGGCTCTCAATGGTTACGGGCACGATTTCGTCCGTCTTCTTGCCGGCTTTAGCGGCGGCGGCGCTGCGGGTGTAGCTTTCCACGGCAAAGGCATCCTGCTGCTCGCGGGTGAAGCCCATTTCCCTGGCCGTGTTCTCGGCCGCGTTGCCCATGGCGTAGTCGTTGTAGGGGTCCCAGAGGCCGTCGCGCACGAGGCCGTCGATTACCTGCCCGTTGCCGTACTTGGCCCCAAAGCGGTTCTTGTCGAGGTAGTAGGGCACGTTGCTCATGCTCTCCATGCCGCCGGCCAGCACCACGTCCGACTGCCCCAGCATGATGCTCTGGGCGGCCATCATAATGGCTTTCGAGCCCGAGGCGCACACTTTGTTCACGGTCGTGCACTCCACGGTGTCGGGCAGGCCGGCTTTTTTGGCCGCCTGGCGGGCCGGAGCCTGGCCCAGGTTGGCCGAAATCACATTGCCCATAATCACCTGGTTCACTTCCGAGCCGGCCACGCCGGCCTTGTCGAGCGCACCTTTCAGGGCAATGGCCCCCAGCTCGGTAGCCGACAGCGACGACAGCGACCCGCCAAACGAGCCAATCGGCGTGCGTACGGCCGAGATGATGACAACTTCTTTAATCTGCATAATCAGGAAAATAAGAGGAATGGGGGTGGGAGCTTGAATCTGGCCGCAAAAGTACGGATAATGCCGCCGTGGGCTACGGGTTTGATTAAATGGGCGAGTCGAACCAATGTAGAATGCCATGCTCAACTACGAAAATCCTACCACGTCGGCCGGTTCGGGTCGGGCTTCTGTGCCGCCGGGTGCGGGCGCTGCTGCAAATACTGCTGCTCCTGAGCCCGTAGCGTCTCCAGCAGCTGGCGGGCCTGGGCGGGACTCAGGCTCATGGCTTGCAGCCGCTCGCGCTGGGTTTGCAGCGATAAGTCAGCTGCCGAAGCAGCTTCCGAGCCCGGCCGGCGGCTGCGGGCGTTGGGCGAGGTCGCGCCTGCCGATGTGTTACGGTCGAGGCCGCGCTGCGTGCCGGGCGCGTTGCCGCTGGCGGTGGGCTGCGGCGGGCCGGCTCCGGGCGTGCGGTTGCCCGCCGCCGCTCCCGGCAGGGCCGAGGGCTGGTGGCTATCGGGCTGGCCGGCCGCATCGGAACGCGGCGCCGGCGGCGTGTTGGCGTTGGGGGCCGGCTGGGTATCATTGATTTCGCCCTGGCGGTCGGTGCCGGCTTTTTCGGCGGGCTTGTTGGGTTGGGTCCCGTTCTTGCTGGGGGCCGCTTTGGGCTTCGGGTCCGGCGATGGCGCGGGCGGCGGCAGAGCCAGTTGCGGACGGTTGGGCCGCCGGGCCAGGTACTCACTCACTACCTCAAAGTTGTAGCGCGCCCCGGCATTGGTGGGGTCCAGGATAATGGCCTGGCGCAACAGGCCGGCGGCCTGGGCCAGCTCGCCGCGCCTGGCGGCCAGCACGGCCAACTGCTGGCGCGCCACGCTGCCCAGCCCGCCCGGATTGCCGGCCAGCAGGCGGCCATACGTTGCCTGGGCTGCCCCTAGCTGCCCGGCTTGCGCCTGCGCGTGGCCCAGGTTCAGCACCAGGCGCGGGTCGGGGGTGGCCGGCCGCGGGCTGGCCGTGGCCAGGGCGTTTTCGAAGTAGTGGGCGGCCAGCAGGGCCTCGCCGCGCCGGTAGGCCGCAGTCGCGTCGGCCACGGCTACGTTACGGTCGCGCACCATCGTGAGCAGGCGCAGGCCCGGCACGCCCAGCAGCAGGAGCAGAAACAGCGCGCCGGTTTTCATGGGCGAATGAGGGTAATGGTGAGCACCACATCCAGTACCAGCAGCAGCAGCGCCGCCGCCAGCGGGTAACGGTAGCGGTTGTCGGCCACGGCCACGGTGCGGACCTGCTCGGCCGGGCCCTGCATCGCCTGCAGCGCCCGCAGCAGCGGTTCAAAGCCATTGGCCTGGTTGTTCAACCCGAAATACTGCCCACCCGTCTGGGCCGCCAACTGCAGCAGCGGGGCCTCCCGCAGGCGTGTGCGGGCCGGCTGGCCCCGGCCATCCACAACAAAGCCACCAGTGGCCGTGGGAATTCTGCTGCCCACCGCCGTGCCCACGCCCACCGGATACACCCGCGCACCGGTGCGGGCCAGCGCCCGCAGCGTGGGCTCCAGGTTTTCGCCGAAGTCCTCGCCGTCGCTCACCACCACCAGCGCCGTGGCCCGGGGGGCGGTGGCGGCAGCCGGCCGGGTTGGGGCCGGGGCCGCGCTTAGCCGGGCCAGCACCAGCTCCAGCGGTGCGCGCAGCGTGGTGGGGCCGGGCGGCAGCAGCCCCGTGCGCAGCGTGCTCAGAAACGTGAGCACGGCCTCCTGGTCGTAGGTAAGCGGGCATTGCACCACGGCCTCTGCCCCGAAGGCCACCACGCCCAGCCGGTCGGCCGGAAACCGGGCCACCAGTTCGCGCAGCTCGGCCTGGGTGCGTAGCAGGCGCGAGGGGGCCACGTCGGGCGCGTCCATCGAGCGCGATACATCCACGAGTAGCCACACGTCTTTGCCAGCGGTGCGCATGGCACTTTGGCTCACACCCAGCGAAGGGCCCAGGGCTGCCGCCAGCAGCAGCGTACCCGCCACCACGCGCAGCCCGGTTTTCCAGCCGCGGTGCCGGGCACGGGTACCCAGCAGCCGCGCCAGCCGGCCGCCGCGCCGCCAGTGCCAGCCCAGCAAGAGCAGGGCCAGCAGCAGCCCGGCTCCGGCGGCAATGAAATCAGGATAGGCCCAGTTCAGCAAGTTACGTTTTATCAGGCCCCAATATTACGGCCGAAAGGCCAGCCAGTGGGTTGCCGGTGCCCGGCCGCCGTTTGAACTGCCCGGCCGTCTTTTTTCGATTTTCTGAGAAATTTTTTATAAAAAGTGCGGTCCTTTCACATCGGCCCGTATATTTGCACCCGCTTCGAACGGAAGCGAAGACAGCCGGAGAAGTGGGTGAGTGGCTGAAACCAGTAGTTTGCTAAACTGCCGTAGCTCTAAAGGTTACCGGGGGTTCGAATCCCCCCTTCTCCACTATAATGTTGGGTTGCGAAAGCAGCTCGTTGGGGCTCCAACTAACAAGTTGTTTTTTTAACTCAGCATTATTTTTTTCGGGGTGTAGCGTAGCCCGGTATCGCGCCTGGTTTGGGACCAGGAGGTCGTAGGTTCGAATCCTGCCACCCCGACATTTGTTTGCCCCGTTTTCGACCCCGTAGCTCAGCTGGATAGAGCAACTACCTTCTAAGTAGTCGGTCTTTGGTTCGAATCCAAACGGGGCCACCAATGTCCTATCAAAAGCCACCCCACAAGGGTGGCTTTTGTCGTTTGCGGGCTGCGCTACCAGCGTTGCCCGGAAACCCCGGGAATATTTGGGTGCAACAACCTGAACTACACCCATAAAAATGAAAAAATCCCGAGGAAAAAACCGCGAAAACTCCTCAAAATGGGATTAAATATGTACTTTTGAGTGTTCAGTACCTAGCCGCCCGATGGGCGGTTTTACGACTTGATTTAATCCCGCCCACATGAGCGAAACGAAAGAAACAATGGCGCAGTCGGACTATTCCGCCGACAGCATTCAGGTACTCGAAGGGTTGGAGGCCGTGCGCAAGCGGCCCAGCATGTACATCGGCGACACGGGTTTGAAAGGCCTGCACCATCTGGTGTGGGAGGTGGTCGATAACTCCATCGACGAAGCCCTCGCCGGGCACTGCGACCTGATTAATGTTACCATCAACGAAAACAATTCGGTTACCGTCCGCGATAATGGCCGCGGCATCCCCGTCGACTGGCACGCCAAGGAAGGCAAGTCGGCCCTGGAAGTGGTGCTGACCGTGCTGCACGCCGGCGGCAAGTTCGACAAAGGCTCCTACAAGGTGTCGGGAGGCCTGCACGGTGTGGGCGTGAGCTGCGTGAACGCGCTCAGCACCGACCTGAAGGTGACCGTGCGCCGCAACGGCCACATGTACGAGCAGGAGTATAAAATCGGCTTCCCGCAGTACCCGGTGAAGGAAATCGGCGATACGCCCGAGCACGGCACCGAGGTGCAGTTCCTGCCCGACGCCAGCATCTTCACCGAAACCGAGTACCGCTACGACACCGTGGCCTCGCGCCTGCGCGACCTCTCGTACCTCAACAAAGGCATCCGCATTACGCTGATGGACCGGCGCGAGACCCTGCCCGACGGCAGCTTCCGCAGCGACGAGTTTTACTCGACCGGCGGCCTGCGCGACTTCGTGCAATATCTCGACGGCGAGCAGCGGCCCTCGCTGCTCTCGGAACCCATTTACGTGGAGAGCGAGAAGGGCGGCACGCCCGTGGAAGTGGCCCTGCAGTACAATACCTCGTACCAGGAAAACGTCTATTCCTACGTCAACAACATCAACACGATTGAGGGCGGGACGCACGTGGCGGGCTTCCGCTCGGCCGTGACGCGGGTGCTGAAAACTTATGGCGATAAGAACAAGCTGTTCGAAAAAGCCAAGGTGGAAATCACCGGCGATGACTTCCGCGAAGGCCTGACGGCCGTTATCTCGGTGAAGGTGATGGAGCCGCAGTTCGAAGGCCAGACCAAAACCAAGCTCGGCAACTCCGAAGTGAGCGGCGCGGTGAACTCGGTGGTGGGCGAAATCCTGACCCAGTACTTGGATGAGAACCCCAACCAGGCCAACCGCATCATGGAAAAGGTGATTCTGGCCGCCAAGGCCCGCATCGCCGCCCGCAAGGCCAAGGACATGGTGCAGCGCAAGGGCGTGCTTTCGAGCAACAGCCTGCCGGGTAAGCTGGCCGACTGCTCGGAGTCGGACCCCGAAATCTGCGAGCTCTACCTTGTCGAAGGAGACTCGGCTGGCGGCACGGCCAAGCAGGGCCGCAACCGCGCCTTCCAGGCGATTCTGCCGCTGCGCGGTAAAATCCTGAACGTGGAGAAAGCTCAGGAGCACCGCATCCTGGAGAACGAGGAAATCAAGAACATGATTACCGCGCTGGGCGTGGGCTTCAACGAGCGCAAGTCGCTGGCCTTCACCACCGATGATACGGGGGTGGAAACCGGCCCGCTGAACTTCGACAAGCTGCGCTACCACAAGGTCATCATCATGACCGACGCCGACATCGACGGCTCGCACATTCGTACCCTGATTCTGACCTTCTTCTTTCGCTACATGCGCGAGCTGGTGGACCGGGGCTACATCTACATCGCCCTGCCGCCACTCTACCTCGTGAAGCGCGGCAAAGAGGAGCGCTACTGCTGGACCGAAGAGGAGCGCGCCCAGGCCCAGGCCGACCTCGGCCGCGGCAAGCCCGAAACCGTGAACGTGCAGCGCTACAAAGGCCTCGGCGAAATGAACGCTGAACAGCTCTGGACCACCACCATGCAGCCCATGACCCGCACCCTGAAGCAGGTAACCGTGGAGTCGGCCGCTGAAGCCGACCACCTGTTCTCGATGCTGATGGGCGATGAAGTGGCCCCGCGCCGCGACTTCATCGAGCGCAATGCCAAGTACGCTAAGCTCGACGTCTAAAGCACTGTTTTCGCTGATTTAACGGATTTTGTAGCCGTGAGGAGGGGCCGCCATTATGGCGGCCCCTCTTTTTTTGGGTAGTACGCGTTGCCGCTTGCGCCGGTTTGCGCGCAAACCCAATGCCATGACTTCCATCACTCACCTTTCGCAGCCCGGCCTCAACGGCCTCATTGCACTTATGCCGACTACCGGACGTGGCGCTTCAGGGCAAACGTGGAGTGGATTAGAGCAGTTTCCCGTTTGATGAACAGCGTAGCAGGTGTCGTCCAGTCTGCACGGAAGAGTTTATGGTTATCTGAAAGGCCCGCCTGGCTGGGTATGTTCCGCGCCATTTGATGTGCGCTTGCTGCGTGGCACGGGCAAACGGCGACGCGCAGGCGAGAACCGTGGTTCAGCCCGATAGCAGCATTGTATGCGCTTTGGCCAGGCTCGACCGCCGGGGCTGCGTGGGTGCTCCCGACTTAATTATCAAAATCGTGTTGCCCAGTTCGTTGGTGCTCGACACCCGTATGAAGTTTTACCTGTACGCCGAAAGCGGCGTGCGCGAAACTGGATTGCCTGCCCCGACGAATAAGTCATCATGGCCTGCGGGGTGGAAAACAGATTCTCACTCGCGGAGCAGGGTTTCGGCCCGGGCGGCGGCGGGGGAATCGTTGGAGTGCAAGCGTAGGGTGTTGCTAAAAGTGTGCACTAAAGGTGAAGATTTAACCCGCCAAATGGTGTCGTTTTCGCTGCGGTTCGGCTTTTTTCTTTTCGCTGTGACCCCTGATGGATGCCCACAAAGTTGTTATTTTGTGCGTAAGTGGCCGAATCGTCTACAAAATCCGTGAAATCCGTTTAAATCCGAAATATCCGTGGTCCATGAAGTTATTTAAATCCTCCGACCTTATCCGCAAAAGCAAGTATATCAGCCGCGATTTGAGCTGGCTGCGGTTCAACTACCGGGTGCTCGACCAGGCGCAGGATGCGGGCCGGAGCCTGTTTGATAAGC
>JANNDE010000134.1:0-17133 GCA_031387395.1 Hymenobacter sp.
TAATTCTTGTAGCACATGCTTCAACTTGTGTATTGATGCGCGGTCCCGGCACAAGCTGAAGCATGTGCTACAAGAATTATCCGGCTTCCCTCTCCTGGGGAGAGGGGCCGGGGGTGAGGTTCCGGCGGCAGAACGATTAGCCGCCCATATCACCCAACCCATAATAAATAGCGCCCAACGCCGTACTTTTCCGGTAAAATTGAGGTGGTCTAATTAATCTGGACAGAACAGGGTGGTATCTTTCCTTCGTCATGAAAGACACGCCAAAACCCGACAAACGCCGCAAGTACGATGCGGCCTTCCGCGCCGAAGCCTTGCGCCTGGCTGAGCAAAGCCGCTCGGCCCAAGCCGCCGCCCGTGCCCTGAACATCGACCCGAAACGCATCTACCAGTGGCAAAAAGCGGCTCAGACGCCGGTGGCGGCGGCGTTGGGCCCTACGCTGGACCCGGCCACGGCTGCCGAGCTGCGCCAGTTGCGGGCCGACAATCGGCGGCAAGCACAGGAGCTAGCTATTTTAAAAAAAGCCATCGCCATCTTCTCACAGACGCCCGACCAATGAGCTGCTACCGCTTCATTGCCGCTGAGCGCGGCCACTATCCCGTGCGACGGCTTTGCCAGGTGCTGGGCGTGCCGGCCAGCAGCTTTTACGCCTGGCAGGCCGACCAGCAGCGGGGCCGCCCCGGTAGGGCCGTGGAGAGCCCCAAGGCGCCTGCCTGGGAAACGGCCCTGGTCAAGGCCTTTCGCTACCACAAACGCCGCTATGGCACGCGTCGGCTGCTGGTGGCCCTGCGTAAAAAAGGGCACCGGGTGGGGCGCCAGCGCCTGCGCACGGCCATGCGCCGCCGGGGGCTGCACGCGCTCCAGCCCAAGGCCTTTACCCCGCGCACGACCGATTCGACGCATGGCTTACGCTGCGCCCCCAACCGATTGCTCGACCAGCCCAAGCCCACACAGGCCAACCGGGTGTGGGTATCAGACATCACGTATTTACCGCTGGCCAACGGCGAGTGGGTCGTACCCGGTAGGGCCTATTTGTGCGCCTTCCAGGATATGGCCAGCAAGTACGTCGTAGGCTGGCACGTGATGGCCACCATGCCCGAAGAGTTGGTTACCACGGCCTTGCAACGTGGGTTTTTGGCGCAACCGCCTACGCCCCGACTCATCGTGCACTCCGACCGTGGCGGCCAGTACTGCGGCAATGTTTACCGCAAGCTGCTCCACAACCACCAGGCCCTGCGCTCGCAGAGCCGCCGCGGGGATTGCTACGACAACGCCCAGGCCGAGAGCCTCTGGTCCCGCTTCAAAACGGAGGTGCTTGAACTACGCGAGTGGCCCGTTTTCGCCGACCTGGCCGATGCACAGGCCAGCGTCGCCGACTATTTTGACTACTACAATCACGACCGGCTGCATTCCAGTATTGGCTATCAGATACCCTATCACGCTCACCAACAACTCCTTCAAACTACTGCCCTAAACTGTCCAGCCTAATCGGACCACCTCAAATCGCGCTGCTTATGACCCCCCGCCCCGTTCTGGCCATTCTGCTGGCCCTCGTGCTGTTCACCGCCCGGGCCCAAACGCCCCTCGGCCAGCCCTCGCTCGACGAGAGCAAGGTGCAGATGTGGTGCGCCACGGTGCGCTTCGTGTACGACGACGCCGGCCGGCCCAACCTCAAAAGCACCGTGCGCTGCGAGGCTGGCAACCTCGACGCCTTGGTCGCCAGCATCCGGCCCGACAGCCTGCGGGTGTATAGCCTGCTGTATCAGCCCATTGAGGGCCGGGGCGCGATTTACCAGGGTAAAAAGGATAACCCGGCCCGGCTCGCGGCGCTGGCCAAAGCCATTGTAAGCAAGCTGAAAGGCTCGCCCACCCGCCGCAAAGACCCCGCCCGCATGGCCCGCGTGGCCGCTCTCGAAACCGCCCTCACCAACTACGTGACCTCGGGCACGCCGATGGGTGAAGTGGCCGCCGCCATGGCCCCCGAACGGGCCGACACTACCGTAGCTGCCACCACGCCCGGCGCGCCCGGCCCCGCCGAAGCCGCCGAAACGCAGGCTGCCGCCGAGCGCGACGCCGCCGGGCCGAATGCCACTGCCGTGGCTGCCACCGGCCCCGAAAGCCTGCTGAATCGCTTCGCCGCGCCGCTGGCGCTGATTCTGGGTATTCTGAGCTTGGTGCTGTACGTGATGCTGCGCGTGACGCTGGGCCAGTGGCGCCGCCAGCAGCGCCGCGAAACCCTCGAAGCCAGGCAGGCCGCCACCTCCGCCCAGGCTGCTGCTGCCGAAACCAGCGCCGCCGTGGCCGACTCGGCCGCCCGCCTCAGGCGCGCCGAGGCACTGGTGCTGGCCGGTGTGCCCGAAGCCGATGCCGCGCCGGCCCCCGACCGGCTCAGCCCGGCCCAGCGCCTCGAAGTAGAGCGCCTGGTGAGCCAGCGCGTGGATGAGGAACTGCGCTGGCTGCGCGCCAGCCTGCCCGAGCTGCTGGCCGAGGCGCGGGTTTCGGCTGCAATGCCGGCAGCGGATGCGCCCGCGACCGGGGTGGTAGCCGATGACGTACAGATGGATTAGCGGTGCAACGCGCGTCGTGTCATGCAGAGCGTAGCGAAGCATGACGGTTCGGTAATGCTTGCCAATCTTTTTAATCATACATCGCCATAACCATGAAAGCTGCCTTACCTGTTGTGCTGCTGCTGGCCACGGCCACCGCCTGCCGCGCCACCGCGCCCGCCGACCGCAATACCCTGCCCAATAACCGGCCCATAACCGAAACCACCGTTCCCGAAACCGCCGAGCCCAGCCGCAAAGCCGGCCTGGAATTGCCCGAACCCCTGCCGCCCGTGAAATACCCCGCCACCCGCAAAGTCGACCACGTCGACGACTATTTCGGCACCAAGGTGCCCGACCCCTACCGCTGGCTCGAAGCTCTTGACGCGCCCGATACCAAGGACTGGGTGACGGCCGAGAACAAGGTGACGTTCGGTTACCTGGACCAGATTCCGTTCCGGGATAAGATTCGGGAGCGGCTGACGAAAATCTGGAACTACGAGCGGTTTGGGGTACCCGAGCAGGTGGGGGAGGAGCTGGTGTTCAGCAAGAACGATGGCTTGCAGAACCAGGCCGTGCTGTACCGGCAGCGCGGCGGCGGCGAGCCGCAGGTGCTGCTCGACCCCAACCAGTTCTCGGCCGATGGCACCACCGCCCTGGCCGGCACCGAGTTCAGCAACGACCACCGCTTCCTGGCCTACGCCACCAGCAGCGGCGGCTCGGACTGGCACAAGGTGCAGATACTGGACCTGAAGACCAATAAGCTGCTGCCCGAAACCTTGGAATGGGTGAAGGTGTCGGGCACGTCGTGGACCAAAAACGGCTTTTACTACGGCCGCTACGACGCGCCTAAGGCCGGCCAGAATGGCCTGTCGGGCAAGAACGAATTCCATAAAGTGTATTTCCACCAGCTGAACACGCCGCAGAGCGCCGACAAGCTGGTGTATGAGGATAAGGCAATGCCGCTGGGCTTCCGATTCGCCAGCGCCACCGAGGATGAGCGGTTCCTCGTGCTAAGCCTGACCGATGGCAAGGCCGACGGCAACCAGCTGTGGGTGCGCGACCTCACCGACCCGAAGCAGGCCAGTACCTGGACCAAGCTGATTTCGAGCTGCGAAGACAACAACAGTGTGATTGGCAACGTGGGCGGTGAGGTGCTGGTGTACACCAACTACAAGGCCCCCAACTACCGCGTGGTCCGCATCGACCCCAAAAAGCCGGCCGAAGCCAACTGGCACGACGTGCTGCCCGAAAGCCAGAACAAGCTCGAAAGCGTGACCCAGGTGGGCGGCAAGCTGATTGCCGATTACCTGAACGATGCCAGCTCGCAGGTGAAAGTGTACTCGGAGCTGGGCAAGTTCGAGCACGACGTGCAGCTGCCGGCCATCGGCACGGCCAGCGGCTTTGGCGGCCGCCGCGATGCCAAATCGGTATACTACGCCTTCACCTCGTTCACCTACCCAACCACCATTTACAGGTACGACCTGGCCACCAACACCAGCACGGTGTTCCGCGCGCCGAAGGTGGATGTGAACCCGCAGGACTACGTGACGACCCAAGTGTTCTACCCGAGCAAGGACGGCACGAAGATTCCGATGTTCATCATTCACCGGAAAGGAGTGGAGCTGAACAGCAAGAACCCCACGTACTTATATGCCTACGGCGGCTTCAACGTCTCGCTCACGCCGGGTTTTTCGGTGGCGCGCATGCTGTGGCTGGAAAATGGCGGCGTGCTGGCCATCCCCAACCTGCGCGGCGGCGGCGAGTATGGCGAAAAGTGGCACAAAGCTGGCATGACACCTAATAAGCAGAACGTGTTCGACGACTTTATCGCGGCCGCCGATTACCTCAAAACCAACAAGTACACCGATTACGACCACCTCGCCATCGCGGGTGGCTCGAACGGCGGCCTGCTGGTGGGTGCCACCATGGCGCAGCGCCCCGACCTTGCACACGTGGCCCTGCCCGCCGTGGGCGTGATGGACATGCTGCGCTACCAGACCTTCACCATCGGCTGGAACTGGGCCCCCGAATACGGCACCTCGGCCGACCAGAAGCAGTTCGAGAACCTGCGCCAGTTCTCGCCCCTGCACAACCTGAAGCCCGCCGCCTACCCCGCCACCCTTATTACTACCGCCGACCACGACGACCGCGTGGTGCCCGCGCACTCTTTTAAATTCGCCGCCGCCCTGCAGGCCGCCAACACCGGCCCCAATCCCACGCTCATTCGGGTTGACGTGAACGCCGGCCACGGCGCGGGCAAAAGCACCAGGCTGCAAATCGACGAGTGGGCCGACGTGTGGAGCTTCTGCTACGCCAATATGGGTATGGTGCCGGCGGTGAAGTAGGCGGCCGCAACGCCTGATTGAACCAGCGCGATTTTCCGGATGAGGTAGTAGCGCGGCAAAAGGCCCGCCGCCATTTTTGGCGGCGGGCCTTTTGCCGCGCGGTAGTTTGCCCGGTGGGGGTGGATTTCAGCGGCGGCGCTTCTGCGGTTTGGGCGCTACAGGCTGCGCGGCCAGCAGCGCCGGCAGCTGGGCGGGCGTGAGCCCGGTGAAGTCGTTGATGACGGCGAGCGGAGCCTGAAAGTCCTGCGCCTTGAGCGTGGTGGCCACCCCAATGCAGCGCATGCCGGCCCGGTAGGCGGCCTGCTCGCCCAGTAGCCCGTCTTCGAACACAATGCAGTCGGCCGGGGCCATGCCCAGCTTGCGGGCCGTTACCAGCCAGGTTTCGGGGTGGGGCTTGCCGTGCTGCACGTCGGCCGAGCCCACAATCACGTCGAAGTAGGGGCGCAGGCCCAGGTGGTCGACGATGTAGTGGATAGCCAGCCTCCTCGCCCGAGCCGGTGCCCAGCCCGATGGGGTGCCCGGCGGCCCGCGCGGCTTTCAGAAACGCGGTGAGGCCGGCTACTTCCCGGCGCTTGTTCCAGAACAGCGCCCGGTAGAGGAACTCGCGTTGGGCCACGTAGGCCTGTCACTGCTTCAGGGGCACCGGGTAGCGAAAAACGTGGGTGAGAATCTCGGGCGCGGGCATGCCGTTGAGGCGCTTGAGCAGGCGCAGGGCGTTGGTGCGCAGGCCCAGGTCGCGGAACAGGAGCTGGAAGGAGCGGGCGTGGGCCGCCGTGTTGTCGACGAGCACGCCGTCCATGTCGAAAATGAGCGCGGAAAGCATTTTGTTAATGAAATAGGACTTACGCAAACACGGCAGAAGGTAGCCCCAGCGGGGGCGTACCCGAAGGGCGGTATGTTGATAGTAGTTATTTGACAAACAATGGGTAAGCCCCAGCGGGGCGACACCCGATTGCCAAGAAAAAAAAGTGTCGCCCCGCTGGGGCTTTGGTTCATCTAATCAATCAGGTACTACCAATATGTCGCCCTTCGGGTACGACCCCGCTGGGGCTTGAAAACTGGCCTTCTGCGTAAGTCCTATGAAGAATGAGGAATTGCAGACGACTTGGTGGGAGAATGCGTCAGCATAAAGACTGAGTCGGAGAAAATCCCTCATTCCTCATTAGATGCCGGCGGTATCTTTGCCGGGACGTAGTCTTACCTGATTTCGCTTGAAAAAGATATTTCCCTTTGCTTTGGCTGCGCTCGTGGCCACTTCTTCGTTTGCCCAGGCCCCGAAGCGGGCCGCTGCCAAAGCACGGCCCGCCGGCACCGCGGCCTCGGCCGCCGGCCCGGCCCGGCCCAGGCTGGTGGTGGGCATCGTGGTCGACCAGATGCGCTACGACTACCTCTATCGCTACTGGAGCAAGTTTGGCCGCGGCGGCTTCCGGCGGCTGCTGGGCGAGGGCTTCAGCTTCGAGAACACCCACTACAACTACGTACCCACTTACACCGGCCCGGGCCACGCCAGCATCTACACCGGAGCCACGCCCTCGGCCAACGGCATTGTGGGCAACAACTGGTTCGTGCGCGAGGAAGGCAAAGCCACTTACGTTACCGAAGACAAGACCGTGACCAGCGTGGGCGGCACCGGCGCGGCCGGCCAGCAGAGCCCCCGCCACCTGCTCACCACCACCATCACCGACGAGCTGCGCCTGGCCACCAACTTCCAGAGCAAGGTGATTGGCGTGTGCATTAAGGACCGGGGCAGCATTCTGCCGGCCGGCCACGCGGCCAACGCGGCCTACTGGTACGACGGCGGCAACGGTTCCTTCATCAGCAGCACCTTCTACCAGCAAGCGCTGCCCGACTGGGTGGTGAAGTTCAACCAGCGCGGGCTGGCCACCAAGTACCTCTCGCAGCCATGGAACCCGCTGCGCCCCCTCGCCGAATACACCGAAAGCTCGCCCGATAACGTGGCCTGGGAAGCCGCCTACAAGGGCGAGGCCAACCCCGTGTTCCCGCACGATTTGCCCGCCATCAGCGGGGTGCCGGCGGCTATTGCCGCCAAAGACAACCTGCCCGGCCCCGCCAGCCAGACGGCCGCCGACGGCAAAACCGCTTCGGCCACGCCCAAGGCCGGGGCCACGCCCGCCAACGCCGCCACCCCCAACCTGGGCCTGCTGCCGGCCACTCCCTTCGGCAACACCATTACCACCGAAATGGCCCTGGCCGCCATTCAGGCCGAGCAATTGGGCCAGCGTGGCTTCACCGATTTCCTGGCCTTGAGCTACAGCAGCACCGACTACGTGGGCCATCAGTTCGGGCCGAACTCCATTGAAGTGGAGGATACTTACCTGCGCCTCGACCAGGAGCTGACCCGCCTGTTCGAAACCCTGGATAAGACCGTGGGCAAGGGCCAGGCCCTGGTTTTCCTCACCGCCGACCACGGCGCGGCGCATTCGCCCGCTTTTTTGCAGGCGCACCGGCTGCCGGCCGGGGCCGTGGGCGCGGGCATCATGCGCGACACCCTCCAGAACCGCCTCGTGCGCCGCCACGGCCCCGGCAACTGGGTGCTGAGCTACGAAAACCAGCAGGTGTACCTGAACCGTACCCTGGCCAGCCAGAAAAAAATCGATTTCCACGAGCTGGCCGAAGAAGTGGTGCAGACTATGGTGGAGCTGCCCGGCGTGAGCCGCGCCCTCACGGCCGAAGACATTCAGAAATCGCACTGGGAGAGCGGCACGCTGATGTACCTCGAAAACGGCTACTACCCCAAGCGTTGCGGCGACGTGCTGGTGGTGCTGGAGCCCGGCTGGTACGAGGCCTACAGCTTCCCGGCCAAAGGTACCACCCACGGCGAGTCGTGGGCCTACGACACCCACGTGCCGCTACTTTTCTGGGGCTGGCACGTAAAACACGGTGAGTCGGTGGCCCCGGCCCGCGTCGTGGATATTGCCGCCACCCTGGCGCGCTTCCTGCACATTCAGGAGCCCAGCGGCTGCTCGGGCGTGCCGCTGGCCGAGGTGCTGCGTTGATGTGAGGACGTACTCTATCCTACTAAATCCTGGACATAAGCAGGTAGCCAGAATGAAGTAGCCAGTAGTAGTATAGCAGTCAATTGCTGGAACAAAATCTGGTTACTGATTTAAGACTTACGCACTTCCAGCCCCAGCAGGGCGGCATATCGCTAGTAATTACATGATAATGAAGCGTTAGAGCCCTGTAGGGGCGACACTTGTCAAGTACTTCAACGAATGTCGCCCCTACAGGGCTTTTTGTTCAACGTCAACTAGTTACTACCGACATGTCGCCCCGCTGGGGCTGGAAGTGCGTAAGTCCTATGATTATTGCTGTCCTGCTACTTAACGCTACTGTGGCAGGTTAGCCCAAAGCTTGGTCAACGGCCTGTTTTCCAGGCATGCCGGGCGTAGCCAGGTGGGGAGATGAACAGCTTTTGACACGTTGGCCGCGCCCGTTTCAAGTTCTGGGCAAGGTAGTTAGCACAGCTTGCCAAAGTAGCGTTACTTCGCTTCGCTGACCTGCGGTTGTAGTCCATACTACCATTCACTGCGTACCAGCAGTAAGTCAGCTTGCAGTGAAGTGATACCCCTCCCCACCCTCTACTACTTCCTCTGCTACGCCTGGAACCGGCTGCCCGAGCCCGCCGTGCTGCGGGCCAGCGAAACCACGCCCTTTGCCAAGCCGCTGGGGCTGCTGGCCCAGGTGCTGTTGCACGCCACCCGCCGCCTGCTGCGCAACGGGCTGCCCCGCACCTTTCAGCCGCAGGAAGCCGAGCTGGCCAGCCTGCGCGGCCGCATCGAGTTGGCTCCGTCGCTCGGGCGCGGGCTACTGGGCCAGGGCCGCGCCATCTGCACCTTCGATGACCTGGGCACTGCTTCGGCCCTGCACCGCCTGTTGGTCCATACTTTATCAACCCTGGCCCACGCGGCGGAAATGCCTGCGGCCCTGCGCCGCGAGCTCCGGCAGGCACAGCAGCGCCTGCCCGTAGCAGCCAGGCCGGAGGCCACGCCCACGGCCGCCACATTTCGGGAGCTACGACGGCAGCGGCCGGATAGCCAGGCCGCATTTCTGGTGCACGTCTGCGAGCTGGTGTGGCAAGTGGCCCTGCCCGAACCGGCCGCCAACGGCCGCCGCCGCTTCGCCGATTTCCGGCGCGATGAGAGGCTGATGGCGCGCATCTTCGAGCAGTTCGTGCGCAACTTCTACCGCCGCGAGCAGCGCCATTTTCGCGTGTACGCCGAAACCATTGCCTGGCAGGCCGAAGCCGCCGTGCCCACCGACCTGGCCCTGCTGCCCACCATGCTCACCGATACCACGCTGGAAGCGCCCAACCGCAAAATCATCCTCGATACCAAATACTACGCGGCTGCCCTGCGCCCGCGCTACGACCGGCCGCGCCTCATCGCGCCGCACCTCTACCAGCTCTATGCCTACCTGCAAAACCAGCAGCCTGCCCCAAACCAGGCCCTGGAGGGCATATTGCTGTATCCTGCCGGGCACGGCCCCACCACTGCCCAGGCCGTCGACCTGCGCTACACGCTGGGTGGGCACCCGGTGCGCGTCGCCACCCTAAACCTGCACCAGCCCTGGCCCAGCATCGCCGCCGATTTGCTGCGCCTGGTAGACTAGTCATAGTTGCTTCCGTGCGCTCGCAATGGCAGCCTCCCAAACGCAAAACAGCCCGGACTTTCCTGCTGGAAAATCCGGGCTGTGGGCGAATGCCAAAGGATTGGAGCCGGCCGCAGGGGCCAGCAGCCAATTACTTCTTCTCTTCGGTGGTGGTGGTGGTGGTGCCAGCAGCAGGAGCCATGGCGCCATCAGCAGCAGGAGCGGCGGCGGGAGCAGCATCCGTAGCGGCGGGAGCCATTGCGGTGGTGTCGGTGGTAACGGTGGTCGACGACTCGGTGGTAGCAGCAGGAGTTTCAACGGTAGTCTCCTCGGTCTTCTTCGACTCGCACGACGACAGACCAGCGGTCAGGGCCAGGCCCAGGGCAGCAACTTTGAACAGGTTGTTCATTTTGAAGGTAATTTTGAAAATGGGTTAACTTAAAAACGCCCTTTATCCTGTAATCCGGGAAAGGTAACCCGCACCGGAAATTTATTTTTTCGACGGGTTACTTAGGCCCTTCGTTTGTATTAACTCCCAAAGTGAATGAGCAGGGGCAATCCCACTACTTCCTCTTCGTTGACTCCTACCGACGACGCGCTGATTGCCGCCATTCGCGGCGGCGATGAGCGGGCCCTGGCCCACCTCTACCGGCTGCACTGGCCCATGGTGTCGCACTTCGTGCTGCAAAACAGCGGCTCGGAAGACGATGCCCAGGATGTGTATCAGGAAGGCGTGATGGTGTTTTATGAAAAGGTGCGCGACGGTTCTTTGGAGCTGAGCTGCCAGATTAAAACCTATCTCTACGCCGTTTGCCGCCGGCTATGGCTGAAGCGCCTGACCAGCAAAAGCCGCTTCGGCGTGCGCTTGCTCGACGACGAAGAGCACGGCCCGTACCTGAACACCGGTGCGGAAGACGACGTGCTGGCCGCCGAAGAGCAGGACCGCCGCTTCGCCACCATGGGCGAGGCGCTGAACAGCCTGGGCGAGCCCTGCAAGTCGCTTTTAGAAGGCTTCTACCTGCTCGATAAGTCGATGCAGGACCTGACGGCGGAATTCGGTTATACCAACGCCGACAATGCTAAAAACCAAAAGTACAAGTGCCTCGTGCGCCTCAAGAAGTTGTTTTTTACCCACTACAAAGAAGAACCCATTTAGAAAGAGTAGTTGGAATGAAGCAGCAAGTGGTAAGATGCCCGGTATAAGGTATTTTTAATCATCAATATCTTGTTACTTGCTACTCAATTCTGAATTCGCTTACCGCGGCCGCCCACCCCTCCGGCCGCTAATGCCATGATGACTGAAGCAAACTATTACGCCTTATTTGAAGCCTACGCGGCCGGCGAGCTGGCCGCCCCGGCCCGCGCCGACCTCGAAGCGCGCCTGAGCGCCGACCCCACCCTTGCCCTGCGCTTCACCGATTTCACCGAACTCACCGATACGCTCCGCGCCCTCGGACAGCGGCAGCAGGCCCGGCAGCAGCTGCGCGGCATGCACGCCGCCATGCTGGCCGCCGATGCGCCCGTCGAAATGCCCGTTTCCGCTGGCAACCTCACCCACACGGTGCACCCCATCCTGCGCATTTCGCGCACCGAGCGCCGCCTGCGCGAGTTCTGGAGCGGGCACCGTGCCACGGTGGGCGTGGCCGCTTCGGTAGCCGTAATGGCGGTGTTTGCGACGCTGCTGGGCCTCGATTTGTGGCGCGCGACCAAAACGCAGCCCGGCTACCAGGCGTTGCGGCTCGAAATCAATAAAATAAAGCGCAACCAGCGGGCGCTGTCCACCATCATCACGCAGGGGCCGCCCACGGCCACGCCCGCCGAAGCCGGCAAATTCAGCGGTACGGGCTTTGCTCTTACTTCGGAAGGCTACCTGGTAACCAGCTACCACGTTATTCAGGGGGCTGATTCGGTGCTGATTGAGGGCCGCGACCGGCAGCGCTTCCACGCCGAGGCCGTGTACTCCGACGTGAAGCACGACCTGGCCATTCTGCGCATCACCGACAAGAAATTCAACGGCTTTGGCCGGCTGCCCTACGCCATTAAGTCGGGGCAGGCCGACTTGGGCGAGCGGGTGTTCACGCTGGGCTACCCGCGCGAAGACGTGGTGTACGGCGAAGGTGCCCTGAGCGCCCGCTCGGGCTTTGAAGGCGATACGGCTTTCTACCAAATCAGCATTCCGGTGAACCCGGGCAACTCGGGCGGCCCGCTGCTCGACGAGCGCGGCAACCTGATTGGCGTGGTAAGCGGCCGCCAAAATGATGCGCAGAGCGCCGCGTTCGCCACCAAGTCGTCGTACCTGGTACGGCTCGTCGATTCGCTGGCCGCCACGGCCAAGGCCGACGCGCCCTACCACCTGCCCCGCTACGGCCAGCTGGCCGGCTCGGGCCGCCCGCAGCAGCTGAAACGGCTGCGCGACTACGTGTTCGTGGTGAAGGTGTACGAGAAGGAGTAACGCGGGCCCAGGCGTTATCATCAGGAGCTTTCGAGCGCCCCGTTCCGGCCGGAACGGGGCGTTTTCTTTCCGGTCAGTCGGCCGGTAGCTATATTTCCGTTGCGCAATGCTTTTGCAGCTGCTTTTGTAATGGATTGCGCCGGGCCGCGAATAACCTTGCGGGCCGAAACCTAGTATCTACGCCCAGCTACGCGGCCGTGGCCGCGCTCCTTTCCTGTTCCTTATTAACTCCCGAATTCCGTGGCTCAAAACCAACAAACCCCGCCCAGTGGCAACGACGTCGCCGGCTCGGCCATCTTCAAAAAATTCATCCGCGCAGCCGAAGGTTACATCAGGCAGCCCACCCGCCTGAAATCGCTGCTGACCGACGCCTATAAAAAGGCCAGCGAGAAAAACGATGTGGGCACCCTCGCCCATGAAGCCTGGGATACGCTCCAGACCATGTTCCGGCTCATCAAAGCCTCGGTTTCGGGCGAGTATACGGGCGTGCCGACGAGCACCGTGGCGGCGGCCGTGGCCGTGCTCATCTACTTTATCAGCCCGATTGATTTGATTCCGGATTTCATTCCGGTGCTGGGCTTGCTCGACGACGTGGCCCTGGTGGCCTGGTTCTCAACTACGCTCAAGCACGAGATGGACCGCTTTCATGAGTGGGAGCTGACCCGCCCGGCCGAGGTGAAAGCGGAGCCCGCGGTGGCTTCTTCGGTTTCGGCCAGTGCCAGCGGCCTCACGCCCAAAGCCGACGCGCCCATGGCCCAGCCTTCGCACGCCAACGAGCCGGCCGCCACTACGTCGCAGCCGGCCAGCGAATCGGCGAAGCACGCCGGCACCAGCAATGTAGTTGCCACCACCACCGCCAGCAGCCGTGAGCCGGGCACCTCCGTTGCGGATACCGGCAGCAACGGCCTCTAAGCAATATTCAACAGCAAAAAAGCCTTCGCAACAGTTGTTGCGAAGGCTTTTTTTATGACTTCCAACGTGGGTGAGGAGCTAGGCCGCGGCCGCGTGCTCGCGCACGTAGCGCACGAAGTCGCCCACGGTGTAGAGCGGCACCTCATCGGGAATAGTGATGCTGAAATTGCGCTCCAACTCGAGGATAATGTCGACCACGTCGAGGGTTTCGAAGCGCAGGTCGCGCGCGAGGCTGGCGGTTTTGCGCACGCGGCTGGCCCGGATGGCCTTGCGCTTGCTGATAATGCGAAACACCTGTTGCTCGATAGTAGCAGTGGGGGCGAAGCTAGTAGTGGATACGTACATAATAAGATGACGGAAAAAGGTTGATTAGTAAGAACCGGCGGCAGGCTTCAGATGCCCGACGGCGGGAGCTGCTGCAACAGCCCCCGGCCGGCGGGCACCGACAACGCCTGAAGCGCTATGCCAGTACCGGCGGCGTAGCCGCCTGTCTTTCTTCAGAGTCCACCTCTTCCGGATTGGTTGCAAGCGTGTCCGGGTTTTCTCCGGAAATTTTTGCTTTCAGGCTCTCGCTCAGCAAATACATCACCGGCACCACCAGCAGCGTGATGCCGGTGGCGAACACGAGGCCGAAAATGATGGTCCAGGCCAGCGGGCCCCAGAACGTGACCGACTCGCCGCCGATGAAGAAGTGAGCGTTGCCGCTGGCAAACAGCTCGTAGAAGTCGATGTTCAGGCCGATGGCCAGGGGGATGAGGCCCAGCGTGGCGGCCGTGGCCGTGAGGATAACCGGGTTGAGGCGGGTGCGGCCGGCCAGTACGATGGCCTCGCGCAGCGGCATGCCCTGCGAGCGCAGCATGTCCATAAACTCGACCAGCAGAATGCCGTTTTTCACCACGATGCCGGCCAGGGCGATGATGCCCACGCCCGTCATCACGATGCTGACGTTCTGGCCCGTAAGGGCCAGGCCCCAGAACACGCCCGCAATCGAAAACAGCACCTCGGAGAGGATGATGAGCGGCTTGCTGAACGAGTTGAACTGCGTGACCAGAATCAGGAAGATGAGGCCCAGGGCCCCGATGCCGGCCAGGGGCAGGAAGTCGGTGGTTTCCTTCTGGCTTTCCTGGGCCCCGCCCATGTCGATGGTGTAGCCGGGGGGCGTGCGGAACGACTTGAGGGCCGTTTGCACGGCGTTGGCCACGTCGGGGCCGGAGTAGCCGTTGAGCACGTTGGACGAGATGGTGATGACGCGCTTGGTGTCCTTGCGCTTGATGCCGCCGTAGGTGCTGCCGTAGGTGACATCGGCCACCGACGAGATGGGCACCTGACGCACGGCCCCGGTGGCGTCGCGGAAGGTGAGCGGGGCGTTAATCACGGCATTCACGTCGGAGCGGTAGGGCTCGGCGTAGCGCACCTGAATGGGGTATTCGTCGTCGGCCGTCTTGAATTTGCTGGCCTCGGTGCCGTAGATGGCGGTGCGCACTTCCAGGCCAATCTGGCCGGTGCTGATGCCCTCGCGGTTGGCCCGGGTACGGTTGATGTTGACGGCGATTTCGGGGTTGCGGTCCTGCAGGTTGGAGCGCAGGGCCTCGACGCCGCCAATGTGCAGCGAATCGACGTAGCGGGTTACTTTTTTGGAGAGGGCGGCCAGCACCTGATAGTCGTCGCCGGCTACTTCGATGGCAATGGGCTTGGGCTGGGGCGGGCCGCTGGCCTCCTGGTCGACCGAGATTTCGGCCCCCGGAATACCCTTCACCACCTCGCGGATTTTATCCATGTAGGTGCTGGTTTTGGGGCCTTTGCGCTCGCTGAGCTCCTTGAAAGCCACGGCCACCTTGCCCATGTGCGACTGCGACACGCCCGAGGCCGTGGCCTCGGAAGGGTCGCCGGCCCCGATGGCTACGTTGGTAATCACCGACTCGACATCGGGATTGTCGCGGCCCACCACACCGTAGATGCGGTTTTCGAGCACGTGGGTGATGGAGTCCGTCACGGCCACGCGGGTGCCTACCGGCATGTTCAGGTAGGTATAAATGAACTTGGGGTCGCCTTTGGGGAAGAAGTCGACGTGCGGCTTGCGGATGCCCACGGCCACGAACGAGCCGATGAACAGCACCACCACGCCCAGCATCACCAGGGCCGGGTGGCCTAGGGCCCAGCCCACCAGGCTGGCGTAGCCGTTCTGAAAGCGCGGCAGGGCGCGCGTCTGGAACCAGGCAATCATCTTCACGAACACGAATTTATCGAGGAAGCAGAACAGGATAATCGTGATGAACAGGTTGCCCACGAAGGTGGAGTGCGCCACGTAGCCGCCGACGGCAATCACGAGCATCACGCCCATAGCAATCACGAAATTGCGGGTTAGCTTGGGCTTGCTGTGCAGGTCTTCCTCAAAATGCTCTTCGCGCTCCATGAAGCTCACGGCAAACACCGGGTTCATGATAAACGCCACGATGAGCGAGGCCATGAGCGTGATAATGAGCGTGACGGGCAGGTAGTACATGAACGAGCCCACGATGCCCGGCCAGAACAGCAGCGGCACGAACGGCGCGACCGTGGTGAGCGTGCCAGCCAGCACGGGGATAAACACCTCGCCGGCGGCGAATTTCGCGGCTTTTGGGGTGGTGAGGTTGGGGTGCTCGTGCAGCAGGCGGTGGGTGTTTTCGATGACCACGATGGCGTCGTCGACCACGATGCCCAGGGCCAGTAAAAAGGCGAAGAGCACAATCATGTTCAGCGTGAAGCCGAAAACCGGGATGACCAGAAAGGCCAGGAACATCGAAATCGGCACCGAGAGGCCCACGAACAGCGCGTTGGTGGTGCCCATGAAGAACATCAGAATCAAGGTCACCAGCAGGAAGCCGATGATGATGGTGTTGATGAGGTCGTGCAGCGTGACGCGGGTGTCGTTCGACGTGTCGCCGGTTACGGTGATGGTCAGCTCCTTGGGCAGGCTGGCTTTGGACTCGGCAATCAGGGCCTTGATTTTGTCGGAAGCGTCAATCAGGTTTTCGCCCTGGCGCTTCACCACGTTCAGCGTGATGGCGGGCTTGCCGTCGAGGCGGGCGTAGCTTTCGCGGTCCTTGAAGCCGTCCGTCACGGTGGCGATGTCGCCGAGGCGCACCGGCGCGCCGTTCAGGTTCTTAATCTGAATGTCGGCGATGTCGGAAGCCCGCACGTACTGGCCGGCCACGCGCACGGCGCGCTTCTGCCCGCCCACGTCGATAGAACCGCCCGAGACGGTGAGGTTTTCGCCCCCGATGGCGCGCGAGATATCCGAGAAGCCGAGGCGCGAGGCGCGCAGCTTGTTCAGGTCCACGTCCACGTTCACCTGCTGGTCGAGGGCCCCCACAATATCAACGCGGGTGATTTCGGGCAGGGCCTCAATCTTGTCCTGAAAGTCGTCGGCGAACTTTTTGAGCTGGGCGGCGGGGAGGTTGCCGGCCAGGTTCACGAACATAATGGGCTGCTCGGAAATGTTGATTTCCTTCACCAGCGGGGCGCTCGGCAGGTCGTTGGGCAGCTCGGTGCTGGCCTTGTCCACGGCGTCCTTGATGAGCTGCTTGGCGGCCTGCACGTCCACGCCGGAAGTGAATTCCACGTCCACGATGCAATAGTCCTGGTTCGAGGTGGAATTGATGTGCTTCACCCCGTTCACGGACTTAATCTCCTTTTCGAGCTGGCGCGTCACCAGGTTTTCGATGTCCGTGGGCGACGTGCCGGGGTACACCGTGGCCACGATGATGCGCGGAATCACGATGTCGGGAAACTTCTCCTTGCCGAGCTTGATGTAGGCAAAAATGCCCGCCACACACAACAGCACCGTGATGATGTAGATGCTGGTTTTGTTGTTGATGGACCAACTGGTCGGGCCAAATTCTTTTTCGATGTCCTGCATGGTTTTAGTGAGCTGCAAGCTGCCAGCTTCAAGCTACAAGCTTTGGGCAATCAGCTTATGTTGATTTTCGATTCAGGCAGTGGTTTTATTCGTGTCTAATCGGCGCATAAATGCTTGAAGCATCATTTGCTCCTCTCTTATTAGAAGGAGGGCATTTTCAGTTGACCCAAGGGCCAATAAGGCCACCCGTTCCAGAATCAGCAGTTGGGTTTCCACTTCAAAAGCTGAACCCAGCGCTATTTCAATAAATCGTTTGTAGTCCTTTTCACTGGCCCGGCTACTTCCTTCGGCCACATTAGAAGGAATTGAAACCGCCGCCCGCGTCAACTGGCTACGTAGCCCAAACAGCTCCTCTTTGGGCAACTGCC
>JANNDE010000162.1:0-1225 GCA_031387395.1 Hymenobacter sp.
ACATACTTCTTCGCAAGCCTTGAAAGCAATGTTTGTGGAGGGAATCTATTTCAGCAGGACTTGTTGGAAGAGAGCATTGCTGTTATCGCACTTAATGAGAATAATGATATCATCAACGTAGACTGCACTCAAAATGAACGGAAAAAAGTCGAGGTAGTAATTGATGGCAACCCTATAATACTACAAGTACCTTTTGACAAACTCGATAATTTGAAACTCTACCAGCCAAAACCTGAAAAAATATCAGTCGATGACAAGTACATTTTTGTTGCAATGTCATTTCAAAGTGACCCAGCTTTAGAAGACACATACTCAACAATAAAAAGAACTGTCAAAGGACTAAAGAAAGGGTTGAGATGCGAACGAGTTGACGACATTCATGATGACTTTGTTATCGACGAGAAGATTTATTCCTGTATTCAGAAGTCAAAGCTGATTATTGTTGACTTGACTGGCAATAGGCCAAATGTATATTATGAACTTGGCTACGCCCGGGCATTAGGTAAACAAATAATATTGATTGCAAAATCAGGCGAAAAGCCGCATTTTGATGTCAGTCATCAAAATACAATTTTTTACAACAATTCGACCGAATTAGAAAAGAGCTTGAATGCCAGATTAAGGGCTATTTTCCATAAATAGCCTTTTCGCAACAAATTAATTATTTTCAGCATTTAGAAATACTAGTATGCCAACCACCCTGCCTTCCCCACCTCGGGAGGGCAGGGTGTTGTGCGTAACGGGGCCCCGCCCACGCGGGCCCGCCGGGCGCGGCGGCGCGGCCCGCTTCGGCAGCGGCTTTGGGTACGTGGGAGCCTATCGTGTCGCTACTAGTGTTCTGACAATTTAGTTTTGTCAGTTATTTTGACGAGTTCCGCGTACCGGTTTTTCAGTTTATCGCGGGCCTTTTCGGTGGTGAACGACCAATTGACTTTGATGGCCGCCGCATTTCGCCGGGCTTCCCAAATCAGGGCTTCCGTTTCGAGGCGTTGCTGGCTGCCGATGCGGCGGTCGAGGCACTGGCGGGAAAGCGCGGCAAACTCGATTTCGGCCATGTTGAGCCAGGAACCGTGCTTGGGCGTGTAATGAAATTCAAGCTGGTGCCGCAACCGCCGGGCCGTTTCGACGGGTAAATGTTCATCAAATGCCCCATAGGAATGGGCCCCGTAGTTGTCCTGCACGAGCTTGATTTTCCGGGCCCGCGGGTAATGGGTCTGCACGAGCC
>JANNDE010000182.1:0-4938 GCA_031387395.1 Hymenobacter sp.
CGATGTTGAGCAGCACCGTGCCCGAGATGTTACTCAGCAGCACAAAGCCCCCGAAACCCAGCATCTCGCGCAGCGGCTTGATGCGCAGCGCCGCCCGCGTGGGCCGCAGGTGCAGTTCGCCGATGGCGGCCAGGTAAGTAGCCAGCAGCACTGCTACCACCGCATACGCCCCCACGTAGGCCAGTACGAAGCCGTGAAAGCTGATAACGCCCTGACTGTAAGCTATGGCCGCGCCCACCAGCATCAGCCGGAGCAGGATTTCCTGGCAGAAGGAGGAAAATGACGTGTGGTAGAGCGAGCGCAGGTAAGCATCCTGCAGCGAGCCCAGCATGATGCAGCCCGCTAATGCGATAGCCGCCAGGTAGTGCGGGGCGAGCAGGGCGGCGTCGTCTTTGGCGTACCATTGCAACAGCAGCGGCTTACCCACCAGCAGGGCCAGCGCCACCACCACCAGGCCTAGCAGCGGCGGCCCCAGCAGCAGCGGCAGGAAGCCCGCGTGGTTGCGCCCCTGATTCCGAAAAAAAGGGAAGTACCGGATGCCCATGTTGGCAAATCCGAACGAAGCCACCTGCGCCCCCACGGTAGCCAGCGGTAGCAATACGCTGGCCGTGAGGCCAATCTGGGCCGGCGAGAGCAGCCGTGGCAGCACCAGAATGGTGTTGGCGAAGCCGATGGCCAGCCCGACGTAGGAAATCAGGGTGTTGCGGATGCCCTGGCGCTGAACAATGCCCAAACGGTGAGTGGGTGAATGAGTGAATGAGTGGCTTCCCGTAGCACATGCTTCAGCTTGTGCCTTGCCTGACGGGCACAAGCTGATCATGTGCTACAAGGCTCAAAGTTCGGCTACAATCTGGCTTCCGGTTAGAAAAGCCGCGCCGTGCTGCTGCAAATAGCCCATGATTTCGGCAAACTGGCGCGGGCCGGTGACGGTGTTGGCCGGGTCGAAATGGTCGTTGTGCCAGAGGACGCTGGCCACGCCGCCGAACTTTTCGACTTCGGCCAACATCGGTTGCAGGGCCGGCAGAATCTCATCGGCCCGCAGCTGTAAATAGCTGGGATGATGCAGCGTAGTATCCATTACCTGAAGCGGAATTTCAACGAACTCATGCGCTTCGCCAGTTGCAAAGTTGAAGGGGTAGAAGGGCTGGCAATAGGAATGACGAAACCCAAAATGTTCGGCAAAGCCCAACGTGGCGTCGTAGCGCAAGCCGGCCATAACCAGCCCCTCAAGCTGAATTGGCGTTTGGCGGGGTTCCCAGCGCAAGTAGTGAAATCGATTCCCGTAAGTTTTCACACCTAGCGCTTCTTCCTTCTCGGCCAGAAACCAAGCGAAATCTGTCGCGGTACCGATGCTGCCATGCAATGCCAGTTCGAAGCCTCGAGAAGCCAAGTGAGTGAAACGCCGCAGTAAATGGCTATCAATCCGGTAGTCGGCATTAGGCGTACCGTCAACTCCCGGCCGGGTTTCGGGCAGAATGAAAAAGGTAGATTTCGCACCGCACTCCGTCACAGCCGCGGCTACCGCTTCGAGGTTGTCCCAGGCATCGGGTTGGGTAAGGTGCTGCCAAAGCTGCTGGCCGAAGCGCAGCAACTGCCCGGCTTGCAGCGCGGCCTTAGCCGGTGCTTTCCAGGCACTGCGCAGGTTATCGATATCGTGGCTGATGAAGGCGGCAAAAGCTGCGCCGCCGCCCCAAGTGCGGGGCCGCAGTGGCCGGCCGCTCACGTGCTCCACGGCGGTTTTCAGCACGTCGAAATAGTAGTTCACTACCGGCAGCGCCACGAAGCCGTAGCGCTGCTGCACGCTGGCCGCGTAGGGAAAGCGCCCGTGCCGGTCGCGGGTTTCGGAGAAGTATTCCTGCCAGCCGCTGAGCAGGTAGAAGGCCGCCGAAATGAGGTCAGCGTTGATGCGGGCGCAGCCGAGTTCCAGCTCCAGCAAGGGTGCGGCGGGTTGGGCATCAAAAAAGAAGGGCACCGGCCGGTCCGCCCATTCCCGGTAGTTCGGAGCCGCCGGGTAAGGCTGCTGGTCCTGGAAAAAGCGTCCGGCCGTATCAGCAACTTCGATGGGCAACTGGTTGCCGGCATAACCGATTAAGCCTTCGGGTACTTCCTCGTACGCCAGCGCAAAATGACGCAACACGTAGCGCAGCCGCGTATCAGCCGGCACCGGCGTGGCACTAGCGGGGGGCAGGGAAGAAGTGGGGACAGCGGCTGACATCAAACCAAAATTAAGCCAGTATCAGGGGTTTGGCGTAGTTTCATTCAGCCAGTCGTTTAAGATGCTGGCGGTGCGCTCGCGGCTGTGGCCCTCGTCGGGAGTGCCCAGCGTGGCATTGTAGTAGGCGGCCCGCTGGTAGAGGTCGGCGGGCTTGTGGGTGGCCAGGCGGCGCAGGGCGGCGGCCAGCGCGGCGGGCGAGTCAGCGCGCGCCACGAGGCCGCGGGCGGCATAGCCGTAGTAGTCGTCGGTGAGGGGGTTGGCGGCGAAGCGGTAGTAGATGCTGGCCACGTTCAGCATCACGGCTTCGAGGTGGGTGGAGGTGTCGGCGGCCACCAGCGCATCCTGCTTCAGCAGGAAGTCGAATACGTTTTCCTGCCGCGCGTCCGACCATTGCAGGCCCGGCAGCAGCTGGCGCAGCGGGCCAAAGTCGCGGCCGTCGCTGGGGTGCGGGCGCAGCGTGAGGGTCAGCTCCGGCAGCTCGCGGCTGAGGTAAACGAGCGTGTCGGTGAGGGCCGGCAGCGGGTCGTGGATGTTGCAGGCCAAGCCCACGCGGCGCACGGCCGGGGCGGTATTTTTTTGGTTGAGGTAAGCGTCGGCCTTGGGCATGCCCACCAGCTCGACGCGGCCGGCAATGGGGCCACAGAGCCGGTACTTATCGAGCGCATCCTGGCCTTCGAGCAGGCTCAGGTCGAAGCCCAGGGGTGGGAAGTTGGTGCTCACGCTGGCGTGCTGCACGTAGGCCGTGGGCACGCCCTCGGCGCGGCAGGCCAGCAGCAGCGAGCGGGTGTCGTCGTTGTGGTCGTTCGAAAACACCACGGCCCGGGGCCGGTAGTGGTGCAGCGCCCGCCGGTACACCTCGTAGTAGCCGATGGCGTAAAAAATGAAGTCGAAAAACCGGGTGGCCCGTGGCCCCACCTGCCGCCGCAGTCCCAGATATGCTCCCGGAAACTGCCAGTAATACAGTAGCTTGCTGCGCAGCGAGAGCCGGTTCACCACCGCGTTGTAGCGGCCGATGTTCTTGGCCTGCCCGGCCACTAGCACGGCATCGGGGCGGGCCTCAGCCAAGAAAGCCAGGGCGTCGTAGTTGTTGGCACTCACCACGTACAGCCAGACTTTGCCAGCCAGCTCGTCGCGGTTTTTCAGCGGCTGGAAAATATTTCCCACCAGCCGCAGACCGGTGTAGCCCAGCACCCGCGCCAGCCGCTTGACCGGGCTGGCCGGCGAAATATCGGCCAGCGCCGCCGTGCTCAGCGCCGCGAAAATAGCAGTGAAACGCAGCTGCAGGATGTCGCGCAGGCGGGGGATGAGCGGCAGTAGCACATGCTTTAGCTTGTGCATGGAGTAGGTTTTTGTCTGGATATCAGGAGAATTGCTCGGACGATGCACAAGCTAAAGCAGGTACTACAAGGATTCCCACGTCAGCGGGGTGCCGGGCCTGAGGTCCTTCGCTGCTTTGCGGCCCAGCACGGTTTCCCAGTGGCGGGGCCAGAGACCATCGCCGGGGCGGATGATTTTCAGGTTGTCGGTGGTGAATTCCTCGCCCGCCGCGATGGGTTTCGACACGTAGATGCTGCGCTTGTACATGCGGCTTTTCGCCTCGGCCGGCTGAATGCACAGCTGCACGGTGCCGAGGGCTAGTTGGGCGCGCTCGGTTTCCTCCACCAGCAATTTCAGCTCGTGGGGCTCCATCGAGAAGGCCGAGTCGACGCCGCCCTCGGCCCGGCTCAGGGTGAAGTGCTTTTCGATGACGCAGGCGCCCAGGGCTACGGCCGCCACGCTCGCGCCCACGCCCATGGTATGGTCGCTCAGGCCGATGGGGCAGCCGAAGGTTTCGGCCAGCACCGGGATGGTGCGCAGGTTGGTGTTTTCGGGCGTGGCGGGGTAGGTGCTGGTGCATTTCAGCAGCACCAGCTCGCGGCAGCCGGCTTCGCGCAGCACCCGCACGGCTTCGTCAATCTCGGCCAAAGTAGCCGCGCCCGTGCTGATAATGACCGGCTTGCCCGTGGCGGCAACTTTGCGCAGCAGCGGCCAGTGGGCATTTTCAAAGGAGGCGATTTTATACGCCGGCACGTCCAGCGACTCCAGAAAGTCCACCGCCGTCTCGTCGAATGGGGTGCTGAAGGCCAGCATGCCGTGCTCCCGGGCACGGGCAAACAGCTCGGCGTGCCACTCCCAGGGCGTATGGGCCTCCTGGTAAAGCTGATATAGATTTTTGCCCTCCCACAGCGAGCGGCCCTCCTCGTCGATGGCAAAACCGGTGTCCATCGTAATGGTGTCGGCGGTATAAGTTTGAAGCTTAAGGGCATCGACGCCGGCCGCGGCGGCGGCATCGACCAGGGCCAGGCCACGCTCCAGGCTCTGGTTGTGGTTGCCCGACATCTCGGCGATGATGAACGGCTTGTGGGCGGAGCCAACCCGGCGGCCGCCAATGGTGATTTCAGTCATGGGAAAACGAAGCGTGTGCTAGGGCGCAAAGGTACTGTAGCGTGGACTCTGCGAGTCCGCGCATGCGCGATGCGGGGAAATCCGGCCTATGCGCGGACTCGCAGAGTTCACGCTACAACTCGTCCAGCGACTGAATAATCCGGGCGGCCTCGTGCGCTTCATCGGCCACGTAGTGTGCGTAGTTGCCGCGCGCAACCCGCACCGTGTTAAAGCCCAGCGGCTTGATGCCCACGAAATCCTTCTTCACGTTGTCGCCCACGTAGGTCACTTCGGCCGGG
>JANNDE010000223.1:0-6335 GCA_031387395.1 Hymenobacter sp.
AGGCTTTTTGGGTATCAAAAAACGCGTCACGGGCGAGGCTATTTTTTTGCCGCACAAAGCAGCCAAAAAGAAGCCCTTAACAACAGCGCAAAAGAACGAAAATACGGCCCAGGCCCGCATAAGAATCGTCGTTGAGAACGCCCTTGCAAAAATAAAATCATTCTTTATTTTTCGAATAGAAAATCGAATGAAGCGCAAAGAAAAATTAGATGATACGTTTGAAATCTGTGCATCATTAGCAAATTTTAAAAATAAATTACTTAAAATCAATCAGTAACAAGTCTAATAGCAATTATGTATATATGTATAATATCAAGCACATATTTGGTATGAGTAATTTTATCAATCAACGTTATGCTTTTAAGCACTTCTGGCGATGATAATTTTGAAATTTGTCCAACCTGTAAACAGGAAGAAATATTGAGACTTAAAGCAGTTAAAGCCCATTTATAAGTTTTCATAATATTCTGTTTTAAACGGAAATTTTCTCCAGCGCCTGCTGCTTCTTTCCAGCCTCATCCAGCTGCCCATCAATCAGCCCATTGCCGCCGTACACGATGCGCTCGCCGGCCAGGGCCACCAGGCGCACGCGCTGGCGCTCGCCGGGCTCGAAGCGCACCGCCGTGCCAACCGGGATGTGGAGGCGGAAACCGTAGGCAGCCGCGCGGGGTAGCTTGTCCATGTTATCCGGCTCTTGAAAAGGCAAGGTCCATCTCGGCCAGCTCGCGGCCCACGGCGCGCACGCCTTCCAGAATCCGCCGCGTCTGGGTGGGGCTGGGCTTCTTGTTGCCGGACACGTACTGGCTGAGTAGGCTTTGGGTCATGCCCAGGCGCTTGGCCAGCGCGGCGGCATTGATGACTTTGTAGGCATCGAAAAACGATTTCAGGTCGTAGGTGATTTTCACGTCTTCGATGCTTATGGTGCGGCCCGTGTCTTCCAGCGCCAGGTTGAGCACCTCCACCATGTTGGCTTTCAGTTCCTCGAAGGTGATGCCCACGGTGTAGGCCCATTCGCCCTCGTTGTAGGCGCTGTATCCGGTGGCGGTACGCTCGACAATCATCTCGTATTTTTTCATCGATTGGCTTGCTAAGTAAGTAGCCAGAATTAAGTAGCAAGCAGTAAGACTCCAATGCTATAACAATCAATTGCTTAAACAAAATCCTGCTACTTGTTACCGCTGTCCTGCTACTTAATTGGGTGAATCAGGCATCCGATTTTATTCCTAAAGACAGTGAATTCACTACCGACATCGCAACATGCCGGCACGGTATCATGCCTTAGCTGCCAGATTAACCGCACTATGTAAAACGAACCTCGAATCCAGCCAATAGAGGCAGTTTTTACGTAGTGTTTATCAGATGCTTGAAAAGTCAAAAGTGCCATCTGGTGCAACAGTGGCATTTCAACCTCACATAGTGCGGTTAATCGGCCCCCTACCCTATCGCCCGCTGCACCCAGCCCCGCAGCCCCGGCACCCGCGCCAGGCGCACGGCCGCGTTCACCAGCCACGCCTTGTTGCTGAGGAAGCGCATGAGGCGGTAGCTTTTGGCCAGCTTTCGCCCGATGTGGTGGGCCACCTGGGCGTCGTATTCCTGCATGAATCCGGCGCTGAAATCCTGCCGGGCGAAGCAGGCCGCCGCCTGCGTCCCGGCCAATATCCCGCTCTGAATGGCCGTGTCGATGCCGTGGCCCTGCAGCGGGTCAATCAGCGAAGCGGCGTCGCCGCAGAGCATGAAGCCCGCGCCACTGATGCTGCGTACCCGCCCGCCACCGAGCGGCAGGCCGAAGCCCACGATGGGGCCCAGCGGCCGGGCCTGGGCGAAGCGCCCGGCCAGCTCGGGGTGCGTGGCCAACACCCGCGTAAGGGTTTCCTTAAGGTCGATTTTGTGCTGGGAAACGATTTCGGCCAGCATGCCCAGGCCCACGTTGTAGCGGCCGCCGCCCACCGGAAAAAGCCACACGTAGCCGGCCAGGTAGTCGCTGCTGAGGAAAAACTCGGTGGTGCCGCTGCGGGCCCCGGCCACGTTTTCGTAATAGGCCCGCACGCCAGCGCAGTGATGGGCGCGGTCGAGCGGGGCGGGCAGCAGCTTGCGGCCCACGACGGAGTTGGCCCCGTCGCAGCCGATGACCAGCCGGACGGTGATTTCGCGGCCGTCGGTGGTGGTGAGGCGGGCGTGGCCGGGCTCAATACTTAGCGTTTTGAGGCCGGTTTTTTCGAGGATTTCGGTGGCTGAATGCTTGCGGACCAAATCCAGCAGCGCCGCGTCAAACGTTTCGCGGGGGCTGTTGAAGCTGGGCAGCGTCCACTGCAGCGTGAGGCTGGCGCCGTTGGACGCCACCAGGCGGGAGTCGCGCACGTCGTCGCGCGGCTGAAGCTGCCAAAGGGCCTCCACGAAGGCCGGGTCGAGCTGGCGCAGGGCCTTGAACGCCTGGCCGGGAATGGCGTCGCCGCACACTTTATCGCGCGGAAACCGGGCCTTGTCGAGCAGGGCCACGCGCAGGCCGCTGGTGCGCAGGGCCAGGGCGCAAGCCGCACCAGCCGGCCCAGCCCCCACGATGGCCACGTCATAATCAAAAGCAGGCGAAGAAGGCACCACGGCCCAAAGGTAGCGCGGGCCGGGCGGGGCCGGCACCGCAAAGGCGGCAGCGGCCAGCCCAACAGCACATGCGGCGGCCAGGGCCATCCGTAATATCAGCCGGGCGCTATATATTTAGCCATCGGCAACGCGTGCGGCCAGCCCGGCCGGGTATTGCCCGCCCCGCTCCGGTACTACCCTACCTCCTTCCTGGCTGTGAATACCGTTCCCCCTTCCCTGCTCCCAGCCGACGACCCGGCCCGTCTGCGTGCCCTCGACCGCTACCAACTGCTCGATGTCCGCCGCGAAGCCATCCTCGACGAAGTGGTGGCCACCACCGCCCGGCTTTTTCGCGTGCGCAACGCCATGCTCACCATCGTGGAAGAAACCACCGTACTACTGAAAGCTCCCCGCAATCTACCCGTCGACCTCGACCGCCTGCCGCGCCAGCAAAGCCTGTGTTCGGCCACCATTTTGCAGCACGACACCGCCGTGTTCGAAGACCTGCGGCAGAACAGCGCGCCCGGCATCGATATTACGCTGATTCTGCAGCTGGGCCTGCATTTCTACGCCGGCCACAACCTGCGCACCGCCGACGGCCACAACATCGGTACGCTGTGCCTTTTCGATGGGCCGCCCCGCCGGTTTCCGCCCGCCGAGCGCTACCTGCTGGGCCAGCTCGCCGGCCTGATAATGCACCTGCTGGAGCTGCGCCGCACGCTGGGGCCGCACGCCGGGCTCACGGCCCTGCTCTGGGAAACCATTTACCGGGGCATGAGCGAGCAGCTGGCCCGCCTGGCCGCGCTTATCGACCGGGCCGTGCCGGCCGACGGCTATCTGAGTACTGCAGTAGCCCAGGAAGCCAGCACGATAGTGGCCGGCCTCGACCAACTGGTGGCTGCTACCTTGCGGCGGGCGTAGGCTGCCGAGCCCCGGGGCGGCGTACTTTTGCGTCGTTTCCGTGTTAGTCGCATTATGCTTGAAGAAAAGAAGGTAAAAACCCTGGCCCTGCTCGGCGCTACGGGCTCTATTGGCACGCAGGCGCTGGAAGTGGTGCGGCAGCAGCCCGGCCGCTTCCGGGTGGCCGTGCTGAGCGCGCAGCGCCAGTGGGAGCTGCTGGCGCGGCAGGCCCGCGAGTTCCGGCCCGCCGTAGTCGTCATCGGCGACGACAGCCAGTATCAAAATCTGAAAGCCGCCCTGGCCGACCAGCCCGAAACCGAGGTACTGGCCGGCGTGGCCGCCCTGGCCGAGGTCGTGACGCGGCCCGAAATCGACGTGGTGCTCACGGCCCTGGTGGGCTACGCGGGGCTGCTGCCCACGGTGGCCGCCATCCGGGCGGGCAAAGACATTGCCCTCGCCAACAAGGAAACGCTGGTGGTAGCCGGCGAGCTGATTACGAGTCTCATCAAGCAGCACCACGTACACCTGCTGCCCGTCGATTCCGAGCACTCGGCCATTTTCCAGTGCCTGGTGGGCGAGGAACAGAACCCGATTGAGAAAATAATCCTCACCGCTTCGGGCGGGCCCTTCCGCGGCCGCTCGGCCCAGCAGATGGAGTCGGTAACCAAGGCCCAGGCCCTGAAACACCCTAACTGGGACATGGGAGCCAAAATCACCATCGATTCGGCTTCGCTGATGAACAAAGGCCTCGAAGTAATTGAGGCCAAGTGGCTGTTCGGCCTCACCAATGAGCAAATCGACGTGGTCGTACACCCGCAAAGCATCGTGCACTCGCTGGTGCAGTTCGCCGACGGCTCGCTGAAGGCCCAACTGGGCCTGCCCGACATGAAGCTGCCCATTCAGTACGCCCTGGGCTACCCGCAGCGGCTGGCCAACACCTTCCCGCGCTTCTCGTTTCTCGACTACCCCACCCTCACCTTCGAAGCGCCCGACCGGGCCGCGTTCCCCAACCTGGAGCTGGCCTTCGGGGCCATGCGCCGGGGCGGCAACGCGCCCTGCGTGCTCAACGCGGCCAACGAGGTGGCGGTGGCCGCATTTTTGCGGGACCAGGTGGGCTTCCGCCAGATGTCGGACCTCGTGGCCGAGTGCCTGGCGCGGGTATCGTACCTTGCAGAGCCGTTATTGGCCGACCTGGTGGCCACCGACGCGGAAACGCGGCGGGTGGCTGCGGAACTAATTAAAAATTATGAATTATGAATTAGAAATGGAAGGACTGACGCTTAATCTTCCTTTTCGCCGCTTTCGCCAATTCATAATTGCCAATTTTTAATTCCTAATTTTTAATTTTTAATTCCTCGTTTCCTTGGCTATCCTCACCATGATTGGCCAGCTTGTGCTGGCCCTATCCATCCTCGTTGGCTTGCACGAATTCGGCCATTTCGCCTTCGCCAAGCTCTTCAAAATCCGGGTCGATAAATTCTACATCTTCTTCGACTTCCTGTTTCCGATGCCCAACGTGGCCAACTTCGCGCTGGTCAAAAAGAAGATTGGCGAGACGGAGTACGGCATCGGCTGGTTCCCGCTGGGCGGCTACGTGCAGATTCACGGCATGATTGACGAAACCCAGGACGCCACGGCCCTGGCCGGCCCGCCGCAGCCCGACGAGTTTCGGGGCAAGCCGGCCTGGCAGCGCCTGCTGGTAATGCTCGGCGGTATCATCATGAATGTGATTCTGGGCGTTGTGATTTTCACGGCCATGACGGCCTACTACGGCGAAACCTACCTGCCGGCCTCGGCCGTGAAGTATGGCGTGCTGCCCAACGGCCTAGCCCGCCAGGTGGGCTTCCAGACCGGCGATAAAATCGTGAAAATCAACGGCCGCCCCTTCAAGGATTTCGACGAAATTTACCAGCCCGAAGTGCTGCTCGGCGACAATACCTACTTCACCGTGGAGCGCGGCAGCCAGCTGGCCGACGTGAAGATGCCCGCCAACTTCCTCGACCTGTCGGGCACCCAAACCGAGGACAGCGTGCTGCTGCGTCCGCGCGAAACCTTCGCCGTCGACCGCGTGACGCCCGGCGGCAATGCCTCCAGGGCCGGCCTGCTGGCCGGCGATGCCATCACGACGGTTGCGGGCCGGGCCGTGCATTTCTTCGATGAGCTGCAAGGCGCGCTGCTGGCCAACAAAGGCAAAACGGTACCGGTAATGGTGCAGCGCGCCGGCGCGGCCCAGCCCCTGGCCCTAAGCATTCCGGTTGATACCGACGGCCGCATCGGCTTCGAGCGCAAGTCGACGCTGAACATCGGCACGCGCCAATACTCGCTGGTGGAGGCCCTGCCGCGCGGGGCGAAAAAGGCCTTTTCCATCGTGTGGGTGCAGGCGCGGGCATTTGGCAAGATGCTCACGGGCAAGGCCTCGGCCAAAAACCTGGGCGGCCCGGTCGAGATTGCGCAGCAGTTTGGCGGCGTCTGGGACTGGCAGCACTTCTGGGGCCTGGCCGGCATTCTGAGTATGGTGCTGGCGTTCATGAACCTGCTGCCCGTGCCGGCCCTCGACGGCGGCCACGTGGTATTCCTGCTCTACGAGATGATTCTGCGCCGCAAGCCCTCCGATGCCTTCCTCGAAGGGGCCCAGCGCGTGGGCACGGTCCTGATTCTGGCCCTGATGGCCTACGTCATCGTCATCAAGCAGGTGCTGAAGTTCTTCTAGGTACTTCCTGACCATCTTTACCTTAATGCTGCGCGTCGTCGAACCATCTCGGGTGTGTTTTAAAATCTTTTTTTAAATTTTTTTAATTACTTTGGCACGCTATTTGCTTCGACTACGCTCAGCATGACGTTTTTCTTTAGCAAAAGCG
>JANNDE010000290.1:0-4156 GCA_031387395.1 Hymenobacter sp.
TGGCTTTGGTTTTCATGGTGCGGCTGTCCGAATTGCGAGTGCGCATCGAGCCGTCGCTGCTCATCTTCCCATCGCGCATGGTGCCGTCGTCATTACGCATCGTGCCGGTACCGTTGGTGGTGCCAGGCGTGGTCTGCATAGTACCGGGAGTTTGCATGGTGCCGGTGCCGTTGGTAGTAGAACCGGGAGTGGTTTGCATGGTGCCGGTGCCGTTGGTAGTGGAGCCGGGCGTGGTTTGCATCGTGCCGGTGCCGTTGGTAGTAGAGCCGGGCGTGGTTTGCATACCGCCGGTCGGCGTAGTCTGAGCGAAAGCGGTGGTGCTGAGACCAGCGGCGAGCAACAGGGCGAAAGCGGTTTTCATCGTATTCATGGTAAGGGTTGGAAAGTGATTTATGGAACAACAAAGTGCGGCGGCCAGAAGGCTAAGCACAGTACCGTATACGATGCGGCAGGGGCAATCAACCAGGAAATACCAAAATTTTATTGCAATAAATTATTTAAGCTCAGCTGTTTAACCTTCAATTATTACTAGGCTTATATGCTTGCTACCGGCTGATGGAGAGTGGTTTGCCGACATTGTCAAAAATTATCGCGGCCCGATTGTAACGTTCAGCCTCTGGCCGGGTACTCTCGGCATTCCAACCCCTAACTACCCTCCGTGGAATTCACGAGCGACGAAGCGCTGATGACGGCCGTCCGGGCCGACGACCTCGACCGGCTGGTGCCGCTGTTCGAGCGCTACCACGGGCCCTTGTTCAATTACCTCACCCGCCTCACCAACGACCGCGAAACGGGCGCGGACCTCACCCAGACGGTATTCGAGCGCATTCTCAAGTACCGCGGCAGCTACCAGCCCACTCAGCCCTTCAAGGCCTGGGTGTACCAGATGGCCCGCAACGTGCACGCCGACCACTGGCACCGCCAGCAAAAGCAGCGCACCGACGACCTGGACGAAGTGGAGCGCACCGGCGGCCTGCGCACCGCCGCCCTCGGGCAGCAGCGCACCAGCAGCAGCCACGACGACCTGCACGAAGCCCTGGCCCTACTGCCCGCCCCGCAGCGCGAGATTTTGGTGCTGCACCGCTTCCAGGGCTTCAGCTACGAGGAGATTGGGCAGTTTCTGAGCTGTACCGCCGAGGCCGCCCGCGTGAAAGCCCACCGCGCGTTGCAGGCTCTGCGCAAAATATATTTCGCTTGATTCGAAAGGTAATAATTCAATTAATTCGAATTTATAATAATCAAACAATTGATTTTCAATAATATGAATGTGAATAACGCTATTTTATTTCAATAATTACCTGCTGCTAGGCGATACTAATCAACTCATGAATACGACCGAATTTTCTGCCTGCTCCGAGCTGGAAGTCCTGCTGCCGGCCTACGCCGAAGGCTGCCTGCCCGCCGCCGAGGCCGGGCGCGTGGCGGCCCACCTGCCGGCCTGTCCCGGCTGCCAGCTGCAGCTGCGCGAGCTCCGCGCCCTCTCGGCCGACCTCGACGCAGCCTTGCCCGAAGTGCCCGGCACGGCCCTGCGCGCCAATTTCATGGCCATGCTGGAGCAGCAAAAACAAGTGCTGAAAGCTGAAGCCGCACCCGTTCCCGCAGTTGGGCCAGCGATGGAGCCAGTTACGACGAAGGTGATTTCGCTGTGGCCCACGGCGCTGGCCAGTAGCTGGGTGCGCATCGCGGCCAGCATCGTGCGGGTGGCGGCGGGCGTGCTCCTGGGTCGGCAGCTGCCGTGGGGGGGCCGGGCGGGCACTACTGCCTCAGCGAATGGCCAGCCGGCTCCCGCCACCCTGGCCGCGGCCCTCAGCGGCGAAAGCGGCCACGTGGTGTCAGCTAGCAACCGCATTGCGCTGGTCACTAACTCGACCAACACCAGCGCACCCGACGATGCTACGGTGCAGGTGCTGCTCAATACCCTCAACTTCGACCCCAACCCCAACGTGCGGCTGGCAGCCTGCGAAGCCCTCTACCGTCTGCGCGAGGCCCCCGGCGTGCGCGAAGGCCTGGCCAACTCGCTGCCTCTCCAAGCCGACCCGAACGTGCAGATTGCGCTGATTGACATAGTAGTATCGCTGCGGGTGCACCGCGCCGTGCCCCAGCTGCAGCGCCTCGCCAAGCGCTCCGATGCGCTGCCCGTCGTGCGCGCTCAAGCCGAAGCCGGCATTGGCAAGCTGATTTAAATGAGTAGCAGGACAGAAGTAACAGGTAGCAAGATTTTATTCAAGCAATTGACTATTAAAGTCTTAATGCTTAATTCTGGCTCCTCAATTAGCTACTCAGAATTAAGTAGCGAGTAATAAGAATCGATGCTGCTACCCTGCAGCAAATAGTCTTGGCTCTAACTGCTGATTGCTTATGACTACTTACTGAATTTTCTTTTTTTCTCCCGCCGGCGCGGGCGGTGCCGGCACGCAGCCACCCGGCAGAATTTCACCTGCTTCAATCTTCTGTACCCATGAATAAGCTGTTTTTATTGACGCTGGCGGGCCTACTGCTCGCTGCGTCGGGCCAGGCCCAGGATTTCAAAACCCGCCTCACCAGCAAAAGCCCCAAAATTGTCATCGACATGCAGGGCAACGACGTTGTGGTCGAAGGCATCGATGGCGACGAGCTCATCATCAGGGGCGACGGCTACGAGGAGCCGCCCAAGCGCGCCGACGGCCTGCGGCCCATGTACAACACGGCCGTCGATAACACGCGTATCGGGCTGGCCGTGAGCCAGGAAGGCAACGTGGTGCGCATCACGCGGGCTTCGCGCCGCCCGGCCAGCTACGTTATTCGGGTGCCGCGCGCCTCGGCCGTGCAGTACAAGCAGGCCGGCTGGAACGGCAGCGGTGACGTGGCCGTGCACGACGTGAGCGGCGACCTGGAAGTGAGCATGACCAGCGGCGACATCAAGCTGACCAACGTGGCCGGCCCCGTGGTGGCCAATACCGTGAGCGGCGACGTAACGGTGCGCTTCACGCCGCTGCGGCAGGGCCCGAGCTCCATCTCCACCGTGAGCGGCGACGTGGATATCAGCCTGCCCACCAGCACTAAGGCCACCATGCACATGCGCTCGATTTCGGGCGAAGTCTACACCGATTTCGATATGAACACGGGCAAGCAGAACGACATGCAGCACATTGGCGGCCAGGTGGTGGATGGCAGCATCAACGGCGGGGGCAACGCCCTGTCGCTCAAAACGGTGAGCGGCGACATTTACGTGCGTAAAGCTAAATAAAAGCACCCACGGCGGCGTTGGCTTACCCGTGCCCGTCTTTCCGGTCTGGTCCATTCTTTCACTTTTACTTGCCTTTCCCATGCACCGCATCCTATTCCTGTTGCTCGCAGTTGCAGTGGCCCGGCCAGCCGCCGCCCAGAAAATCATCGAAAAAACGGCGCCGGTCGCGGCCGGCCAGCGCGTATTTCTCGACCTGCGCCAGGCCACCAGCATCCGGGTGCGGCCCGGCGCGGTGGGCCAGTTGGCGCTGAAGGCTACCGTGAGTATCAATCAGAACCGCCTGAACGATGCCTTGCAGCTAACCGTGGCCCCGGCCGCCGACCAGCTGCGCGTGACGGCCGATTTCGATAAGGAAATGCTGAAAAAGGCCCGCCCCGGCGATTGCGCCGGCTACGACGACCATGGCTACGGCCGCAACATGTGGTTCGGCCAGCAGGTGTGCGACGACATCACCTACGACATCACCCTGCCCGCCGACGTAGCCCTGCGCGTGTTCACCTACAGCGGCAACGTTGATATCGTGGGCTTCCACAACGTCATCGAGGCCAAGTCGCTGAGCGGATTTGTCGATGTGACCTGGCCCGAGGCTACGGGCGCGGAGCTGTCGCTGAAAACCCTGAGCGGCGAAGTCTACACCGACCAGGACATTGCCTTCAGTACCGCCCTGCGCCGCAACCCCGATTTCGGCTACTGGCTGCAAGGCACGTTGCAGGGCAGCGGCCCGGTGGTGAAGCTCGAATCCATCAGCAACGACGTGTATTTCCGCAAGCGGAAGTAGGTATTCAAATTCGGTGGGCTTCACGCTGTGTGGATCGATGTATTTGTCGCATAAAATAAGTCACCTGCCTGCGGGCAGGTGACTTTTTGCTGGTTGGGAAGATGCCGAAGCAGGCCTGGGCTATTTCGCCACTATCAGGCGCTGGGTGCGGG
>JANNDE010000356.1:0-15435 GCA_031387395.1 Hymenobacter sp.
GTAAGTCCTAAATATATTTCGGCCAAGCGAGCTTCAATTGGACCTTGTGGAATTGAAATAAGCGGCATGGTGAGCGCCACCGGTGCGGACGTAACGCTTCAATTGGACCTTGTGGAATTGAAATACATTACGAAGGCCGGCATTACGCTGCCCAAAGATGGCTTCAATTGGACCTTGTGGAATTGAAATAGTACGATGAAGTAGCCTGCACCTCTAACAGCATGAGCTTCAATTGGACCTTGTGGAATTGAAATGGCATCATCGCCTCGAAAGCAACCGGCGCGGATAACGCTTCAATTACACCTTGTAGAATTGAAATCGAACTTTTCGAGGTGCTCCGGCTCCCAATTTTCCGCTTCAATTGAACCTTGTGGAACTGCTGCCGCCGGCGCTGCTTCGCGGCCGGAATGGGGGCGAGCAGGCCAAATGCATTGCTTTCCGAATAAGTATCGCTCCGCTGACAACCGCCGCAAGCCTCCTTTACGTATCGCCAACAGGGGGGCAGGTGCTTCGCATTTCCCGCCCTCCCGGTTTCCTTCGTGGCATCATCTGTTTTTTTCATGACTGACACTCCTCCTGCTATCGATTATAACGCCCTGTTTCGGGCGCTGCCGGGGTCTTACCTGTTGCTGGCTCCCAATGGCACCATCCTCGATAACTCCGACCAGCACGTGGAAATATCCCTGCTGCCGCGCGAGCAAGCCGTGGGGCGCCATATTTTCGAGGCCTACCCTTCTGCCCTGGAAAGCCAGCGCGACCTGGCGGCCTCCCACGAGCAAGTGCGTCAGACCCGGCGCCCCGATGCCATGCCCCTACTGCGCTACGACCTGGAGCGCCCCACCGAGCTGGGCGGCGGCACCGAAGAACGGTACTGGCAGATTACCCACTACCCGATTCTGCACTCCGACGGCACTTTGCAATACATCCTGCAGATTCCGCAGGACGTGACCGCCGGCTACCGCGCCGCCCAGGCAGCAGCCCAGGCCCAACTGGCCCTCGATGAAGCCCAGCAACGCGCCCAGTTCATTATGGATAGCCTGCCCGTGCTGGTGTGGACCAACCGCCCCGATGGCACGCCCGACTACTTCAACAACCGCTGGCTGGAATTTACGGGCAAAACCCAGGCGCAGATGCAGGCCATCGACTGGGACGAAATCACCCACCCCGACGACCAGGCCGGCCTGGTGCAGCGCTGGGCGAAAGCCCTGGCCGACGGAACCCCGCTGCAGTACGAATATCGCCTGCGCCGCCACGACGGGCAGTACCGGTGGGTGCTCATCCGAAACGTGCCGCGGCGCGATGCCCAGGGCAACATTACCATGTGGGTGGGCGCGGCCAACGATATCCACGAGCAGCGCCAGATGGTGCAGGAGCTACTTAGCGCCAACGAGCAGCAGAACACGCTCGCCGAGCAGGCCCATGAGCTGTACCAGCGCGCCGAAAGCCAGCGCGAAACCTACCAGAGCCTGTTTATGCAGGCCCCGGCCGTTATCTGCATGCTGCGCGGGGCCGGGCACCGCTACGAGTTCGTGAACCCCAACTACCAGCAGGTGTTTCAGCACCGGCAGCTGCTGGGCCGCACCGTGGCCGAAGCCCTGCCCGAAGTAGTGAGCCAGGAGATTATCCCGCTGCTCAACCACGTGTTCGCAACCGGCGAAACCTTCCGGGCCCACGAGCTGCCCCTGCAGCTGGAGCGCGAGCCCGGCCCGGCTCCGCGCAACTCGTATTTCAACTTCGTGTACCAGCAGTTTCGCGAGCGTGACCAGCCGGCCGGCATCATGGTGTTCGGCTTCGAGGTAACCGACCTGGTGCACGCCCGCCAGGCCCTCGAAAAAGCGCGCGATGCCTCCGCGCAGGCCCTCGGTGATGCTACCGCCGGCTAAAACCGACCTATCTTTACAGACAATTTTTGGACGACTTCTTTCGCACTGGCATGCCTTTATCTTCTTTCGATTTTCAGCAGGCCCGCGTGAAGCAGGTGCTCTTTAAGTCGCGGCTGCGCTCGGTGCTCTACGGCGTTCGCGAAGCCGAGCCAACGCTGTTTTCCTACGCCGACAACGCCCTGGGACAGTGGATTCAGACGTCGCTGCGCCCCGAAATGGGCCACCTGCCCGCCGTGCAGGAGCTCGAGCGCACCGTGCAGCAGATGCTGCGCACCGGCCAGGAGCTGGCCACCCGCTACCAGCGCGGCCAGATTGAGGAAGCCCGCACCGGCCTCGACAAAATCAATACGTTCGCCGACCAGATTGAGGGCCAGCTGCAGGGCCTGGAACGCGGGGCGCGGTAGCCCCCCGATGGGCTTGCCAACGAGCACCCTGAAGCGGTTCCCCGTTCGATGCCCAGCGTTAGAAGAAACCGCGCTCTCTCCCCCCGCCGCACGCTTCAGGCTCGCGACCGCTGCCGCAGGTGCCCGCCGGCCCGAGCCAATGAACAATTGGCCGTTCGCTTGTTTCAGGGCCGAACTACTCACTATTCTTATCAAATGAGCGACCCGAATTTTGTAACGCTTACCGTCGCCGACGGCACTGAAATGCGCGCCTACGTGGCCTTCCCCGGCAGCACCGGCCCCGTGCCCGGCATCATCCTGCTTCAGGAAGCCTTTGGCGTGAACGAGCACATCCGCAGCGTGGCCGACCGGCTGGCGGCCGCCGGCTATGCCGTTATTGCCCCCGAGCTGTTCCACCGCACCGCTGCCCCGGGCCTGGAAATTGCCTACGCCAACTTCGCTACCGAGGCCATGCCGCACTACGTGGCCATCAACAACCCCGACCTGACGGCCGACCTGCGGGCCTCCTACGACTGGCTGCAGCAGCAAGCGCTGGTGAAAACCGATAAAATCGGCAGCGTGGGCTTCTGCCTGGGCGGCCGGGTTGCCTTCCTGGCCAATGCGGTATTGCCCCTGGCGGCAGCCGTGTCGTACTACGGTGGCGGCACCGAAACCATTGCCGACCGCGCCAAAGACCTGCACGCTACCCACCTTTTCTTCTGGGGCGGGCTCGATGAACACATCGGCAAAGCGCAGATTGCCCAGGTAATCGAGGCCGTGGAAGCAGCCGATAAGCCCTACATCAACACCGTGATTTCGTACGCCGACCACGGCTTCCACTGCGACGCCCGCCCCAGCTACCACCCCGAAGCCGCCAAAGAGGCCTGGGCCCTGACACTGGCGTTTTTTGGGGAGAAGCTGGGGGCCTAACCTCACCCCCGGCCCCTCTCCACTGGGAGAGGGGAGCCTGACGTTGTAGTATTCGGCATGAGCTGAGTTGCCAAATTTAACTGATGGAAAGGCCCGATTTCAATTGAAATCGGGCCTTTGTGTGTGTGGACTGCTGAATACACCGCCGTGGCTCCCCTCTCCTGAGGAGAGGGGCTGGGGGTGAGGTCCCCGCGTCAGGCCGGCACCGGTTCGGCCCCCGCCACCTGCCGGCCCAGGTACTGCGCCATGCTGCTGGCCAGCACAATCTGGAGGGCGTGGTAGAGCATCAGCGGCAGCAGGATGAGGCCGGTGGCCGCCGCGCCCGGAAACAGCAGGCTGGCCATCACGCTGCCGTGCACCAGCGACTTTTTCGAGCCGCAGAACACGGCCACAATCTGGTCGGCGCGCGGAAATTTCAGGGCGCGGCTCAGGCCCCAGATGATGCCGAACACCGCCAGGTACAGCCCCACCATGCCCACGCCCAGCCTGAACACGTCGGCCGGGCGGTAGCGGCTGAAAATGCCCTCGGCAAACGAATCGCAGAAGGCGGTGAACACGATGAGCAGGATGGTAACCTGGTCGAAAATACGCAGGCCGGCCTTGTGGCGGTCGACAAAGGCGTGGAAGCGCGCGTTGAGCAGCACCCCCGCCCCTACCGGCAGCACCACCTGCCACAACAGCTGCCCCGCGAGGCTCCAGAGCTGGCCACCGCCGGTGCCGGTATGCAGGAAAAAGCTGCACAGCAGCGGCGTGAGCGCAATGCCCAGCAGGCTCGAAATGCTGGCGTTGAAAATGGCCGCCGGCAGGTTGCCACCCGCAATGCTCACCATCACCACCGACGTGGACACCGTGCTGGGCAGCGCGCACAAAAAAAAGATGCTTTGCCAGAGCAGCTCGCCGCCCTCGGCCCCAAAAAAAGGCCGCCCCAGCAGCGCCAGCACCGGAAACAGCCCAAAGGTGCTCAGCTGCACCAGCGTGTGCAGCCGCCAGTTGCGCATGCCCGCGCGCAGCTTTTCGAAGCTCAGCTTGAGGCCGTAGAAGAAGAAAACCAGCGCCACGCCCACCGTGGTAATGCCATGCCACGGCACGGGGCTGGCTTTACTGCCCAAACCAGGCATGAAGTAGGCCAGCACCATCACGCCAATCAGGGCCAGCAGAAACCAGTCGAGCCCGGCGCGGGATAAGAGGGCAGCGAGGCGGTTGGGGGCAGCAGGAGCAGAAGTCGGCGTCATGGAGCAAGGATACGCCGGGGTAGCGGCGGATGATGCGGCCGCCCACAAAAAAGCGCCGGATTCAGGCGAATCCGGCGCTTTTTTAAATCGTCTGTCATCCTGAGCGCAGCGAAGGAGCTTATCACGTCCGATAACGACTGCGCAGCGGTGATAAGGTCCTTCGCTGCGCTCAGGATGACAGTTGTCGTCTATTTGACGTCCCTTACTCGGTCGGCACGCCGCCGCCCAGGCCGGGGGCGGCGTTGCCCTGCACGCCCTGCACGTTGGGCACGCCCATTTTCTCCTCGCGCTTGCGCTGGTATTTGTTGAACTGGGCGGGCGTGAGCACCTCTTTCAGGGCTTCGAGGCGCGAGCGGCCAGCGCTTTCGATGATGCCGGCCAGCTTGCGCGGGTCGGCCTTGTGGCGCAGGCGGCCCGCTTCCACCATTTCCACCCCGCGCCGGTTGATGACGCGCACCTTCTCGGTTTGCTGGGGGCTGAGGCCCAGGTTCTGCTGCATGTTGGTGGTGAGGGCGCTGGCCTTGGCGTCGACCACGGCATCGGGGGCAAATACGGTTTCGGGCGCTTCGGCCGGGGCGGCGGCTACTGTGGCCCTGGTTTTCACGCTGGCCTGGCCGGCAGCCTTTACCTTGGTTTTGACGGTGGCCGGGGCCTGCGCGCGAGCGGGCGCCGGGGCCGCCAGCAGCGCCAGGGCCACGAGCGGCGAGAGCAACAGAAATTTCATATCAGAAGACAAAAAAGTAGAAATCAACCGCGCCGAAACCTGGCGCGATGACGGTGTAAATATCGGCCGAAAACCCGGCCCACCCCCATCCGAACGCGGCCCTGACCGCGTTTCGTGCCAGCGAGTCCCAAAAATTCGGGCCTCTTCGGCCGACCTTGCAACTTTTCCGGGCCTTTTCCCATATTATTGCCCATGAAACAAGCTAAACGCTCGAAAACAAACTGGCTGCTGGCCGCCGGCCTCGGTGCCGCCGCCCTGGCCGCCGCCGCCTGGAGCAGCCGCCGCGGCTCCTACGACCTGAGCCGCCGCGTAGTGCTCATCACCGGCGGCTCGCGCGGGCTGGGCCTCGTGCTGGCCCGCCAGGCCGTGGCCGAGGGGGCCCGGGTGGCCATCTGCGCCCGCGATGAGGCCGAGCTGGCCCGCGCCCGCCAGGACCTGCTCATGGCCGGCGCGGCCGAAGCCGACGTGCTCACCCTCTCCCGCGACATCACCAACGAAGCCGAGGTGCGCACCATGGTGGCCGAAGTCGAAACCCGCCTCGGGCCGGTCGACGTGCTCGTCAACAACGCCGGCATCATCACCGCCGGCCCGCTGGACAACATGGACGTGCGCGACTTTGAGGAGTCGATGGCCACGCACTTCTGGGCCCCGCTGCATGCCATGCAGGCGGTGCTGCCCAGCATGCGCAGCCGGGGGGCGGGCCGCATCGTGAATATTTCCTCCCTGGGCGGCAAGGTGGCCCTGCCCCACATGGCCCCGTATAGCGCCAGCAAATTTGCCCTGGTGGGCCTGTCCGAAGGCTTTCGGGCCGAGCTGCGCCAGTATGATATCACCGTGACCACCGTGTGCCCGGGCCTGTTGCGCACCGGCAGCCAGGGCCACGCCGAGGTGAAGGGGCAGCACAAAAAAGAGTTTGCCTGGTTCAGCGTGGCCGATGCCCTGCCGGGCCTCACGATGAGTGCCGAGCAGGCCGCCCGCCAAATCTGGAACGCCTGCCGCCGCGGCGACGGCGAGGTTATTCTGTCGCTGCCGGCCAAATTCCTGGCCGCCTTCCACGGCCTGCTGCCCGGCACCACCACCGACATTCTGAGCTGGATGAACCGCGCCCTGCCCGCCACCGGCGAAAGCCCGGCCGCCAACGTGCGCCGCACCGGCTTCGAGAGCGAGTCGGAAATCACCCGCTCGCCCCTCACGGCCCTCACCCGCAAAGCCGCCGCGAAGAATAACGAGTTGTAGAATCGCATCTTTGTGTCTCGTCGTTTGCACCGCACGCTTTTCCATCGTGCCGGCCTTATCCAACGACGAGACGCAACGATGCGTCTCTGCCTCATGCATTTCCCCGTCGAGCTGGCCCTGGGTCCCGCGCGCCTGCCCGTGCACCTGCTGTGCGAGGTGCTGGCCTACACGCTGGGCTTCCGCCTCTACACATACCTGCGCACCACCCACGCCGACCGCATCAGCGACGCCAACCGGCAGTGGATTTTTGTGGGGGCCGCCGCCGGGGCCCTGCTCGGCTCGCGCCTGCTGGGCCTGCTGGAGCACCCCGGGCTGCTGGCGCACCCGCCCGGCGGCTGGCTCTACTATTTCACCAATAAAACCATCGTGGGCGGCTTCCTCGGTGGCCTCATCGGCGTCGAGCTCACCAAAAAGCGCCTCGGCGTGACGGCCAGCAGCGGCGACCTCATGGTTTTCCCCATCGTACTGGGCCTGAGCATCGGCCGGCTCGGCTGCTTTTTCAGCGGGCTGGAGGATGGCACCTACGGCTCGGCCACCGCCCTGCCCTGGGGCATCAACTTTGGCGATGGCATCTATCGCCATCCCACCAACCTCTACGAAATCCTGTTTCTGGGGACGCTGGCGCTGCTGCTGTGGCTATTGGAACGCCGCAGGAATTTGGCCAATGGCCGGCGATTCGAGCTGTTTCTGAGCGGCTACCTGCTGTTCCGGCTGCTGGTGGAGTTTATCAAGCCCACGGCGGCGCTGCCGGGGCTGGGGCTCACGGCGATACAATGGGCGTGCGTGGCGGGGCTGGGGTATTATGTTTGGGGGTGGGCGCGAGAAATGGCCCCAACTTCTTCTTCTAATTAGCGCTATGAAAAGAATATTAAGTTTTCTATTAAGCTTAAATCAGATGCTCTCTGCAATAATCATTGTGGTATTTTGTTCTAATCCACACTACTCGACTGGTCAACCGACAAATCTTAAACCAGCTGTTAAAATTTCAAAACCGGACACGCTCACCACCAGCAATGGTGAATGCGGCGCTCCTTATTTCATGGGTCTATATGAACCCAAAAGTATCAGCTCATTAAGCGAATTGCCCGACAGTATCAGAGCGAGAACCAGTTTATACTTAATTGAAAGACTTGGCCCGAATTTTTACAAAAACATGGTATTTAGCAACGGACAAATCGTTGATTTACCCCAATTATATTCAGCGTACACAGATGCAAGAAATTACAAATGGCAAGTTGGCACTTATTATATATGCTTTGAATGCCGCACGCTGAATACCAAATCCGGTTTTTACTTAGCCGGCATGACATTGGATGACAGAGGCAACGTCATCACCCAAATAAACCTTCCGACAATAGCTGCGACCCCTGCTAAAGCCCAAATAATTTCTATACAAGAAGCTGCTGATGTCTGCCGACACAACTGGCATGGCAACAAAAAATGGTTAACTCCGAACAACTTGTCGCTGAAATATAATTCGGAATTAAATTCATTAACATGGGTTTTCAGCAACAGCAGAGAGGAAAAACCTGGAATCAGCCATTTTAGCAGCATAATCATCAATGCCAATGATGGCGCTGTAGTAAGAAACCGTAATTACACCCGCCGTTATATTCCATTCTGACTTGCTTTTCAGCGATAACTCTGCCTCTTAAGCTCGAACAATACGATGCTGACTGCAGCCCTTCTCTAATCCTGCTCCATACACGCTGCCCCAAAGCAACGCCAGCCGCTGCATGAAACACCTGCTTCCAATCTTCCTGCTACTATTCACCGCTACCTTACCCACCCGTGCCCAGTACCTCAACTTCCACGAAGGCGAATACCTGGACACCACTACCATCCGCAACCCTGCCTGCGCAAAGACCATGACCCTGCCCTACTTCGCCGTGGATGGGAAGTACCCGCGCAGCTCGCCTACGCTGGTGCGGGAGGCCGTCGCCTTCTTACAGCGCGGCAACCGCAAATTCAGCGGCAGCGGCTACGTTACGTTTCGGTTTGTGGTCGATTGCGCGGGGTTTCGGCAGCCGATGACGCAGGTGCTGCAAACCGATGCGCGCTACGCGCCCACGCACTTCCGGCCGGAGCTGGTGAATGAGCTGTACGCTTTTTTGAAAACCCTCAAGGACTGGCGCACCGTCACCTATAGCGGCCCCGCCGTGAGCTATTTCACTTACTTAACGTTCAAAATAACCGATGGCAAAGTCGTGGCCGTTATTCCTTAGCCTGCTGGCCCTGGCGCGGCTGGGACACTGCCAGCAGCCTGCCAAAACCAGCGTGGCGGCCGGCGACTGCGGCAGCAAAGCCTACCAGGACACCCTCGTGGCCCGCTACCTCGACCGGGGCGCGCACCGCATCAGCTCCCTCAGCCCGCAGTGGGGGCAGTATTGCGACAGCCTCATTGCCGCCTGCCCCAACATTGCCTACGCCTACCAGCAGAAGGCCATGCCGCTCATTAAGTGCGGCGACTACGCCAAGGCATTTCCGCTGGTGGACAAGGCGGTGGCGCTGGATGCCAACCGCTGGCTGGCCTACCGGGGCTTTCTCAAGTGCATTTTCGCCAAGGATTATGCCGGGGCCATTGCTGATTTCCAGCGCGTGGCGAAGCTCAAGCCCAACGGCCGCGAGATGGACCACACGTACGCGTTTTTCGAGGGTGCTAGCGAGCTGGAGCTGGGCCATTACCAGCTGGCCGAAGCCGCCTTTGCCCGCGACATGGCCTTGCAGCGCGGCCGCGATGGTCAGGGCGAAATCCACTTCAACACGCTGTGGTATGCCGGCGTGGTGGCGGCCCGCCTCAAACATTACGCGCAGGCCCAAACCTACCTGCAGCAGTGCCTGAAAGCCTACCCGCAGCACCCGGAGGCCAATTACTGCCTAGCCCTGAATTACCGTGCGCAGGGCCAGCCGACCCTGGCGCGGCAGCACCTGGAGGCCGCCCAACGGGCGCTCATTGGCGGCTACCGGCTGAATGAGGACAATATTTTTTACGCCAACTACCCGGAGCAGATTACGGAGTTCGAGGTGACACAAGAGCTGAGGGAAACGAGCAGATAAATAGATAGGACTTACGCAATTTAAGCCCCAGTGGGGCGACACGTCGGTAGTAAATAATTGATAAACAAGAATAAAGCCCCAGCGGGGTCCTACCCGGAGGGCGACACTCGTTGGCATCCATCTGACGAATGTCGCCCTCCGGGCAGGACCCCGCGGGGGCTTTGTTCTCACTACCAGGGATTTACTACCGATATGCCGCCCTGCTGGGGCTAAAAAAACAAACCTTTGCGCAAGTCCTAATAGAGGGAAAACAGCTGTCATCCTTCGCAAGCGTACGCCAGATAAGGTTGACAGGCGTTAACAGCCGGACTTCCTATTTTGCTCTATCTTCCGCCGCTGATTCCTCTCCTTATCCGATTTCCCCCGCCATGCCCGAACGGCCCCGCACCTACTACGACTTCACGCTGAGCCTGTGCGCGCCGTGCCGGTACCGCATCGAGCCGGCTACGGCAGCATCGGCATGAAACACCTGCTGCTACTGGCGCTCCTGCTGCCCACAGCCACGCTAACCACCCACGCCCAGTACATCAAGCTACCCAGCGGGGAGTACCTGGACACCGCCGCCGCCCGCAACCCCGCCTGCGCCCAGGCACCCGTGGCACGCTACTACAGCGTGGCGGGCAAGTACCCGCGCAGCTCCGAAACGCTGGCCGAGCAGGCCCAGGCCTTTATTGGGCGCAACGGGCGGCAATACCGGGGCGAAGGGCATGTTACTTTTCGGTTCATCATCGACTGCCAGGGGCGGCGCGAGCCTCGCACGCAGCTGCTGCAAACCGATACGCAATACCGGCGTGCAAACTTGCCCCCGGAGCTGGTGCGCGAGCTGTACGCCTTTCTGCAAACCCTGACCGACTGGCAAGCTGGAAAAGCGCCTTATCCGGTCCGCTATATCGCTTACTTAAATTTTAAAATCCATGCGGGCAAAGTGGTGGCCGTTACTCCTTAGCAGCCTATTGGCGCTGCCGCTGGCCAGTTGCGGGCAGGCAGAAACCGGGCGGCGGCCGGCCGATGCCTGCAGCCGCAAAACCTACCGCGACTCGCTGGTGACGCGCTACATCGAGCAGGGCGCCGAAAAAATCAGCTACAACGACCCGCGCTGGAGCCAGTATTGCGACAGCCTGATTGCCATTTGCCCCAACATTGCCATTGCCTACCAGCATAAGGCTGTGCCCTTGGTGAAAGACGGCAACTGGGAGAAGGCCTTCGCGCTGGAAGACCAGGCCGTGGCGCTCGACCCCCAAGTGTGGCTGCCCTACCGGGGGTTCCTGAAGGTTATCAAAACCAAGGACTACGCGGGCGGCCTGGCCGATTTTCAGCTGGCCGGGCGGCGCAGCCCCAACGGCCGCGAGATGGACCACACCTACCCGTTTTTCGAGGGATTGTGCTACCTGAAAATGGGTGATTACGCCCGGGCGGAGCAGGCCTTGCAGCGCGACCAGGCCTTGCAGAAAAGCAGCATCGCGGAGGCCGACATTCATTTCAACAGCCTGTTCTACGCCGGGGTGCTGTACTGGAAAATGGGCCGCTACGCGCTGGCCGGGCAGTATTTGCGGCGGTGCCTGCACCAGTACGCGCAACACCCCGACGCCAACTATTACCTTGGGCTAACTTACCGGGCGCAGCGCCGCGAAGCCGAAGGCCGGACGCGTTTGCAATTCGCGCTGCAGTGCCTGGCCAAAGGCTACCAGCTGAACGAGGATAACACCATTTACGAGAATTACCCCTACCAGATAACGCCCTACGAGGTGCGGCAGGCCCTGCGCCGCTGATGCCCCTTTCATCGCCCCCATTCTTTCCCAGCCCCCGCGCCATGCCCGAACGGCCCTACACCTACTACGACTTCACGCTTAGCCTCTGCCCGCGGTGCCTGCGCCGCATCGAGGCCAAGATTGTATTTGAAGACGGCAACGTGTTCATGCTCAAGCGCTGCCCCGAGCACGGACGGCAGAAGGTGCGCATTGCCACCGACATTGAGTATTACAAAAGCATCCGCAACTACGTGAAACCCAGCGAAACGCCGCGCCGCTTTGGTACGGCCACGCACTTCGGCTGCCCGTATGATTGCGGCCTGTGCACCGACCACGAGCAGCACAGCTGCCTCACCGTCATCGAGATAACCGACCGCTGCAACCTGACTTGCCCCACCTGCTACGCCGAAAGCAGCCCCACCCACGGCCGGCACCGCACCCTGGAAGAAGTGGAAGCCATGGTGGACCTGGTGGTGGCCAACGAGGGCGAACCCGACGTGGTGCAAATCTCCGGCGGCGAGCCCACGCTGCATCCGCAGTTCTGGGAAATCCTGGACATGTGCAAGCGCAAGCCCATCAAGCACCTGATGGTGAATACTAACGGCGTGCGCCTGGCCAAGGACGAGGCCTTCGTGGCGCGGCTGGCCACGTACGCGGGCGCGTTCGAGGTGTATCTGCAGTTCGACTCGTTCCGCGAGAACGTATTGATGACCATGCGCGGCCGCGACCTGCGCGCGGTGCGCCAGCAGGCCATCGAGCACCTTAATAAGTATAACCTCGCCACCACGCTGGTCGTGACGCTGCAAAAGGGCCTGAACGATGATGAGATGGGCGACATCATCGACTACGCGCTGAAACAGAAGTGCATTCGCGGGGTCACGTTTCAGCCCACCCAGGCGGCCGGCCGGCTCGATAACTTCAACCCCGAAACCGACTCGTTTTCGCTGACGGAAGTGCGCCAGGGCATCATCGACCAAAGCCCGGTGTTCACGGCCGAGGACCTGCTGCCCGTGCCCTGCAACCCCGACGCGCTGGCCATGGCCTACGCCCTGAAGCTCGACGGCGAGGTATTCCCCCTCACCCGCTACGTCGACCCCGCCGAGCTGCTCCAGAACGGCGGCAATACCATCGTGTATGAGCGCGACCCGCGCCTGCGCCAGCACATGCTCAAACTCTTCAGCACCGCCAATACCGTGGATACCGTGGTGCCCGAAATCAACCAGCTGCTGTGCTGCCTGCCGCAGGTTTCGGCGCCTAATTTGGGCTACGAAAATTTATTTCGGATAATTATTCTGCAATTCATGGACGCGCATAATTTCGACGTGCGGGCGGTGAAAAAATCCTGCGTGCACATCGTGAGCAAGGATTTGAAAATCATTCCGTTCGAGACGATGAACATCTTTTACCGCGACCCCGAGAAACTGGCGCGGCTGGAGGAATTGCGGGCCGAGCGCGTGGGCATCATCTAATGAAACCGCTCTCAACGCCTCCGACCCCACCCCAGGAAAAGAAGCCCATCAACTGGCCCATTGCGGTTAATCTGGGCCTGCTGGTGCTGAACTTCCTGTTCACCCGCTCCATTGGCAGCGTGCTGATAGCGGTTCTGGTGCTGGCCGTTGTCAACGGCATTGCGGCGGCGATGCTGTCCTTTTTCAACAAAATGCGCTGGGTGACGGCGTTTATTTTGTCGGCGCTGCTGGTGCTGTTGATTGGGCTGGGCATCTGCGGGCTGATTCTCTCGAATCTGCACATCAATCATTAGCCGTCTACTTTCCAGTCATTCGCTTAACCATGGACAAGCCCGCGCAGCACATCATTCGCAATAACCTGATAGCGGTGCTGGTGGCCGCCGTGGCATTAGGGCTCGTCGCCAAACCGACCGCCGGTGGCTCCGCTTTCATTTTCGGAATTGTTTATCTGGGCCAGGTGGCCGTCAACCTGCTACTGGGTTTAAGCAGCCTGTTCAGCCGGACGAGCGATGGCCACGCGGCACCTTACTTTCTGAGTATGCTGCTCGTGCTCATCATCGGGTTTGGTGCTTGCGCCGGCATGTTGTCCATCTCAAATTTCAGGCTGGAATAGCCGGTGCGGGCTGGCACTTCGGGCAGATGTAGGTGGCACGGCCGCCCACGTAGTATTTCTCGATTTTTACCTTCGGGTGGCGTGGGCAATACGTGTGTGCATCGGAGCCGGGCGCGGCCGAATCGTCCCACTCGCGGGCGTGAATGAGAAAGGATTTGGGGAAATGCCGGTAGTTGGCCTCGTGGCTGATGGCCGTAGTGAGCACCAGCTGAATGGCGGCGTGCAGGGCTTTGGACTCCTTTTCCGTAAGCGAATTCCCCAGCCGCTCGGGGTGGATTTTGGCCTGAAACAGCACCTCATCCACAATCCAGTTGCCGAGGCCGGCGAGGATGCTTTGGTCGAGCAGCAGCGGCTTGAGCAGCGTTTTGCGGCGGCTGAGTCTGGCCTGCAGCTCGGCGGCGGTGATGGCGAGGGCATCGGGGCCGATTTTCTTGGCGGCCTGGTAGGCGGCGGCGCTGTCGGCGAGGCGAATGCGGCCGAATTTGCGCGGGTCGATGAAAGCCAGGCGCAGGCCGGAACCCTCCAGGTGCAGGGCTACGCGGGTGAAGCGCGGGGCGTCGGGCTCGTCGCGGTAGGCCCCAATGTCGCCGGTCATGCCGAAGTGCAGCACCAGCACCTGGCCGTTATCAAGCTCCAGAAAGCAGTTTTTGCCCAGCCGGCTGGTGCCGCTGATGCTGCGGCCCACGAGGCCGGCGCGAAGCTGGTCTTCGGGCGTGGCCAGCACGTGGGCATCGTTCACCTGCACGGCGGCGATGGTCTGGCCCACGGCCAGCTCGTTGATAAATCGGCGGTAGGTTTCGACTTCGGGTAGTTCGGGCACTTGGGGAGGGGTTGAGAGTTTAGCAGGACGTCATGCTGAGCGCAGCGGAGCAGAGTCGAAGCATCTCGCGTGCCACCACTAATTCAATCGATTGGATTACTGCCCCGAGCGAGATGCTTCGACTCCGCTGTGCTGCGCTCAGCATCACCGCCCTTCCCTAAACCGCTTAACCCAAAATCAGGTTATGCCCCCTCCCTATAAATCCTCGCGCAGGCTACCTTCCAATACCACTACGCCAGTGCCGCCAATCTGCACCGCCGCAATGGCCTCGCGGGGGCCGTGTACGCGCACCTGCACCGCGCCGGCGCGGCCCATATCGTGGCCCTGCTCGGCGATGAACTCGGGCGAATCGATATAGCCATGGTGCCAGAGGTAGGCCGCCATGCCGCCGGTGGCCGAACCCGTAACGGGGTCTTCCGACACGTCGGGCGGGGTGCCGAAATGGCGGGCGAAGGTGTGGCCGGCCGGCGTGGCCCCACTCAGGTAAAACAGGTGCGGGCTGAAAAAGTCGCTCTCGGCACGGTAGCGGCCCAGGCCGGCGGCATCGGCTACGTGGGCGCGGCGCAGGGCGGCGTGGTCGCGCAGCAGCACCATCAGCTGCGGGGTGCCGGTGCTCACCGTCTGGATGGGCGCGCCGGGCAGCAGGTCATCGGGGGTAAGGCCGAAAAGTGGCAGCACGATTTCCGGCGCGTGCGTGGCCCCGAAAACGGGTGGCCGCTGGGTCATCCACACCAGCGCCGGCCCACCAGCCGCCCCCGGCAGCACATCAACCCGAATGGGGCCATGCAGCAGGTGCAGCGTGAGTGTGAGGGCCTCACCAGCGGCGGGCAGCGCCACCCGGCCCGCGTGCAGCAGGGCCGTGACGGTGGCAATGGTGGGATGCCCGGCCAGCGGAATTTCCTCGGCCGGCGTGAAGAAGCGCACCGTGAACTCGGGACTGCCGGGCGCGGCGCGGTTCACAAACGCGGTTTCCGATTGGTTGAACTCGCGGGCCAGGCGCTGGCGCAGCGCGGGGTCAAGGTCGTCGGCATCAAGCACCACGGCGCAGGGATTGCCGCGCAGGGGCTCGGTGGTGAAAGCATCAATCAGCAAAAAAGGCAGCATGGGCACTTTGCTTGATAAGAGGAATGAGAGACGGAGAATTGGTAAAGTTGACCGCAATTCCTCATTCTTCATTGGGGCTTACGCACTCTTAGCCCCCGCGGGGCGACATGTTGGTAGTAACTAGTGGTCTGAAAGTTTAATTTCGCCACTTAAAGTTTAATTTCGCCACTTCCCGTCCACCGTAACCCCACCCCCTAGCCCCCCGCCGCTTGATGCGCGGAATCCGATGGGGAGGG
>JANNDE010000613.1:0-1727 GCA_031387395.1 Hymenobacter sp.
CTCAGCCCGATAATCACCGGCAGAATGATGCGCGACGGCCGCAGCTTGTCGAGCAGCTGTTGATCCTGGGCTTGTTCGTCGACGGGAGCGGGCTGGGACATCTAGCTGACCTACGGATGGGGCCAGCAAAAGTAGGCATTATAGCAGGGGAAACGGATGAATTCGCCGTTAGGAACCTGCTGCTCCGTGATGCTCTGGGGGAGTGGTGCACGAACGGTTGGGTCGTCTGATGCGTCATAACGTCATTCCTCGCTCCACTCGGAATGACAGAGTTGCCACGCCAACGAGATGCTTCGGCTGCGCCTCTGCATGACGACCTTAACAACCCAAATATAATGGCTGAGCAAACTGCCAAACGCCCCATATCTGTGCCGCTGATGGCCGACCTGGCCGCCAAGGGTGAAACCCCGGAAGTGCTGTTCTGGGTGGGCTGCGCTGGCGCCTTCGACGACCGGTACAAGCGTGTGACGCGCGCCTTCGTGCGTATTCTGGACCATGTGGGCACCAACTATGCCGTGCTGGGCATGGAAGAATCGTGCACCGGCGACCCGGCCAAGCGCGCCGGCAACGAGTTCCTGTTTCAGATGCAGGCCATGCAGAACATCACCACCCTCAATGGCTACGGCATCAAAAAGGTGGTAACGGCCTGCCCGCACTGCTTCAATACCATCAAAAACGAGTACCCGGCGCTGGGCGGCGAGTACGAAGTGATTCACCACAGCACCTTCTTGCAGCAGCTTATCAACGAGGGCAAGGTGACGGCCAAGGGCGGCGAGTCGTTCAAGGGCCGCCGCATCACGTTCCACGACTCCTGCTACCTGGGCCGCGCCAACAACATCTACGAGGCCCCGCGCGATGTGCTGGAGGTGCTCGACGCCGACCTGGTAGAGATGAAGCGCTGCAAAACCAACGGCCTCTGCTGCGGTGCCGGCGGCGCCCAGATGTGGAAAGACGCCGAGCCCGGCAAAAAGGAAGTGAACATTGAGCGCGCCGAGGAAGCCCTGGCCACGCTCGACGGCAATGCCGAAGCCCTGCTGAACCTGCAGGGCGTGGAAAGCACCGCCCCGGTGCTGCCCGCCGGCTCCAACCGCGGCGGCAGCGTCATTGCCGTGGCCTGCCCGTTCTGCATGACTATGATGGCTGACGGCGTCAAAAACAAGGAGCGCGAATCAGATGTGCAGGTGTTTGACCTGGCCGAGCTGATTGCCTCCGCCGAAGGTCTCAACGCCTAGCTTGTTATTCGTTATTCGTGGTTTGTTTCTGGCAGTAAGCTGCTAAGCCACAGCTCATAAATCACGAATCACGAATCACGAAAATCAAACCACGAAACCTAGCCCCGCCCGGAACTTCCCGGCGGGGCTGTTTCTTTGTAGCAATACGGGGCCGTCTGCCGAACAGCCAAGACCCTAAGCTCCCAAGACCCAACCTCATGTACGTTCCCTTCGATACGCTTCCCGAAACCGCCCGCATCTGGATTTACCAGGCCAACCGGCCCCTGACGGAAACGGAAATAAGTGCCCTTCAGCCCGCCCTGCGCGGTTTTGCCGACGACTGGACCAGCCACGGCCGCGCCCTGGCCGCCTCTGCCGAGGTGCTACACCAGCAGTTTCTGGTTATCGGGCTCGATGAGGCTGTGGCCGATGCCAGCGGCTGCTCCATCGACGCGTCGGTACGGTTTGTGCGGGGCGTGGAAGAGCAGCTGGGCGTGTCGCTGCTGGAAAAGTCGC
>JANNDE010000614.1:0-15189 GCA_031387395.1 Hymenobacter sp.
CCCAAACGAAGCAGTAGAGATGCTTCGACAAGCTCAGCATGACCGTTTTATTAACTCAAACGGCTTCTTAATACAGCACCCGAAACCTGATGGTGTGCGCCACCGCGCGCAGGGCCTGAATCACGTCCTGGTCGTACTCACGGTTGATATCGGTAATCACGTAGCCGATGTGCTCGTTGGTTTTCAGGTACTGGCCCAGGATGTTGACCTGGTGCGCGGCCAGCACGTTGTTGATATTGGCCAGCACGCCCGGCACGTTGGCGTGGATGTGAATGAGGCGGTGGGCCTGCTGTACCGGCAGCTGAATGTTGGGAAAGTTGACCGACTGCTGGGTGTTGCCGGTGTTGATGTACTGCATGAGGCGCTCGGGCACGAACTCGGCGATGTTGCGCTGGGCCTCGGCCGTGCTGCCGCCGATGTGGGGCGTGAGCAGCACGTTGGGCAGGCCGCGCAGCTCGCTCCCAAAGGCTTCATTGTTCGTTTTGGGCTCATGCGGAAACACGTCGACGGCCGCGCCGCCGAGGTGGCCGCTGCGCAGGGCCGCCGCTAGCGCGGGCACGTCCACCACGTGGCCGCGGGCATTGTTGAGGAACAGCGCGCCTTTTTTCATCAGGGCGAATTCCGGGATGCCGATGAAGTTTTCGTTCTCGGGACGGCCGTCGATGTGCAGTGTCACCACGTCGGCCTGTTCGAGTAGCTCTTGCAGATTGCGGCACTTAATGGCATTGCCGAGCTGGAGCTTTTCGGCTACGTCGTAATACACCACCTTCATGCCCACGGCCTCGGCCACCACCGACAATTGGCTGCCAATATTGCCGTAGCCCACGATGCCCAGCGTTTTGCCGCGAATCTCGAACGAGCCGCTGGCCGACTTATCCCACTCGCCGGCGTGCATTTTTGGGTTTTTTTCGGGGATGCGGCGGGCCAGCACGATGATTTCGCCCAGGGCCAGTTCCACTACCGAACGGGTATTCGAAAACGGCGCGTTAAACACGGCCACGCCCTTTTTCATGGCCGTCGGCAGGTCAATCTGGTTGGTGCCGATGCAGAACGCGCCAATGCCGATGAGCCGGTTGGCGGCGTCGAGCACGCGCTGGGTCACCTGCGTTTTCGAGCGGATGCCGAGCAGGCTCACGCCCTCGATGCGCTGCATAAGCTCGGCCTCGTCGAGGGCACCTTTCACCTCCTCCACCTGGTAGCCTTCCTGGCGGAAAAGCTCGGCGGCGCGGGCATCGGGGTTTTCCAGCAGCAGCACCTTAATGCGGTTTTTGGGGTATGATAAAGTCATGGGAAGTCTTAGTTGGTACAAAAACTCGTCAAAGGTGGGCAGCACTTCGTCGGCGTGCGCCACTACGGTCGGGCGGCTAACATTCTCGGTGTAAGCGTAGAAGCGGTGGGCCAGGCCGGCCTCGCGAATCTGGTAGTCGGTGTAGCCATCGCCGAGCACGTACACCGGCCCGTCCAAGTCGAGCAGCACCAACTGGCGGATTTTGCCACCGTCGCGGCTCAGCACGTTGGCCGGGTCGCAGCCGGTGATGTTACCCTCGGCATCGAAGGCGAAGGTATTGGCCAGCACGTGGCCGGCCGGAATGCCGAACTCGGCTACCACCGGCTCGATGAACTCGCGGAAGCCGCTGCTCACTACGTAAATGCGGTCGGCGAACTGGTGAAAGAACGCGCCGTTGCGCCGGATGCTCTCGCTCACCTTGGTTTTGAGGCGGGCCACCAGCGGCGCGAGGTGCCGTTCATTGGCCCCCAGCAGCGCCAACCGTTTCGCCAGCGATTCCTGAAAGCCGATTTCGCCCGCCATGCCCTGGTCCGTCAGGGCCCGGATTTTTGCTACACGCTCGGCCGCGTCGGGGCGGCCGGCCAGGGCGATGTCGGCCAGCTCATCCAAGCCTTCGACCTGGGTGAAGGTGCTGTCGAAATCGAATACGAGGTAGGGCAGGGGAGCGGCGGCGTTGGGCATGAGCGCAAAGATGCGGAAGGCAAACGAGCGCGTTGCGCTATTTGCGCTAGGAACTGCTCTCAATTAGAAAAGTCTAATAAATGACCGCAAAAAGTTAAATTAAACTGCCAGAATCGTTAGTTCCTGTCAGCTAGCGGCATCGTTAAGCTTCTGGATTTTCTAGAAATAGTTCGTAGGGATGAGTCAACTTGCTTAATTGAGAACAGCTCCTAATCCAATCGTTCGGCGAAATTGCTTGCTACTACAAGCCAGATGCCTCGGCTGCGCTCGGCATGACGTTATTTTGTGTCATTCACTCCCTGCTTGGCCCTTTCATCATTCCGCATGAAACTCCCTTTCCTGCCCGGCGCGCTACTGGGCGCGGCGCTGTTGGCGGCCGGCCCGGCCCGGGCCCAGACCATCGATACCGGCCCGGCCTACGACCCGCGCGCGTTGTTCAACCCAAGTTTTATCGAGCAGCTGAGCACGCCCACCCGCACGGCCGGCGGCCAGCCCGGCGCGCGGTACTGGCAGAACGCGGCCGACTATAAAATCGACGCCCGCCTCGATGAGAAAACGGCCCGCGTGACGGCCACCGTGGCCATCACCTACACCAACAACTCGCCCGATGCGCTGCCCTTCGTATGGCTGCAGGTCGACCAGAATCTGTACCGCGAAGACTCGCGCGGGGCGGCCATCACGCCCATCGGCGGCGGGCGCTTTGGCAACAACGCGCGCGGCTTCCGGGGCGGCGACTCGCTGCAGACGGTGAGCATCGAGCTGCACGGTAAGAAGCTGAAGGCCAACTACCGCGTGACCGATACGCGCCTGCAAATCGTGCTGCCCGAGCCCCTGAAAGCCGGCGGCGACAAGCTTAAAATCGACATCGCCTACGGTTTCAGCATTCCCGAGTACGGCTCCGACCGCCTGGGCCGAATGCAGACCAAAAACGGCGAAATCTTTGAGGTGGCGCAGTGGTACCCGCGCATGGCCGTGTACGACGACGTGGAGGGCTGGAACACGCTGCCCTACCTCACGGCCGAGTTTTACCTCGAATACGGCAACTTCGACTACACCCTGAACGTGCCCGCCAATTACCTCGTGGGTGGCTCGGGCGAGCTCGTGAACCCCGCCGAAGTGCTGACTTCGGCCCAGCAGAGCCGCCTGGCCAAAGCCGCCGGCTCGGACCAGACCGTAATGGTGCGCTCGGCCGAGGAAGTGACGCAGGCCGGCTCGCGGCCCGGCGGCAAAAACGGCCGCCTCACCTGGCACTTCCGGTGCCAGCGGGCGCGCGACGTGGCCTGGGCCGCGTCGTCGGCTTTCGTGTGGGATGCGGCCAAGCTGAACCTGCCCAGCGGGCGCAAGTCGCTGGCGCAGTCGCTCTACCCGGTGGAAGCGGCCCAGGATACGGCCTGGAACCGCTCGACGGAGTACGTGAAAAAGAGCATCGAATACAACTCCGGGCAGTGGTATGAATTCAGCTACCCGGTGGCGACCAACGTGGCCGGCGTGGTGGGCGGCATGGAGTACCCGGGCATCGTGTTCTGCGGCGTGAAGGCCCGCAAAGCCAGCCTGTGGGGCGTGACGGACCACGAGTTCGGCCACAACTGGTTTCCGATGATTGTGGGCTCGAATGAGCGCAAGTACCCGTGGATGGACGAAGGCTTCAACACCTTCATCAATATCCTGTCGACTAATAACTTCAACAACGGCGAGTACGCCAAAGCCATCAACGACACGGCGCGGCTGGTGCAGGGCAACATCCGCTACATGCTGGACCCGGCCACCGTGCCGCCCTACACCGTGCCCGACGTGACGCCGGCGAACATGCTGGGCTACGCGGCCTACAGCAAGATGGGCTACGGCCTGTTCCTGCTGCGCGCCGAGATTCTGGGGTCCGAGCGGTTCGACTATGCTTTCCGCACCTACATCAGGCGCTGGGCCTTCAAACACCCGCAGCCGAGGGACTTTTTCCGGACCATGAACGAGGCCAGTGGGGAGGACCTGACCTGGTTCTGGCGCGAGTGGGTGTACAACAACTGGGCTCTTGACCAGGCCGTGACCACCGTGGCCTACGTGAACCAGGACCCCGCCCAAGGCGCCCTCATTACCTTGGAGAACAAGGGCCAGGCCGCCATGCCCATCATCGCCGACGTCACCGAAACCAGCGGCAAAACCACCCGCGTGCGCCTGCCCGTGGAAGTGTGGCAGCGCAGCGGTACCCGGACCTTCCGCTACAACTCCACCACGCCGCTCACCCTCGTGCAGTTGAACCCTACCAAGCTGCTGCCCGACGCCAACCCGCAGAACAACGTGTGGCGGGCGCAGGTGCTGAAGTAGCCGTCACCTCACCTCCCGGCCCCTGCCGGGGGTGAGGTGAACGTCCGACGGTCAGACCCCGCGCCGCTTCCAGTTCTTATTATACTGCGCGCCGCCAAACAAATACAGCATCAGCGCCCGCGAGTAGCGCAAAATAATTGGCGTAAACAACAGCGTTACCACCGTCACCACCACCACGTATACCCACGTGTCGGGGTTGTCGAACAGGTAGTAAAGCAACACGCCAAACACCAGCACCGTGGCCACGTTGAAGCCGAAGGTGATGTACATCGAGCCAAAATAGAAGCCCGGCTCGGGCTCGAACGCCTGGCCGCATACGGGGCACTGCGTGGGCATTACGGCAAATTGGCTGAGGTTCAGGGCCGAATGCGTGAACAGCTTTCCCTGGTGGCAGCGCGGGCAGCGCAGTTGGAGCAGTGCCACGGTGGAGGAATCGAGAAATTCGGGCGTTTCGGTGGGTTCGGCCATAACCGGGGCGGGGGAAAGAGGTGTCGGGTGGTGAGGGCTATACGGGAAAACGCCGGCCGCGCCCACAAGCCGCGGCCAGCGCAGCTTTTATGGGGGCGAAGGTCGGCATATATCGCTGCCCCCGGACGCGTGCCAACGCGCGCCGCGCTTTCGGTCGTGGTCTCACGCCTCGCGCTTGGAATCGCACACCGGCACCCAGCCCCGGCCCGGGCACACCGGGCAGGTGGCGGCCTGGCCCTGGGCCAGCGCCTGCACATGGCCGCAGGTGCAGCAGGCGTGCGGGCCGGCCGCCGCCCCGCGGTGCTGCGATTGGGCCAGCCGCTCGGGCCAGATGGGCAGGCCCGGCGCGGCCGCTTCGGGGGCGTAGAAGTAGGCGCTCAGGTTGCCCGTAGCTTCCATGTAGGCCCGGCGCACCTGCCCCAGGTGCTCCACCTGCTGCTGGCGTAGCTCCCCGAATAATTCCTTCTGGGTCAGGTTGAGGCTGTCGAGGTTTTTCATGTTGATGCGGCCTTCTTCGATGAGCAGCACGGGCGTGCCTTCGAGCCAGTCGCTGAAGCGCGGAAACCACTCGGTGAGGCGGTTGAACAGCCAGTACATGCCGCCCACCAGCCCAAACACCAGCACCACGGGCAGCAGCGGCGTGTCGTGGTAAAACATGGTGTCGCCCGCCGCCGAGCCCAGCGCCAGGATAATACTGAGCTCGAAAATGGAGAGCTGCCGCACGCCGCGCCGGCCCGTAATGCGCAGCGTGGCCAGCAGCAGCAGGTAGGTCGCCACGCACCGAAAAGCGACTTCGAACAGGAAAGTGGGCGGCGCGTCGGCGGTCCAGAGCAGGCGCTGCCAGTCGAAGGGCGTAATGGGTTCGGCGAGGAAGAGCATGGAAAGGAAGCAGGAGTGAAGCCGTTGCTGGTACGCATGCCCCGGCCCGTGGTTGGCCGCGCCGTACCTTTGCCGCACTGCTGGGGTCTGGTTGGCCCTGACTGGCGGGCGCTTTTCGGGGCGTCGCGCCGGCGGGCATCGCACTGGGCGGTGGCCGCCGGGTTGGGCCGTTTTTGGCTTCCAATCCAGCTTTGCCGATGCCCGCCAGCAGCAACCTGTTGCCTCGTTGCCGTGAATGTTTCGTTGTTGATTTCCCCCGCCATTCGGGTGGGGCTGCTGGCCGTGGCTGGGCTGTTGTCTGGCCTCAGTGCCCAAGGCCAGGCGGCCGCCGCCCCCCGCAGCCGCCCCTTCGTGCTCATCAGCACGGCTACCGTGCCCGTGCCGCCGGCCGGTACCAAAACCCTGGATGTGTGGCTGCCCGTGCCCCACGCCGATGCCTCGCAGGACGTGCGCGACCTGAAAGTTGAGTCGCCGGTGCCTTACAAAATTGAAAAGGGCGAATACGGCACCCAGATGCTGCACCTGCGTACCGCCGCCGTGCCCACCGCGCCGCTGGTGGTGAGGCTCACCGCCCGAATCACGCGCCGCGAGCACCTCAACCTGCGCGCCAACGTCCCCACGGCCCGGCCTGCCAAGGAAAAACCCGACCCCGACCAGGCCCGCTGGCTGGCCCCCGACCGCCTCGTGCCGCTCGATGCCAAAATACAGCAGCAGGCCGAGGAAGTAGTGGCCAAAGCGGGGGCCAAAACCCCGCTCGCAAAAGCCCGCGCCATCTACGAGCACGTGGTGAGCACCGTGACCTACGACAAAACCGGCCAGGGCTGGGGCCGGGGCGACATCTACTACGCCTGCGACGCGCGGCGTGGCAACTGCACCGATTTCCACGCTATCGTTATCGGCTACTGCCGCAGCCTGGGCATTCCGGCGCGCTTCAGCATCGGGCTGCCGCTGCCGGTAGAGCGTGGGCAGGGCGAAATCAAGGGCTACCATTGCTGGGCCGAGTTCTTCACCCCGGAAACCGGCTGGGTGCCCGTCGATGCCTCCGAAGCCGCCAAGAACCCCGACAAGCGCGCGTATTTCTTCGGGGCCCACGACGAAAACCGCGTCGAGTTCACCCGCGGCCGCGACGTGGTGCTGACGCCCAGACAGGCCGGCCCACCCCTCAACTATTTCGTGTATCCCTACGCCGAGGCCGACGGCCAGCCGCTGGAAGTGGCCCGGAAGTACGAGTATTCGGACATCACGGTGCAGTAAGTGGCTTTATAAAATAGGACTTACGCAAAGGTTTGTTTTTTTAGCCCCAGCGGGGCGGCATATCGGTAGTAAATCCCTGGTAGTAAGAACAAAGCCCCAGCGGGGCGACATTCGTCAGATGGATGCCAACGAGTGTCGCCCCGCTGGGGCTTTGTTCTTGTTTATCAATTATTTACTACCGATGTGTCGCCCCGCTGGGGCTTAAATTGCGTAAGTCCTATAAAAAAAAGAACGTCATGCTGATTTAACCTTACGGCACCAGCACCAGCTTGCCGAAATTCCCGCCCGAAAACAGCTTCAGCAGCGCCGGCAGGAAGTTCCCGATGCCGTGCTCGACCTGGATTTTGGGCGAGTGCAGCTGGCCGGCCTGCATCCAGCCGGCCATTTCGCGGGCGGCGGTGCCGTAGTTGGCGGCGTTGTCGAACACCACGATGCCTTCCATGCGGGCGCGGTTCACCAGCAGCGAGAGGTAGTTGCTGGGGCCTTGCACGGGCGTAGTATTGTTGTACTGCGAGATGGCCCCGCAGATGACGATGCGCGCCTTCAGCCGGATTTGCTCCAGGACCAAATCCAGAATTTCGCCGCCCACGTTGTCGAAATACACGTCGATACCCTGCGGGCAGGCCGCGCGCAGGGCCTGGCGCACGTTGTCGGTTTTGTAGTTGATGCAGGCATCGAAGCCGAGGGTTTGCACGCAGTAGTCGCACTTTTCCTGGTCGCCGGCAATGCCCACCACGCGGCAGCCTTTTAGCCGGGCAATCTGGCCCACCACGCTGCCCACGGCCCCGGCCGCGCCCGATACCACCACCGTTTCGCCGGGCTGGGGCCGGCCGGTGTCGAGCAGGCCGAAGTAGGCCGTCATCCCGGGCATACCGAGGGTGGCCAGGTAGGCTTCGAGCGGCGCGATGGCGGGGTCGACTTTCACGAGGTAGTCGGGGCTGCGCGGGTCGGTGGCCCCGGACCCCACCACGGCGTACTGCTGCACGCCGAGGCTGCCCGTCACGTAGTCGCCCACCGCGAAGGCGGGGTTTCGCGACTCCACCACCTGCCCGGCCACGCCGGCCCGGAATACGTCGCCCAGGGCAATGGGTTTGATGTAGCTGCGGCCCTCGTTCATCCAGCCACGCATGGCGGGGTCGAGGGAAATAAAGTCGATTTTGACCAGCACCTGGCCGTCTTCCAGCGCGGGCACCTCCAGGGTATCACTATCGAAGTTGGCCGGCTGCGGCAGCCCCACGGGGCGTGAGGCGAGTTTGACGCGGGTATTGGAAAGAGTCATGAGGCGGGTTTTGAATGAGGTGACAAGCGGCAGCAAGTTGGGCCGGATTGGGCTTAACCTAGGTTAGGAAATGGGCAGGTATTTACCAGGAAAACAAGAACGGTCATGCAGAGCGTAGCGAAGCATGACGTGCTTTTGTCCCGGCAGAAAAATCACTCCGCCTCCACCGGCTGCGCCTTCTCCAGCGTCTCCACATCCTCGGCCGTCAGGCGCAGTTCGGTGGCTTCGAGCAGCTCCGTGACCTGGCCCACGCTAGTGGCGCTGGCAATGGGCGCGGTCACGGCCGGGGCCTGCATCAGCCAGGCCAGGGCCACCTGGGCGGGCGTGGCCTGCTGGCGGTCGGCCACGGCGTCGAGGGTGGTGAGCAGGGCGAGGCCCTTTGCATTGAGGTATTTCTGGCCCACGCCGGCACCGCGCGCACTCTTTTGCAGGTCGGCTTCCGAACGGTATTTGCCGGTGAGGAAGCCCGCGGCGAGGCCGTAGTATGGAATCGCGCTGATGTTTTCCCGCAGCAGGAGCGGGGCAAGGTGCTGCTCGAAGTCTGCCCGGTCGTACAGATTATAGAGGTTTTGCAGGGTTTCGTAGCGCGGGAAGCCGTGCCGGGTACTGGCGTCCAGCGACTCCCGCAACCGCTCGGCCGTGAAGTTGGATGCCCCGATGGCCCGCACCTTGCCCGCCTTCACCAGTTGCGCGTAGGCTTCCAGTGTTTCCTCGACCGGCGTGGTCGGGTCGTCTTTGTGCGATTGGTACAAGTCGATGTAATCGGTGCCGAGGCGCTGGAGCGAGCCTTCCACGGCGCGCCGGATGTAGTCCTTTTTCAGGCCCTTGTTGTCCGCGTTCACCTCCCAGCCCACCTTGGTGGCGATGATAATATCGTCGCGCCGGCCGCGCCGCCGCAGCCACTTGCCGATGATGGTTTCCGACTCGCCGCCAACGTGGCCGGGCACCCACACCGAGTAGCCGTCGGCGGTATCGATGGCGTTGCCGCCGTTGGCCACGAAGGCATCGAGCACGGCGAAGGACGTGGCCTCGTCGATGGTCCAGCCGAAGACGTTGCCGCCCAGCATGAGGGGCGAAATGTGGAGGCCGGAGCGGCCGAGTTCACGGGTTTGCATGGGGTGCGATGGAATAAGAGTACGCGATTTCCTAACTGAAAAAAGCCGCCGAAGGTTAGCCGGCGGCCACCCCGGCCGCCAGCGCCCGCCAGCCGTGAGCCGCTCCGTGCACGGCGCACCGCCGCGCTGCCCTTGCCTTGGGTGAAGGCGTGCACCGCGGGCGGGCCCGGCTCCCGGCTACGGGGGCCGCCAAACGCCTTCAGCCCAGCTACAGAATCGGCGGCGACCTTCGCCGCATCGGTTTCACCCCAAGCCCTTTCTCCAGTGAAAAACCTGCTACTGGCCGCGCCCCTGGTCCTGACGTTTTTCGGCCCCGCCGCCCACGCCCAAACCGCGCCCGCCGCGCCTTACCACCTGCTCAGCACCATTGCCATTGGTGGCGAAGGTGGCTGGGACTACCTCAAAGCCGACCCCGCCGGCGAGCGCCTCTACGTGTCGCACGGCACGCGGGTAGAAGTCATCGACCTGAAGACCCGCAAGCTCATCGGGACGATTATGGATACACCCGGCGTGCACGGCATTGCGGTGGTGCCGGGCACCAACCGGGGCTACATCACCTGCGGCCGCAACAACACCTGCGTGGTGTTCGATGTGCAGACCCTGAAGCCCATCGGCGCGCCCATTGCCACCGGCCCCAAGCCCGACGCGCTGCTCTACGATGCCTACTCGGGCCGCGTGTTCATCTTCAGTAATGATGGCGGCAACAGCACCGTGCTCGATGCCAGAACCGGCGCCGTGGTGGGTACCGCCAAGCTGGGCGGCGACGTGGAAGAGGGCGTGAGCGACGGCCACGGTACTATTTTCGTCAACATCGAGAACAAGAGTGAAATCGTGGCGTTCGATGCCAAAACGCTGGCCGTGCGCCATCACTACCCGCTGGCCCCCGGCGAAGAGCCCACCGGCCTGGCCTACGATGCCAAAAACCACCGCCTCTTCAGCGGCTGCGCCAACGAAAAGCTGGTCGTCACGGACAGCAAAACCGGCAGGCAAATCGCCGTGCTGCCCACTGCCAAGGGCACCGACGGCGCGGGCTTCGACCCCACCACGCGCAACATCGTTACTTCCAACGGCTCGGGCACCTTCACGGTCATGCACGAAGACGCGCCTGGGAAGTTCTCGGTGGTGGCCAATGTGCCCACCGCCCGCGGGGCCCGCACCATGAGCCTCGACGCCAAAACCGGCCATATTTATACGGCAACGGCCGATTACGGCCCCACGCCGGCCCCGACGACGGGAAATCCGCACCCTCGGCCCAGCATCGTGCCCGGCACGTTCCGGGTGCTGGAGTTTGGGCGGTAAGGGGGGAGGATAAGAGTAAAGAAAAGAACGTCATGCCGAGCGCAGCCGAGGCATGACGTTCTTTTTTGCCCCAAGCTCACCCGCCCGGTCGCGTCCCGCTTCCGCAACCTTTGGCGCCTGTTTTTCGACTATGGGAGCAATTACTGGTTCGATTGTGGTTAAGCAGCGGCTACCGGACGCTACCGGCTGGCCGAGCCGGTGCTACCTTGCCGCTCCTCTTTTCATTCGTTACTTATGGCTTTTCCCCGATTTAAGCTGGGATTGTATTCCACTTCCGTGCTGGCCCTGCTGGGGCTGGCGTCCTATTCCGTTTACCAGGGCACCCCGCCGCGCGACCAGGTGGTGCTCGGCATCATGCTCACCGGCCTCAACCAGCTGCACTACCAGCCCGAGAAGCTCGACGACCAGTTCTCGCAGCGTGTGTTCGATTTGTACCTCAAGCGCGTCGACGGCAACAAGCAGCTGCTGCTGGCCCCGGAAGTGGCCCAGCTTGGCCAGTTCAAAACCCAGATTGACGACCAGCTGCGCGGCGGTACCCACGAGTTTCTGGACGCTACCAGCGCGCTCGTCAGCAAGCGCACTCTGGAGCTGCAGGCCCTGTACCGCGAAGTGCTGGCCAAGCCCTTCGACTTCACGGTGGCCGAGAACTGGGAAACCGACCCCACCAAGGCGGCCTACGCCAACAATGCCGCCGAGCAGCGCGAGCAGTGGCGCAAAATGCTGAAGTACCAGACCCTGAGCCGCCTCTCGGAGCTGATGGACGACGAGGCCACGAAGAAGGATAAGCCACTGACCGCCAATAGGTTGGGCGCGGCGGCTACCACCACCAGCCCGGCCCCCCGCACGCTCGCCCAGCTCGAAGCCGAGGCCCGCAAGCGCGTGCTGAAATACTACGACGACGCTTTCGTGGACCTGTTGCAAAACGATGCCAACGACCGCCTCGCGGCCTTCGCCAACGTCATCGCCAATACCTACGACCCCCACACCGACTACCTGGCCCCCATTGCCCGCGAAAACTTCGACATCACGATGACCGGCCGCCTCGAAGGCACCGGCGCGCAGCTGCAGGAGGATGAGGGCCACCTGAAAGTCACCGACATCGTGCCCGGCTCGGCTTCGTTCCGGCAGGGCGAGCTGAAGGTGGGCGACGTGATTCTGCGCGTGGCCCAGGGCGCGGCCGAGCCCGTGAGCGTGGAAGGCATGCGCTTCGACAAGGCCGTGAAGCTCATTCGCGGGCCCAAGGGCACGGAGGTGCGCCTCACGGTGCGCCGGCCCGACGGGGCCACCATGGTCATCCCCATCATCCGGGATGTGGTGGTGATTGCCGAAACCTACGCCCAGTCGGCCCTCATCAGGCAAACCGGCCGCACCTACGGCTACCTGCGCCTGCCCGGCTTCTACGCCGACTTCAGCGGCAAGGGCGGCCGCAGCTCGGCCGATGACGTGCGGCAGGAGCTGGCCAAGCTCGCGAAGGAAAACGTGGCCGGCGTGGTGCTCGACCTGCGCTACAACGGCGGCGGCTCGCTCGGCGATGCCGTGAAGATGGGCGGCCTCTTCGTGCCCACCGGCCCCATGGTGCAGGTGAAAGCCAGCCGCGGCCCCGCCAAGGCCCTCGACGATACCGACCCCGCCGTGCAGTACGGCGGCCCGCTGGTGGTGCTCGTGAATAAGTACAGCGCCTCGGCCTCCGAGATTCTGGCCGCCGCCATGCAGGACTACCACCGCGCCATCATCATCGGCAGCAACACCTACGGCAAGGGCACGGTGCAGCAGGTGCTCGACCTCGACAATGCCCTGAACTCGCCCGAGGTGGCGGCCATCAAGCCGCTGGGCTCGCTCAAGCTCACCATCCAGAAATTCTATCGCGTGAGCGGAGGCTCGACCCAGTTCAAGGGCGTGGTGCCCGACATCAGCCTGCCCGATGCCCTGAGCTCCTTCGCCAAGGGCGAGCAGGAATCGGAATACCCGCTGCCCTGGGATGAGATTGCGCCGGCCGCCTTCCAGCCCATCAACACCCTGCCCGCCCGCCTCGATGCCCTGCGCGCCGCCAGCGCGGCCCGGGTGGCCGCCAGCCCCGGCTTCCGCCTCATCACCGAGGCCGCCCAGCGCGCCACCGAGCAGCGCAAGCTCACCAGCCTGAGCCTGAACCTGGCCGCTTACCGCACCCAGCAGCAGCAGCTGCGCGCCCTGAGCAAGCAGCAAACCGCCGCCCAGAATGCCCTGCCCGGCCTCGAAGTAGTCGCCCTGCCCGCCGACGTGCGCCCGGCCGCCGACTCGACGGCCGCCCGCCGCACCGCCCGCTTCCTGAAGCCCCTGCGCAAGGATGCCGCCCTGGCCGAAGCCGTAGCCGTGATTGGCGACGAGCTGAAGCAGTAGCTGCTGGAGGAGTAGCAGTAATGGAAAACGCCCCCGTCGCTGCAGTAGCGGCGGGGGCGTTTGGCTACCTGGCCGCCCCGGAAATGGCTTGCGGAACCGGCCGCGACCGTAGTTTAGGGGCAGCTTTGCTTTTGCTGATGTCAGAACCCGCCGCAACCCCGCTTTCTTTCCCGGCCGATGTGCTGGATGTTTTCCCGGCCGAAGACCTGCTGGCCGGGCTTTTTGCCACCTCGCTCAATGCCCTGGCGCTGTTCACGCCCGTGCCCGGGGCGGCGGGCGGCATCGTCGATTTTCGCTTCGAGCTGCTGAGCGCGGCGGCCCAGCGCATGCTGCGGCTGCCGGCCCGGCCCGGCAGCACGCACCTGGAAGTCGCTCCCGGCACCGAGGCCCTCGGTATGTTCGAGTTCTACCGCACCGTGTACGAGCGCAACGAGCCGGGCCGGCGCGAGTTCGTGTATCAGCTCGATGGCTTCGATGGCTACTACCGCCTGGCTGCCCGCCGCGTGGGCGCGGGCCTGCTGGTAAGTTTCACCGACTCGAACACCGAGACGCGCACCCCCATGGAAGAGGCCCTGCGCGCGAGCCAGGCGCGCGAGCAGGCCGCCCGTGCCACCGCCGAGCGCGAGCGGGCCACCCTGCGGGCAATGCTCGACCAGGCCCCCATGGCCATTGCCGTGTTCGAGGGGGCCGATTTGCGCGTTGCCGTGGCCAACGAGCGCATGGCCGCCCTCTGGGGCCGGCCGCTGGCCAGCGTGTTGGGCCGCCCGCTGCTGGAGGCCCTGCCCGAGCTGCGGGGGCAGGGCTTCGATGGGCAGCTGGCCCAAGTGCTGGACACTCGCGTGCCCTACATTGGCACCGAAGTGCCGGCCAGCCTAATGCGTAATGGCCGTATCGGGACGTATTATTTCACCTTCGTGTTTCAGCCGTTCTACGACGAGCAGGGTCAGTTGTGCGGGGTGCTCGACGTGGCCACCGAAGTAACCGAGCAGGTGCTGGCCCGCCAGCAGATAGAAGCCAAGGAGCAGCACGCCAACAAGCTGAATGAGGAGCTGGCCGCCGCCAACGAAGAGCTGCAAGCCGCCAACGAGAAAATCAGGGCCAACAACGACACCCTGTTTCAGACCCAGCTGGCCGTGCGCGAGCTGAATACCCAGTTGGAACTGCGCGTGTCGCAGCGCACCGTGGAGCTCACCAATGCCCTGGCCGAAACCGAGCAGCAGCGCGAGCACCTGCGCCAGCAGCAGCAGGGGCTCCGCCAGATTCTGGAGCAGGTGCCCGCCGCCGTGGCCACCCTCGAAGGCCCGGGCCATCGGTTCGCGTTTTTCAACGCCCGCTACCAAACCCTGGCGGGCGGGCGCGCACGGGTGGGCGGCACCATGGCCGAGGCCCTGCCAGAAGTGGTGAACCAGGGCCTTATCGGGCTGCTCGATGGGGTGTTGGCTACCGGCAAGACGTTTGTGGGCTTCGAAACTCTCACCGAGCTCTATAACCCGGCCACGGGCCAGGCCGAGCAGCGCTACCTCGATTTCACCTACCAGCTAATGCCCGCCGCGCCCGACCAGCCGCGCAGCCTGCTGGCCTTCATCGTCGATGTGACCGACCAGGTGCTCGGCCGCCAGCAGGTGGCCGATGCCCACGAGCACCTGCTGGCCGCCAACGCCGCCCTCGACCTGAGTAACCGCCGCCTCACCCGCACCAATGCCGACCTCGACAACTTCGTGTACGCGGCCAGCCACGACCTCAAGCAGCCCATCAATAACCTGTTGGGCCTGCTCGATGAGCTGCGCCGCACCGTGGCCTTCGCCGACCCCGCCGAAGGCGAGCTGCTGCTGCCCATGATTGACGAGTCGCTGCACCAGCTCGGCACTACCGTCGACGACCTGGCCGCCGTGGGCCAGGTGCAGCAGGCTGGCACCGCCCCCACCGAAACCGTGGACCTGGCCGAGCTGACCCAGGAGGTACTGCAAACCCTGCAGCCCCAGATGCTGGCCGCCCGCGCCCGCGCCACCACCGATTTTGCGGCCGCGCCCACCGTCAGCTACTCGCGCGCCCACCTGCGCACCATCCTGCTCAATCTGATTGGCAACTCCCTCAAGTATGCCGACCCCGCCCGGCCCGGCCGCATTCACCTCTCGCTTTGGAAAGAGGCCGGCGCACCCCTGCTGCTCATTGAAGATAATGGCCTGGGATTCGACGTGCACCGCCACCAGGACGAGCTGTTTCAGCTCTTC
>JANNDE010000378.1:0-1916 GCA_031387395.1 Hymenobacter sp.
CAATCGCCCAAATGCCGCCCCGGCCCGACCAACTGGCCCACCCCAGGCGGCCAACACCCTGTTTCAGGGGCGCGGCCGACTCCAGAACATGGCGGGCGGCGCGGCAGGTGCTGGTGGCCGGCCACCCCGGCGCTGCGCGCAGCCGCTGGGGCCGGCCAGGCTGGTGTTCACCGAGCCAGAAGAGGCTTCTGCCGACTTTCGTTTCAATAGATTTGAATATTTTATTTTATTTATATTAGCACCGCTTATCTCACCCTTACCAGACTGCTTAACGCCCACACCTACTCTTTATTTGCATGGATTTTTCTTCTCCCAAGGCCGGCCAGCCTATGCTGGAACGCAACCCTGTGCCGTTTTCGCGCCTGAGCACCATGCCGCCGGCCCGCTATTCTGACCGCGAACCCGCCCCGCTTATCCTGGGCCAGAATGTACCCAACCCGCACGATGGCGAAACCTACATTCCCTTTACCCTACTGCACGCGGCCGACGTACGCCTCGAAATCTTCGATTTGCTAGGCCGCAAGATGGCTGCCGTGGTGCGCAAAAGCCTCGGCAGTGGCGAGCACCGCATTCAACTCAACCTGTGCGGCCTGTGCCTGCCCGTCGGCGAGTATCCGTATGTGCTGCAGGCCACTTCGGCCTATGGCCTGTATAGCCTGAGCCGCATCATGACGCTGACCAGCGCCACGACCGAATAAGACAGCGGGTTTTTCCTGGCCGGTATTGCCTCGCCGCGAACCGGACTTATCTTACCCACCGAAAAACGAATAGAAGTGTGCGTGTGAAATAGTGCTGAGAGGCTGGCCGCTGCAACGGCCAGCCTCTGTGCTTTGTACTCGGGCCAGTGGCAGTGGGCCCGCGCCACTGGCAAAAACCGAGATAAGCGGCCACCGTGGGCCCGGGGCTTTCAGGTTCGGCGGGGCGGCCCGTACTTTGCACGTGCGGCCCGGCCCGGGTTTGCGCGCTTGCCTTTGCCCCCCCTCATCCCACCGCGGCCTGGCCGCACAACTACTTTTTATGGCTGACCAAACCCTTTCCGGCCTGCGCGCCGGTGTGCTGCACGGCGACGACGTGCAGGCCCTCTTCCGCCACGCCAAAGCCCACGGCTACGCCCTGCCCGCCGTGAACGTAACCGGCACCAACACCGTGAATGCCGTGCTCGAAACCGCCAAAGCCGTGAATTCGCCGGTAATGGTGCAGTTCTCGAACGGCGGTGCGCAGTTCTTCGCCGGCAAGTCGGTGAGCAACGACGGCCAGCGGACCAGCATCGCGGGCGGCATTTCGGGAGCCCACCACGTGCATTTGATGGCCGGATTATACGACGTGCCCGTGGTGCTGCACACCGACCACGCCGCCAAAAAGCTCCTGCCCTGGATTGACGGCCTGCTCGACGCCGGCGAGCAGTATTATCAGGCGCACGGCCAGCCGCTGTTCAGCTCGCACATGCTGGATTTGTCGGAGGAGCCGATTGAGGAGAACATCGAAATCTGCAAGCGCTACCTCGCGCGCATGGCCAAAATTGGCATGACGCTGGAGATTGAGCTCGGCGTGACCGGCGGCGAGGAAGACGGCGTCGACAATTCCGACGTCGACAGCTCCAAGCTCTACACCCAACCCGAGGAAGTGGCCTACGCCTACGAGCAACTCAGCGCCGTTAGCCCGCGCTTCACCATCGCGGCCGCGTTCGGCAACGTGCACGGCGTGTACAAGCCCGGCAACGTGAAGCTGCAACCCAAAATCCTGCACAACTCGCAGGAGTTCCTGCGCGCCAAGCACCACATCGCCGAGGCCCTGCCCATCGACTTCGTCTTCCACGGCGGCTCGGGCTCGACGCAGGAAGAAATCCGCGAGGCCATTAGCTACGGCGCTATCAAGATGAACATTGATACCGACCTGCAGTGGGCCTTCTGGGAGGG
>JANNDE010000390.1:0-22145 GCA_031387395.1 Hymenobacter sp.
GTGCTCAGCACTTCAAAAATACCCTGCTGAATCCGCAGAATACTGATGTCGAACGTGCCGCCCCCGAGGTCGTACACGGCCACGGTTTTCTCTTCATCGGGGCTCAGGCCGATGCCGTAGGCCAGGGCGGCGGCGGTGGGCTCGTTCACGATGCGCAGCACTTCCAGGCCGGCCAGGCGGCCGGCATCGCGGGTGGCCTGGCGCTGCGAGTCGTTGAAATAAGCCGGCACCGTGATAACGGCGCGGTTGACGGGCGTTTTCAGGGCGTGCTCGGCGCGGGCCCGCAGCTCGCGCAGGATATCAGCCGACAGCTCGATGGGGGAGTAGAACCGGTCCTCAACTCGGATTTTTACCAGGCCCTCGGTGTTGTCGTCAATCACCTTGTAGCCCAGCTGGCCGGCCTGCGCGCCCAAGTCGCGGTAGCTTTTGCCCAGCAGGCGCTTCACCGAATAAATGGTGCGGGCCGGGTCGGTAAGCAGAAACTCGCGGGCCTCGTTGCCCACCACCGGCGCGGCCCCGTCGGCCGGGAAGTGCACCACTGAGGGTACGATTGTGCCGCGGCCCAGGTCGTTGATGGCGGCCGGCTGGCGGGTTTCGGGGTGCACGTAAGCCACCAGGCTATTGGTGGTACCCAGGTCGATGCCCACGATAATCTCTTCCTGCTGGAAGCTGCCGGTGGCAAGGTTGATAGCTACAGTAGCCATATAGTCACGGGGCCATTCTGGCGAAGGACCCAAAAAATGAAAGATAATGATGCGCCGAAGCGGGCCACAAAAGTAGCGGCTAAATGCCCCAGGCGTGTTATTCAACCGTGGCGGCGGCCTTTGGCCGTCAGGTGGCCCGAATTTTATTCCTAAAATCTGGAAAAATTTCAAACCGTACGATGAGTTTCTGACGTACCCCAATAGAGTAAAATCGATTAATGGCAAGCCGTTTTGGCTTTGTCGCAAAAGCCAGCGCCGCCATTGCTGAGCTTGATTTTATTCAGATTTACTCTCCATTTCTTTTTTACCCATAACCCCCCTTTTCCAGTTTATGAAAAACGTACTTACTCGTCCCCTTTTCCAGGCGGCTCTGCTCGCCGCCTCGGCAGGAGGAGTGGTGGCCATGAGTGGCCAGCACAACAAGCTGGAGGCTTCGAGCCACCGCGAAGCCCCGCTCATCGCCGACGACCCGCTGGCCGACAACACTGACCTGTACGCCTTCCGCAGCCCCGATTTCGCGGCGAACGACGCCAACGCCAAGGTGACCATCATCGCCAACTACATTCCGCTGGAGCTACCCCAGGGTGGCCCCAACTACAATACGTTTGGCGAGAATATTCGCTACGAAATCCACGTTAAGAACAACCAGGCCACTGCGGGCGACAACATTACGTACCGCTTCACCTTCACCCGGACCAACGAAGACCCCAGCACGTTCTTCAACATCCGGTTGGGTAAGCAAAACCTGAAAACCACGTATATCGTCGAGAAAAGCGTTGATAACGGCGCTACGTTCACCAACGTAACGGTTGGTACGGGCTTGGTGCCGCCGCCTAACGTGGGGCCGCGCTCCATCTCGCAGACTACGCCGGTGGCCGTGGGCCTGGGTACGCAGTATAACACGCTGATTGACAAAGCAATTATGACGCTGGCCGATGGCACGAGTGTTTTCTGCGGCCCGACCGACGACCCGTTCTTCGCCGACCTGGGCGGTATTTTCGACCTGGGTGGTATCCGCACGCCGGCCGCCGCCCGCGATGGCCTGGCTAAGAAGAACACCCATGCGATTGCGCTGCAAATCCCGGTAACGGTGCTGGCCAAAACGGGCACGGCTGCCCTTACCAGCACGACCAACATTCTGGATTCTAATTACATCATCGGCGTGTGGGCTTCGGCCAGCCGTCCGGCCGTGCGCACGCTGTCGGCCACCGGTGCGGCTCCGGCCGTGTCGGGCAACTACGTGCAGGTTTCGCGCATTGGCATGCCCCTGACCAACGAGGTTATCAACAACATCGGCGCGAAGGACGCCTGGAACGCTGTAACGCCTTATGCCGAAGCAGCCGTAACCGACGACTACTTCTCGAACCCGGAGCTGGGCCTGTACATGGCGGATAACACTCCTTCCGCTACTACAGCTCCTAAAGTGGCTGGCCAGACTTATTACGGGGAAGCCGTGCCCGGCCTCGGGCCGCTGCGCATTCAATCGAAGTCGCTGGCCGGCCAGGCTGCGCTGGGGGGCTCGGCGTTCGCCGGTTTTGACTTTCGCAACGGAGCGGCTGGCCTAAGTGGTCTGGCCGGCAGCCCATTGCTGGACGGTACTGCGCTGGCGGCGACCGGGGCTACTCCTTTCGGCCCTTACCTGCTGCGGGCTGGCAAGCCTCGCTCAGTCGACCTGCTGCCGATTTTCCACACGGGTGTGCCAAATGCCCGTCCTTACCAGCTGGCAACCGGCAAAGCCGGCAACCCGCTGGCTGCTGGCAAGCCGTTCATCAACAACTTCCTGCTGGCCAACGCGACGGCGGCTAACCCCGGCGGCGACATGCTGCGCCTGAACATGGCCGTGCCCCCCACGCCCCGCAACGATGCCAACTTCAGTTCGGACGGCCTGCTGGCCGCCGCCGTGCTGGGCCTGACCAATGCTACTTACAATACCAGCGCTGCCCTGCAGTTCATTCCGAACATGGACGGCTTCCCCAACGGCCGCCGTCTGGAGGATGATGTGACCCGCATCGAGCTGCAAGCCGTGGGTGGTGTCGTACTGGCGGCTATCGGCCTGTGGTACGACGACTACACGCCCACCGCTACGGCTCCTACCACGCCGCAGCTGCTGAGCGTACTTGGTTTCAACGCCGGCATTACGGCCAACGATACCACGTTCAAAGCCGCTTTCCCCTACGCCCAGACGCCCTGGAGCGGCACCAATGCCCAGCGCACCGTGCTGTCGCAGCGCGGGGGCCTCGGCCTGTCGCCTAACACAACGGTTGGCCAGGCTTACCCCAATCCGTTCCTCGACCGTACTACGCTGCGCTTCGAACTGCCGGCTAAAGGCACGATGACACTGGTTGTCAGCGATGTGACGGGCCGCAAAGTGGCTACCATCGCCAAGGATAAGTTCTTCGGCCAGGGCATTACGGAACTGAGCTGGCAGCCCGGCCGCGACATCGCGCCCGGCCAGTACATTGCCACGCTCTACAACGGCAAAACCGTTGTGCAGTCGGTCCGCATCGAGCGCCAGTAGCTCGCTGCTAGCGGTTAATTGCTAGCCAGAAGTAGAGCCGTCGTTGAGCCCATACCAAGGCTGGCGGCGGCTCTTTTTTTATTTTTGACGTTCTTTCCATTCGAATTTCTTATCGACTTTGAAAAAGTACCTGTACCCCGTTTTGCTGCTGGTTTTTGGCGGACTGGCGGCCGCCATCTTCTTCTTTAAAAAACCCGCCGTGAGCACTCCCGCGCTCATCGAACGTCAGGGCAGCCTCGCCGCCGGTAAAGAATGGCTGAATACCAAAGCTGCCATTGAAGGCCTGCTGGCCAATTTGCGCACCAACCCCGACGACCAAAAAAGCCGCTTGCTGCTGGCCCAGGCCTACATGCAGGAGGGCCGCGTAACCGGCAACCACCCCTACTACGACGGGGCCGCCGTGGAACTGCTGGAGCAGGTGCTGCGGGCCGAGCCCGAAAACTTTGAGGCGCTCTGCTGCAAAGCCTCGCTTAGCCTCACGCAGCACCATTTCGCGCAGGGGCTGGGTATTGCCGAGCAAGCGCAGAAAATCAACCCCAATAGCGGCTTCGTGTACGGCCTGCTGACGGATGCCAACGTGGAAATGGGCCACTACGACGAGGCGGTGAAAATGGCCGACAAGATGAATGCCCTGCGCCCCGACCTGCCCGCCTACGCCCGCGTGAGCTATCTGCGCGAAATTTACGGCGACGTGCCCGGGGCCATTCAGGCGATGGATATGGCGGTGAAGGCGGGCTATATCGGCCTGGAGCAAACGGAATGGACCCGCGTGGCGCTGGGCCACCTTTACGAGGTGAGCGGCGACACGACCAAGGCCCGGCAGCACTACCAGATGGCCCTGTACGCCCGCCCTGGCTATGCCTACGCGCTGGCCGGCCTGGGCCGCATGGCGGCGGCCCACAACAATTACCCGGAGGCTATCAGGCTGTATCAGGAGGCGCGGATTACGGTGAAGGACTATGCCTTCGCCGACGAGCTGACCGACCTTTACCGCCTAAGTGGCCAGCCGGATGAAGCCAATAAAATGGCCAAAGAATCGATTGACATGCTGGCTGATGCCGCCAAGGAAGCTGACGACAACGAGCAGATGGGCCACTACGCCGACCGTGAGCTGGCCTACGCCTACCTCAAAACCAATGAGTTGAACAAGGCGCTGGCGCACGCCAAAATCGAGTACGACCGCCGCCCCGATAACATCGACGTGAACGAAACCATGGCCTGGGTGCTCTACAAGCGCGGCCAGTATGCCGAGGCCCAGAACTACATGGCGAAAGCCCGCCGCACGGGCTCGAAAAACCCGGTGCTACTGGGCCGTGCCGGCCTCATCCTCACCAGGCTGGGCAAGACCAGCGAGGGGCAGGCGTTAATTGAGAACTCGCTGCAAACTGCTCCTTACCTCAATTCCGAAGTAGAAGCTGAGGGCAAGAAGCTACTGGCGGCCCGGTAGAACTGTAGCGCGGACTCTGCGAGTCCGCGCCCGTTAAACGCTCTACACGCTCTACACGCTCTACACGCGGACTCGCAGAGTCCACGCTACATTGCTTTGAAACAACGTTCCATGAATTTTGCTCGCCTGCTACGACGCCTGTGCTTTTCGCCGCTACTGCTGCTACTGGCGTTGCCGGCCGCCGCGCACGTCCTCAACACGGACCTGAGCAAGCTCTCGCGCACCGAGATTTTCTGGACGTACCTGCAGCTGGGGTTCACCCACATTATTCCGCTGGGGTTCGACCATATTCTGTTCATCATCAGTCTCTACATTCTGGAGCCGCGCCTGAAGCCGGTGCTCATGCAGGCCACGGCGTTCACGGTGGCGCACTCCATCACGCTGGGGCTGGCCATGTACGGGTTGATTCAGCCGCCATCTTCGGTGATTGAGCCGATTATCGCACTGTCTATTCTGTTCGTAGCCATTGAGAACATCATTACCGACAAGCTGAACCCCTGGCGGCTGGTTATCGTGTTTGGCTTCGGGCTGGTGCACGGGATGGGGTTCGCCAGCGTCCTAACGGGACTGGGGCTGCCGCAGAAAGACTATTTCGGCTCGCTCGTTTCCTTTAATGTGGGCGTGGAGCTGGGCCAGGTTTCAGTAATATTGCTGTGCTGGGCCCTCGTAGGCCGCTGGGCCGCCGATAAAAGCTGGTACAAGCAGCGCGTCGTGATTCCGGTGTCGGTAGTTATCGGCCTGATTGCGGCTTACTGGACCGTAGAGCGCGTGTTTTTTGCCTGAAAGATTAATCGAAATCCGTTACACCATTGCCAGAGCTTTTCGTCGTAGATAAGGCGAGCTCCGGCCCCTCCCGCACGCATGGCCCTCCGCTCGTACCTCACGCTGCTACTGCTGCTCAACTACCTGCTGGTAGTGGGGGCAGGCCTCGTGGAGCGCCCGGCGCGGGTGATTGACTGGCCCTTTGCCTACGTGCACAGCCACGATTGCCAGCTGCGCCACACCATGCGCCTGGGCTGCTTCGATGACTGCAACGGCGTGCAGTACACGGTGCGGAAAAATGGCGAGCGCCTGCCTTTGCAGCAACTGCTCACTTCCTTCAAGGGCCTCGATACGCACTGCCGGGCGGAGACGCGGGTGGTGTTTGCGCGGCCTTTTTTCGTTGGCGCTGAAGCCCGGCGCGTGGCCCGTGTGGTGGCCGTGCCCACGGGCTACCGGGGCCGGATTGAGTTGCCGCCCCGTCGGGGATAAGTTGAGTTTAGGCGACGGTTGGGTTCTATTCCAACGGTCGCTACCGTGCATGGCTGCCGACAAGGAGCTGTGCCTTTTCATCTTATCCAGCAATCCGACGCGTGGAACCGGGCCATAGTGCCCGGGCGCGTTCAATTCCTCATCCCATGATTTTCCGGGCTAATTCTCTCCAACCCGTAGCGGGCGCTACGGGCGTTGCTTCCCGCGTGCAATTGCCCACGGCGGGCCGTTGGGGGCTATTACTCGGGCTGTTTTTGCTCACGCAGACCGCCCAGGCGCAGGGCCCGGCTACGCTGCGCGGCACCGTGGCCGACTCCCTCTCGGGCCTGCCGGTGGCGGGCGTAAGCGTGGGCCTGCAAGGCCAGTCTGGTGGCACCGCTACCGATGCGCTGGGCCAGTTCCGGCTGTCGGGCATCGCGCCCGGCGCGTACCAATTGCGGGTGAGTGCCCTGGGCTACCGCCCCCAAACCGTGCCCGTGACGCTGGGTGCCGGCGAAAGCCGCAGCCTCAGGCTAACCGTGGCCGCCACCACGCTCAGCCTCGCCGAAGTGACCGTGAGCCAGCCCCGCGACCCCAACCAGAGCCTGGCTGCCATCTCCCACATCGACCAGCTGCTGCGGCCCGTGAACTCGGCGCAGGACTTGTTGCGCCTCGTGCCGGGCCTGTTCATCGCCCAGCACGCGGGTGGGGGCAAGGCCGAGCAGATTTTCCTGCGCGGCTTCGACTGCGACCACGGCACCGATTTCGCGGTGAGCGTGGACGGGCTGCCGGTGAACATGGTGAGCCACGCCCACGGCCAGGGCTACGCCGATTTTCACTTCGTAATCCCCGAAACGGTGGAGCAGCTGAAGGTGTATAAAGGCCCGTACACGGCCCGGTTCGGCGATTTTGCTACGGCCGGCGCGGGCGAGTTCAGTACCAAAACCCGGCTGGAGCACAGTCAGGTGAAGCTGGAGCTGGGCCAGTTTGCCACCCGCCGGGCGCTGGTAATGGTGGACCTGCTGGGCCCGGGCCACCACCTGCTCAGCAAGAAGCCCGAGAGCGCCTACGTGGCGGCTGAGTACAACGTCACCAACTCGTATTTCGACCAGCCGCAGCACTTCAAGCGCTTCAATGGGATGGCCAAATACACGGGCCAACTCTCCGACAAAACGGCCCTCACGGCGCTGGGCTCGCACTTTGCCTCGAACTGGGACGCCAGCGGGCAGATTCCCGAGCGCGGCATTGAGCAGGGGATTATCTCGCGCTACGGTAGTATCGACCCCACCGAGGGCGGCCGCACCAGCCGCACCAACGCCAGCGTGGTGCTTACCACGGCGCTGCCGCACGCTGCCGTGCTGCGCCAGCAGGTCTATTATTCGAAGTACGATTTCAGCCTGTTTTCCAACTTCACCTTCTTCCTGCACGACTCCATAAACGGCGACGAAATCAACCAGACCGATGACCGCCACCTCTTCGGCTACACGGCCACGTATGAGCGCGACGACCAGCTGGGCGCGCGCAGCCTGCACAGCACGCTGGGCGTGGGCACCCGCAACGATTTCTCCACCCTGGGCCTGCGCCACACCGTGCGGCGGCAGGTGCTCGATACCATCAGCACGGGCCGCCTCTTTGAGCAGAACAGCAACGTCTACCTCGACGAAACCCTGACCCTGACCGCCCGCCTTACGGTGAACGCGGCGGTGCGGGCCGATTTTTTCACCTTCGATTTCCGGGGCCGGGCCACCGATGACAAGACCGGCGCGCTGGCCCCGCTGGCGGGCCGCGTGGCCCGCGCCCGCGTTTCGCCCAAGCTCAACCTCTACTACCAGCTTGCGCCGGCCGTGCAGCTGTTTGTCCGCTCGGGCTTCGGGTTCCACTCCAATGATGCGCGGGGCGTGCTTCGGGGTGCGCAGGCCAACGTGCTGCCCCGCGCCATCGGCTCCGAAATCGGCAGCACGTGCAAGCCCCTGCCCAGCCTGGTGGTGAATGCGGCGCTCTGGAGCCTGCACTTGCAGGATGAGCTGGTGTACGTGGGCGACGAAGCCGTGGTGGAAAGCACCGGCCCCACCCAGCGCTACGGCCTCGATTTGTCGGTGCGCTACCAGCTGGTCAGCCGGTTGTTCCTCGATGGCGATTTCAACTACAACCACGGCCGCCAGCTCGACGCGCCCGAAAAGGCCAATTACATTCCGCTCGCGCCCACCTTCACCAGTACCGGCGGCCTCACCTACAAAGCGCCCAAGGGCCTGAGCAGCAGCCTGCGCTACCGCCATATCGACGCGCGCCCGGCCAACGACGACGGCAGCATTCGGGCCAAGGGCTACTTCCTGCTCGATGCCGTGCTGGCCTATGCTTCGCCGCGTTTCGAAATTGGGGCCTCGGCCGAAAACCTGCTCAACGTAGAATGGAACCAGGCCCAGTTCGCCACCCAAACCCGCCTGCTGAATACATCCAGGCGCGAGCCCACGGAGGGTATCGACGAGCTGCATTTCACGCCCGGCACGCCGTTTTATGCGAAGCTGAGCGTGAGCGTGTTTTTCTGAGCCCTACGCGGTTATCTGGCCATGCTGCACATACTTAATCGTACACGTTTTGCCGTTGGATAGGTGATTACAGCACCAATGTGCCGTAGTTTTAGCCCATGGGCAGATTGAGAGCAGCTTGGGACATGGCCAAAACGACTGCTGGAAGGGGGCCGCGAGCCAGTTGCCTGGCGGCTATGGTGCTCGCGGCGGGCTGCCAGCTGCGAGCTGAAGAGACCCGAATGCCCGCCAAAAAACCCGTTTCGACCACTGGGGCTTTTGCCCCGGCAGTTGCACGGGCTACGCCGGTGCCCACTGCCCCGGTGCCCGACTCGCTCCGCCTTACGCCGGTGCCCACCCTGGCTGCTCTGCCAGATACCCTGCGCCGGGCCATCCGGCAGCTGCACGCGGCCCTGGGGCCGGCCGCCGCCACGTTGCGCCCCGAAGTGCTGGAGCAGGCCTGCGTGGGCTACCTCACGCTGCACCCCACGGGCCGCATCGAGCGGGCCGGCCTGCTGGCCGTGGCCGACATGGACCTGCCCAACACCACCGAACGCCTCTGGGTCATCGACCTGAAGGAAGCGAAAGTGCTGCACCGCAGCCTCGTGGCCCATGGCGCCGGCTCGGGCTACCTGCGGGCCCGCCGCTTTTCCGACCGGGAATCCTCGGCCTGCACCTCCCTGGGCTTCTACCGCACGGCGGGTACTTACGAGGGCATTCACGGCTACTCGCGCCGCATTGAGGGGCTGGATAAAGGCCAGAATGCCAATGCCTTCGACCGCTACGTGGTGTTGCATGCCGCCGATTATGTCAGCCCGAAATACGTGCGGCAATACGGCCACCTGGGCTACAGTCGGGGCTGCCCGGCCCTGCCACCCGAGCAATTCAAGGCCATTATTGCCACGCTGCGGGTGGGTAGTATGCTGCTCGTGAGCGGCCCTGGTATCAGGTCGCGCTGGCTCGACGGTGGGGCGGCGGGGCGGCGGTTTTTACAGCGCGGGTGGCGCTGAGTGGACGGCCCGGCCCGGCCGGATACGGAATTATTTGGGCCTGGCAGGGGTTTAAAAACAGCCACCGGAGTTTCTATTCCGTATAAGGTATGGGGCCAGTTGCTGCGTTTGCGGGGGGCTGGTTCTTTTTCACCATCAGCTACTTCGACTTATGAACCAGCCTCAGCCCAGCATTGTTCAGCGCAAACGCAGGAGCCTGTGTCGTCAGCGCCTGGCGCGCCGTGTTCTGCCGTTTCTGGCCTCGTTGTTTCTGGCCACGCCGCTGGCCGGCAATATTCAGGAGTCGATGGCCGGCTCGCGCAATGAGTTGCGGATGCCCAAAATGGACTTCTCGCCTAAAGCGCAGTTCGACCAGGAAATGCACGCTACCTACAACGCCCTCGGGGCCAAACAGGAAGGCCTGCGCTTCGAAACCTTCGCAAAGGCCATGACCGGCTACCTCAATCTGCGCCAGGATGGTAAGCTGGCCGAGAATAAGCAGATGCTGACGGTTATCGACTTCGACCTGCCCAGTACCGAAAAGCGCCTCTGGGTGCTCGATTTGGGCAAAAAGGAAATCCTCTTCCACACTCTCGTGGCCCACGGCCACAACTCGGGTGAGAACGAGGCCACCAACTTCTCCAATACCGACCAGAGCAACATGAGCAGCCTCGGCTTTTATGCCACCGGCCGCGAATATGAAGGCAAGCACGGCCACTCTCTGCGCCTCGAAGGCATGGACGAAGGCGTGAATACCAACGCCGCTGCCCGCTCCATCGTGATGCACGGGGCCGATTACGTGAGCGAAGATTTTATCAAGCAGAACGGCCGCCTGGGCCGCAGCCTGGGTTGCCCGGCTCTGCCGATGGACCAGTATTCGCAGATTATCGATGCTGTGAACGGCGGCACGTGCCTGTTCCTGAACAAGTCGGATGCCGGCTACAAATCGCAGTATCTGAATCAGGACGGGGCTATTGCCGCGCTGGTGCCACAGGCCACGGCTAACGGCGTTTCCTGAATAGTGCCACAATATTACAAAAAAAAAGGCCCTTTGCTGATGCAAAGGGCTTTTTGGGGATTTATCGGGGCTGAATTTCGGCTACAGCTTCACTCCAAACTTCGCGCCCACGCCTTCCAAATCTTTCACCACGGCATCGAGCAGCGGAATGCCTTCCAGCAGGCGGTGGGCGGCCATGTCGCGCTCCGGGTCGCCGGGGATGAGCACCTTTTTGTCCTCTACGGCCTGCGCGTTGCGGAAGGTCGAAATCCAGTTATCCATTTGGGCCTTGAACTCGTCGGCGGGCCGGAAGGCATCGACGCGCATCGCCCCGAAAAAGTGGCCCAGGCCCTGGCCCACGGGGTTGGCCGAGGGCTGGAGGAAGGCCACGAACGGCGGCACCCACGGCCCGTAGTTGGCCCCGGAAAGCACGGCCGAGAAAATGTCGACCACCGCGCCCAGGCCGTAGCCCTTGTGCGAGCCGGTGGCCCCGCCCAGCGGTAACAGCGCGCCGCCGTTTTTCACGGCGTTGGCATCGGTACTGGGCTGGCCGCCGGCGGTTTGGGCCCAGCCTTCGGGCAGGGGCAGGCCTTTGCGCTGGGCAATTTCGAGCTTGCCATTGGCGGCGGTGGTGGTGGCCATGTCGAGCACGAAATCGGGCTGCTCGCCGGCTGGTACGGCCACGGCAATGGGGTTGGTGCCGAGCAATCTATCCAACGAAAAAGTGGGCGCTACCAGCGGTGAGGCGTTGGTCATGGCGATGCCAATCATATCATGCGCCAGGGGCAGCATGGCGTGGTAGCCGGCAATGCCGAAGTGGTTGGAGTGCTTCACCGAAACCCAGCCGGTGCCCACTTGCCGGGCTTTTTCGATGGCCACGCGCATGGCTCGGGGGCCCACCACGAGGCCGAGGCCGCCGTCGCCGTCCACCACGGCGGTGCTGGGCGTTTCGTAGGTCACGCCCACTCTGGGGCTGGCGTTGATGCGGCCGGCTTCCCAGAGCCGCACGTAGCCCACGAGGCGGGCCACGCCGTGGGAGTCGATGCCGCGCAGGTCGGCTGAGAGCAGGGTTTCGGTGGCCAGCGTGGCATCCGCTTCGGGGCAGCCGATGTTGCGAAAGACGTTTTCGGTGAAGGTGAAGAGCTGACTGTAGGAGAAGGTTGGCATGGGAGTGAATGTAGCGTGGACTCCGCGAGTCCGCGCATGGATGGAAAACGACCGAGCGACGCGCGGACTCGCAGAGTCCACGCTACAAGCAGGCGTTACGCCAGCATCTCGGCCAGCATTCCCTCCTTCAAGGCATACGCCGAGGTGCGGATACGCGTAATTTCCGTAATGCCCAGCACGTAATCAATCAGTACGGCAGCTACCACCAGCATGTTGGCCCGCATGGGCAGGATGCCGGGCAGCGCCTTGCGCTGCTCGTGGTTGCCGCCGAGCAGGTGGCGGTAGCTGGCCTGGAAGGATTCGAGGGCCAGCTCGGTGCAGGGCGGGAGCTCGCTTTCGGGGCGCAGATGGCCGGTTTGCATGTCGGCCAGACTGTCGAAGCTGCCGGATGTGCCCACGAGGCTAGCGGGGCGGTAGCGCCGCACGGCCTCAATGAGCGGCTCCAGCACCGTGCTGAAGTAGCGCTGCTCGGCTTCCACGGCCTCGGCCGGGAATACGCCGCTGGGGTCGGGGAAAAACTGGTCGAGCAGGCGCTGGGCTCCGATTTCGAAGCTTTGCTTCCAGAAAATGGTGTGCTGGCTGGCGATGATGAACTCGACCGAGCCGCCGCCGATGTCCATTATCAGCTGCGCTTCCTCTCCCAAATCGACGGCCTGGCGCACACCCTGGCAGATAAGCTCGGCCTCGCGGTCGCCGGGAATAACATTGACCTCGATGCCGGTTTGCTCGAAAATGTCGCGCACCAAATCGGGGCCGTTTTTGGTGACGCGCATGGCGCTGGTGGCCGTGGCGCGCACTTCCGTCACGGCGTGCAGCTCCATCTCTTCCTTGAAGCCGGCCAGCGTGTGCAGGGCGCGGTCGTAGGCCGCCGGGGCGATGATGCCCTGGCTGATGCCTCCCTCGCCGAGGCGCACGCCGGCCTTGGTGCGCAGGATGGTCAACGGTTTCTGACCGGGCACGGCAGGCATTTCCACGATGAGCAGGTGGAAGGTATTGGTGCCCATGTCGATGAGCGCCAGGCGGCGATGGGATTTGGTGCTTGGTACTGTGTGCATGGTGCTTGGCTTGGGCGCTTGGTACGTAGCTTGGGTCACTTGAGACTGACTTTAAACATCAGCCAAGCACCATGCACACAGCACCAAGCACCAATTAATTGGCAAACCGGCAGAACGTGCCCAGCGGCAGCTTGCGCTGGCCGGCATCGTGCAAATAAATCTCGCCCAGCTCGCGCACGGCCTTCGGGCCGTGGAAAATGGCGGTGGTCAGGTTGTCCAGAATCAGGGCCGAGAAACCCAGCGAGTATAGGTTCACCACAAAGAAATGGTCCTCCGGGTCGAGGAGCTGCTGGCTTAGTTTCAGCATTTCGTTGAGCTCGTCTTCGAGCTGCCACTTTTCGCCGTTGGGGCCGCGGCCGTAGGCGGGCGGGTCGAGGATGAGGCCCTGGTACTTGCTGCCGCGCTTTACTTCGCGCCGCACGTATTTCATGGCATCTTCCACGAGCCAGCGCACGCCGTCGAGCTGGCTGGCTTCCATGTTGTCGCGGGCCCAGAAGTTCACCTGCTTCACTGAGTCGAGGTGCGTGACGTCGGCCCCGGCGGCGCGGGCGGCCAGCGTGGCGGCCCCGGTGTAGGCAAACAGGTTGAGCACGCGGGGCAGCTTGGCGCGGCGCTGGCGGGTCTGGTTATAGATGAACTGCCAGTTGGGGTCCTGCTCCGGAAACAGCCCGACGTGCTTGAACGACGAGAGGCCGAGGCGGAACTTCAGCTTCAGCCCATCGGGCCGCTGGTAGTCGATAACCCACTGCTCGGGCATGCTGGGCTTGAGGCGCCACTGGCCCTTTTCGGTAGAGCCGGGAGCGCGGGCGAAGGCAGCATCGGCGCGTTCCCACTCGGTGAGGGGCAGGTGCGGGTCCCAAATAGCCTGGGGTTCCGGCCGGGCCAGAATGTATTTGCCGAAGCGCTCCAGCTTCTGGAAGTTGCCGGAATCAATCAGCTCGTAATCGGGCCAGGGGGAGGTGGTGAGGAAGTCGTACATAAGCAGGCCGCAAAGGTAGGGGCCGTGCCCGGTAGGGCCGGCAGCTTAAGGCGGCCAATTCGATTCTAAACGATGTAGGAACGCGGATACCCGTCTCTACATCGTTTACAATCAATTCCGAAGAGTATCAGCCCCGGTTCATCGAACAAGCCGGACCCACCCATCCCTCCGGCCCTAGCTTTACCGAATGCGAACAGTCATCCCCTGGAAAGTCTGCCTCCTGGCATTTATGCTGCTGCTGAATGCCTGCGCCTCGCCGGGGCAACAAGTGGAGCTGCTACCAGCCGTGCAGGATTCCACTTTCGGGCCGCTCGCGCCCCGTCGCGACGTTTCGGCCGCACCCCGCCGCGGCCGCATCCTCGACCGCTACGACTCCATAATGGTGGCCACCCGGCCGGTGCAATTGCTGGTGCTGCCGCCGCGCCCGCCCCTCGATTCGCTCAGGCTCAGCCGTCTGCTGGGCTGGCGCGATAGTACCCTGTGGCACCGCATCAAAGCCGCCCTGCCCTACGAGGGTGCCCGCCCCAAAGGCGGCATAAAGCTGCTGCTGACCAATGCCGAGGCCAAAAAAATCCAGGAGCATCAGGAGGAGTGGCCCATGCTAAAGCTGGAGCAGCGCACCCTGCGCACCTACACTACCAGCACGGGCGCGCCCATTCTGGGCTACGCCTACGGCAACGCCCAGTCGTTTCTGAGCATGGCGCAGCGCTACCGTCGCGGCCGGTTTTACCGGGTGCGCAACGGCGGCGTCGAAACGTACTATAACGGCCTGCTCAACGGCCACCGGGGCTACGCGCACCCGTTGCTCGATACCCTGAACCAGCCCCACGGCACCTGGGCCGCCGACACCGTCTTCCAGCAGGGTCAGGACCTGCACCTGAGTATCGACGCCAAGCTGCAGGCCTACGCCGAAAGCCTGCTGGCCGGCCGCAAAGGCTACCTCGTGGCCCTCGACCCGCGCACGGGCGAGGTGCTGGCGGCCGTGTCGGCCCCCACGTTTGCGCCCGGCACCCTCACCGCGCCCGACCGCGCCGGCACCCGCAACAAGCTGCTCTACAACGAGGACATGCCCCTGCTCAACCGCTCGGCCACGCTGGCCAACCCGCCCGGCTCGGTGTTTAAGCTCGTGAACGCGGCCGTGGCCCTGCAGCTCGGGGCCATCCGGCCCGGCACCGGGTTTCGGTGCGACCAGTCGCTCATCAACTGCGTGCACCACCACCCGCCGGCCCGCAACCTGACCATGGCGCTGCAATACAGCTGCAACCCCTACTTCTACCAGGTGATGCGGAAGGTCATCGAGCATGTGCCCGACAGCCTCGTGGCCGATACCACCACCGCCCGCCACCGCAACCTGACCGCCTGGCAACACTACGCCAAGTCGTTTGGCCTCGACACCCTGCTCGGGGTCGACTTGCCCCGCGAGCAGGCCGGCTTCCTGCCCACGCCCGCCTTCTACGACAAGGCCCGGCGCACCCGCTACTGGAAGTACCGCTCCATCTATTCGCTGAGCGTGGGCCAGGGCGAAATCAACCTCACCGGCCTGCAAATGGCCAATATGATGGCCATCATCGCCAACCGGGGCTGGTACTATACACCGCATTTCGTGCGCGGCATCGGCGAAAACGGGCCCCTGCCGCGCTTTCGCGAAAAGCACCATACCCTCATCGACAGCGCCAACTTCGAAGCCCTCATCCCCGGCATGCTGGCCGTGATGCAACGCGGCGGCACGGCGGCCACCTCCAACCTGGCCGACGTAGGCATCGCCATCGCCGGCAAAACCGGCACCGTGCAAAACGACGAAGGCGACGACCACGCCACCTTCGTGGGCTTCGCGCCGGCCGACAACCCCAAAATCGCCATCGCCGTGTACCTCGAAAACGCTGGTTTCGGAGCCACCGCCGCCGCCCCGGCCGCCGCCCTGGTGATGGAGAAATACCTGCGCGGCAGCATCGCCCCCAAACGCAAGCACTGGGAGCGGAGCATGCGATACCGCGGCAAGGCCTACGAGCGCGAGCATCGGTAGGGGCCGGGGGTGAGGTGACACCAAACCGTACTTTTGCACCATGCAATTTCATAAATACCAGGGCACCGGCAACGACTTCGTGCTGATTGACGACCGCGCCCGCGCCTTCGACGAAACCGACCAGCCGCTCATCGCCCGCCTCTGCGACCGCCGCTTCGGCATCGGGGCCGATGGCCTGATTCTGCTGCGCAACAAGCCCGATTTCGACTTCGAGATGGTGTATTTCAATGCCGACGGCCACCCCAGCTCCATGTGCGGCAACGGCGGCCGTTGCACCGTGGCCTTCGCCAAACACCTCGGCCTTATCAGCACCGAAACCCGTTTTCTGGCCATCGACGGCCCCCACGATGCCCGCGTGGAGCCCGACGGCACCGTGCGCCTGCGCATGATTGACGTGAACGCGCCCATCGAAGCCGGGGTAGGGGAGGCCGACGTATTTCTGCACACCGGCTCGCCCCACCACATCCACTTCCTCGACCCCGAAGAGCACCCCACGCTGGCCGAGTTCGACGTGTTCGGCATTGGTCACGACATTCGCCACGACCAGGCCTACGACCCGGCCGGCACCAACGTCAACTTCGTCGAAATCCCCGCCGACCCCGCCCACCCCTGGCCCGTGCGCACCTACGAGCGCGGCGTCGAAAACGAAACCCTGAGCTGCGGCACGGGCGTCACGGCCGTGGCCCTGGCCGCCTCGCAGCGCGGCGCGGCTTCGCCCGTGCGCCTGCGAACCATGGGCGGCGAGCTCGAAGTAAGCTTCGAAACCCGCGCCGACGGCGGCTTTGCCAACGTATGGCTGAGCGGCCCGGCCACGCGGGTGTTTGGCGGGGAGGTTTCGGCCTGACGGGTCACCTCACCCCCTGACCCCCTCTCCGCAGGAGAGGGGACACCGGTATTGCCTCTGATGGCCTGATGGACAGCCTGAAATAAAAAGAGCCCAGCGCATTGCGCTGGGCTTTTTTCGTAATGTTTTCACCAAACGCCGAACTGGGTCCCCCTCTTTTTTAGCTTCGCGCTTTAAGCGAACCGGGGGGTAGGGGGTGAGGTTGACGTGGCCCTACTTCTTCAGCATCGCCAGCAGCTCTTCAGCGGCTTTCCCCGACGAGGCCGGGTTCTGGCCCGTAATCAGGTTGCCGGCCGTTACTACGTAGGGATGCCAGTCGGCCCCTTTCGAGTAGATGCCGCCGTTCTCCTTTAGCATGTCTTCCACCAGGAAAGGCACTACGTTGGTCAGGTGCACGGCCTCTTCTTCGGTGTTGGTGAAGCCGGCTACCGACTTGCCTTTCACCAGCGGCTCGCCGTTGGCAGCTTTGGTGTGGCGTAGCACGCCGGGGGCGTGGCAGACAAGCGCCAGCGGCTTACCGGCGGCAAACGTGGTTTCGATGAGGTTGATGGACTGCTTATCCTCAGCCAAGTCCCACAGCGGACCGTGGCCGCCGGGGTAGAACACGGCGTCGAAATCCTCGGCCTTGATGGTGTCGAGCTTCACCGTGCTGGCCAGGGCTTTCTGGGCGGCAGCGTCGGCCTTGAAGCGCTTGGTGTCATCGGTCTGGGCGCTGGGGTCGTCGCTTTTGGGGTCGAGGGGCGGCTGGCCGCCGGCGGGCGAGGCCAGCGTCACCTCCGCGCCGGCATCGATAAAGGTGTAGTAGGGCGCAGCGAATTCCTCCAGCCAGAAACCGGTTTTGTGGCCGGTGTTGCCGAGTTGGTCGTGCGAGGTCAGAATCATGGCAATTTTCATGGTATTCAGGTTTTATGGGTAAGCGTAATGGAAAAAAAGCCAGCTGTAATTAGCTCAGCAGCTGGTAAAAAGTCACGGCCCGCTCGGCCAGCAGCGGCCCTATTTGCTGCACCACCAACTCCTGGTAGTGGGGCGAGTCGCGGTGCGCTTCGAGCGCCGTCTGGTCGGCGTACTGCTCGTAGATGAAGAACTGCGTAGGCTCTTTCGGGTCCTGATGCGCGGTGTACATCAGGTTGCCGGGCTCATCGGCCCGCACGGCGGCGGCGGCTTGCAGCAGCAGCTGGCGCACGGTTTCTTCGTGGCCGGCCTGGGCTTTGAAGTGGGCCGCTACGCAGATAATAGATTGATTGGAGGACATGACAAAGTGGTAAAAGGTGAATGAAGAAGCCGGAAATCCGCCCCTCATGCTGAAATTCCCGAAGTAGCCCAACTGATTCGTCAGGCTTCCCTCTCCCCAAGGAGAGAGGCCGGGGGTGAGATTTCGCGTCAGGCGGCGCACGCGAGATGCTTCACTACGCTCTGCATGACCGTTCAATGGGAGGCTCTGCTTACGCCACTTTCACCACGGCCTTGCCCGTGTTGTCGCCTTTGAACAACCCCAGGAACGCCGCCGGAATCTGGTCGAAGCCTTCGGTGATGGTTTCCTCGCCCTTCAACTGGCCGGCGGCATACCATTCGGTGAGCTTGGCCACGCCCTCGGGCCAGCGGCTGTAGTAGTCACTCACGATAAAGCCCTGGAGCTTGGTACTCGTCTTCAACAGCTTGCCTTCGGGGCGCGGGCCGGTGGGGATTTCGGTGGCGTTGTAGGTCGAAATCTGGCCGCAGACGGCAATGCGGGCGTGCTTGTTCAGCAGGTCGTACACGGCATCGGTGATGGCCCCGCCCACGTTGTCGAAATAGCAGTCCACGCCGTTGGGCGCGGCGGCGGCCAGCGCCTGGGCAATGTCGGGCGTGGTTTTATAGTTGATGGCCTCATCAAAACCCAGCGCTTTCAGGTGGGCCACTTTCTCATCCGAGCCCGCCGTACCAATCACCCGGCAGCCTTGTATTTTGGCCAACTGGCCCACAATCAGGCCCACGGCCCCGGCCGCGCCGCTCACCACCACCGTTTCGCCGGCCTTGGGCTGGCAGATATCGAGTAGGCCGAAGTAGGCCGTGAGGCCGGGCATGCCCAGCAGGCCCAGGAAGTAGCTGGCGGGGGCTTTGTCCACCGGTATAAGGTTCAGCGTTTTAGCATCGGCCACGCTCAACTCCTGCCACGGTAGGTTGCCCACCACGATGCTGCCCACGGGCAGCGCGTCGCTCTGGCTTGCAAGCACTTCGGCTACCACGCCACCCGCAATCGGCTGGCCCACCTCAAACGGGGCCACGTACGACTTGGCGGCGCTCATCCGGCCCCGCATGTAGGGGTCGACGGATACGTACCGCGTTTTCAGCAGCACCTGGCCAGCGGCGGGGGCGGACACTTCGTGGGTTTCGAACCGAAACTGGGCCGCGGTAGGCTCACCCGTGGGGCGGCTGGCCAGCAGAATGGCATTGGTTTTCATAGCAATCGGAATAATCAGATGTTTCATAACGGAAAAAGCCGGGCCGGGTTAGCCGTGGCCCGGCTTTTTCTGGAAAGGCATTGCTGCGCCGAAAACTTAGGCGTTGGTCGTGGTCGTGAGGCTCACCTCGATGTTGCCGCGCGTGGCGCGCGAGTAGGGGCAAATGCCGTGAGCGGCTTCCACCAGCTCTTCGGCCTGCTTCTGCTCGAAGCCGGGGATGTTCACGTGCAAATCGGCCGAGATGCCGTAGCCGCCGTCTTCGGCCTTGCCGAAGCCGATGAGGGCTTCCACGGTCACGTTGTTCAGCGTCACTTTGGCCAGTCGGGCGGCCACGCCCAGGGCACCTTCGAAACAGGCGGCGTAACCGGCGGCGAACAGCTGCTCGGGGTTGGTAGCGCCGGCTTTACCGGGGCCGCCCATCTCCTTGGGCGTGCTCAGCTCGAGGTCGAGCACGTTGTTGTTGGTGTTGATATGGCCGTCGCGGCCGCCCTTCGTGGCAACGGCCTGAGCCGTGAAGATTTTTTCGATTTTCATCGGACAATGGGTAAGAAAAAAAGTGGATAAGAAATGAGAACCGGCCGCTAGGCCAGCTGGGTAAGTAAGTGCGTGAGGTGCGTGCGCAGCGACCGGATTTCGGCTTCCGACATCTGCATCTGGTCGAGCATCTGCACCGGAATCTGGTCGGCCTGCGCTTCCAGGGCCCGGCCCGCCGGTAGCAGCCCGATGATGACCGACCGCTCGTCGCGCGGGTCGCGGCGGCGGCTGAGCCACTGCTTCTGCTCCATGCGCTTGAGCAGCGGCGTGAGCGTGCCCGAATCGAGCAGTAGCTTGTCGCCCAGCTCCTTCACCGTCAGCTGCTCATGCTCCCACAGCAGCAGAAACACCAGGTACTGCGGGTAGGTGAGGTCGAGGGCCTGCAACAGCGGCTGGTAGGCCTTCGTCAGCAGCCGCGACACGGCGTAGAACGGGAAGCAGAGCTGGTTTTCCAGCTTCAGCAGCGAGTTCTTAGCGGATGGGGTGGGGGAGGGTGCCATGTGGTTTCGAAAGGGTAAACGGATAACGGTTGTATAAGGTTTAATTGTGTACAATTTATTTTTATCCCATCCCAGTTCTTCTCCCCGGAGAGCGGGGAGCCAGAAGTGCGCTGACATCTTACCTTCAGACACTAATTAAATTACTGTCTGCTGTTACGCAGCTTGGTGGCGATGGCACGGGGCCGTGCCCGGCAGGAGTGAGGTGAAACGAAGTAATACCTTTGCCCCATGCACCTGCGCGCCCTCGAACCCGACGACCTCGAATTCCTCTACGCTCTTGAAAACGACTCCGACATTTGGGGCGTGTCCGATACGCTGGTGCCGGTGTCGCGCCATGCCCTGCGCGAATACCTGGAACACGCCAGCGCGGATTTCTACGTAGTGCGCCAGCTGCGCCTCGTAATTACTACGGAGATTGGCAGCCCCGCCGTGGGGGTCGTCGACCTGTTCGACTTCGACCCGCTGCACCTGCGGGCGTGTGTAGGCATCACCATTCTGGCCGCCACGCGCCGCCACGGCTACGCCCGCCAGGCCCTGGAGCTCCTCAAAAACCACGCGCTTACCGTGCTGCGCCTGCACCAGCTTTACGCCACCGTAGGCGTCGACAACTTGCCTAGCCTGAAGCTGTTTGCCGCCGCTGGCTTTCGGCAGGTGGGCACGCGCCAGGCGTGGCTGCGCACCGCCACCGGCTGGCAGGATGCCGTGGAATGGCAATGTCTGCTGGCCGGCTAAAAACTATCGCAACCATATATTGCTTTGGTAAAGGGAGTCGTTGCTGCTGGTTTAGCAAAATAAGCTGGGCTATATCCTTTGGCCAGGGGGCTGCGTATAGGGTAGCAAGCGTCTTGGCCCGGTAGGTTGAGAGTCCCTCCGGCGCGGCGCGAAACCCCTTTTCCTGCCCGTTTACATGCCCCCTTCTTCGACGGTGGAAACGCCTTCGCGTGCCTCCACCACCGCTGCCCGGCCCAGCGAATCAGCCGCCGAAAATAACAACGCGTATTTGCTGCCCGACCTGGTGTGCTTCGCGCACCTGCACTGGGATTTTGTGTGGCAGCGGCCCCAGCATCTGCTGTCGCGCTTTGCCCAGTACGGCCGGGTTTTTTATGTTGAGGATGCTTTCTACCACAACGATGACCTGATTGAGCCGCACGTTGAAATCAAGCCCCGCGACAACGGGGTGAAAGTAGTGGTGGTGCACCTGCCCCAGCGCCTGCGCCAAGACGAAGCCGCCGCCGACCAGGCCCAGTTCGAAGTGCTGAGCCACTATTTTGCCGGGCAGGGCGTGACGGACTACGTGTTCTGGTACTACACGCCCATGGCCCTGGGCAAGTCGCGCCAGTTCACCCCCAAGCTCACCGTATACGACTGTATGGACGAGCTGGCGGCCTTCAAATTTGCCCCGCCCGAGCTCAAAAAGCGCGAGCAGGAGCTGTTTCAGAAAGCCGACCTCGTGTTCACCGGCGGCCACACGCTCTACGAGGCCAAGCGCGAGCAGCACCCCGACGCGCACCCCTTCCCGAGCAGCATCGACAAGGCCCACTTTGGCCAGGCCCGCGGCCCCATGGCCGAGCCCGCCGACCAGGCCGGAATACCGCGCCCGCGCATTGGTTTTTTTGGCGTGGTAGATGAGCGGCTGGACATTGAGCTGCTGCGCGAGCTGGCGCAAAACCACGCCGAATGGCAGTTCGTCATCATCGGTCCGGTGGTGAAAATTGACCCGGCTACCCTGCCCCGCACGGCCAACGTGCACTACCTCGGCAGCAAGGATTACAAGGAACTGCCGGCCTATTTAAAGGGTTGGGATGTGGCGACGCTGCTGTTTGCCGACAACGAAAGCACCACGTTTATCTCGCCCACCAAAACTCCCGAATACCTGGCCGCCGGCAACCCCGTGGTGAGCACGCCCATCCGCGACGTGGTGCGGCCCTACGGCGACCTGAAGCTGGTGCACATCGCCGACAACGCCGTCGATTTCGGCAAGGCCATTGCCAAGGCCCTCACCCAGCACACTGATGCCGACTGGCGGCAGCGGACTGATGAGTACCTGGCCACCATTTCCTGGGACCAGACCTGGCAGCAGATGGTAGCGCTGATGCAGGCCCGCCTGGTGGCCAAAACCCCCGACGCGGCCACCACCACCCAGGCGCACGCGCCGCTGATGCCCCCCAAAGTGTCGGAAGTAACCCTGCCGC
>JANNDE010000401.1:0-7062 GCA_031387395.1 Hymenobacter sp.
GGTATTTCGCGCAACGGCGGGCGGGTGCAACCCGCCCCTACGGGTTGGAATTTTGAAAGGCATTGGTGTCGAACGCCTCATCCATTTCGGTGGCCTGCTTGAGGGCGCGCACGATGGCGCGCTTGGCCAGCTCAATCTTGAACGAGTTGGCCCCGTAGCCTTTGGCCGTTTCGAGCACCTTAGCCGCCACGCGACGGAAGGTGTCGGCGGTGGCGGGCTGGCCGATGAGCATGGCCTCGGCCTCCTGGTCGCGCCAGGGCTTGTGGGCCACGCCGCCCAGCGCCAGGCGGGCATCCGTGATGGTGTTGCCATCGAGCTCCAGCGCCGCCGCCACGCTCACCAGGGCGAAGGCGTAGCTGGTGCGGTCGCGCAGCTTCAGGTAGCTGAAATTCTTCGAGAAGCCCTTGGCAGGCAGGTCGAGGCCGGTAATTAATTCGCCGGGCTCCAGGGTGTTGTCGCGCTCGGGGTGGTCGCCGGGCAGGCGGTGGAAATCCTCAAATTTGATGGTGCGCTCGCCGTTGGGGCCGCTCACGCGCACCGTAGTGTCGAGGGCGGCCAGGGCCACGCACATGTCGCTCGGATGGGTAGCGATGCACGAGTCGCTGGTGCCCAGAATGCCACACACGCGGTTGTAGCCGCCGATGGCCGAGCAGCCCGAGCCCGGCTCGCGCTTGTTGCAGGGCGTGGCCAGGTCGTAGAAATAGTAGCAGCGGGTGCGCTGCATGAGGTTGCCGCCATCGGTGGCCATGTTGCGCAGCTGCGGGCTGGCCCCGGCCAGAATGGCCTGGTTCAGCAGCGGGTAGCGCTTCTCCACTTCGGGGTGCCAGGCGGTGTCGGCGTTGGTGGCGAGGGCGCCGAGGCGCAGGCCGCCATCGGGCAGGGTTTCGATGGCATCGAGGCCGAGCTTTTTGAGGCCGATGAGGTGCGTGGGGCGGGCCACGTTTTCCTTCATCAGGTCAATCAGGTTGGTGCCGCCGCCGATGTAGGCCGCGTCGGCGTGCGCGGTATTGTCCTGCACGGCGCTGGCCACGGCAGTGGCTTGGGTGAAAGTGAAGCTGTTCATTGCGTTGAATTAAAAATTGAGAATTAAAAATTAAAAATTTCGGGTTCGAAAAATGAGCTGCCATTGATTGACAGGCAGCCATTTTTTAATTCTCAATTTTTAATTTCTTTTCCACTACTTCCATCACCGCGCTCAAAATGTTACTGTAAGCCCCGCAGCGGCACACATTGCCGCTCATCAGCTCGCGTACTTCGGCTTCGGTTTTGCCGCGGCCTTCGTTGAGCAGGCCCTGGGCCGAGCAAATCTGGCCCGGCGTGCAGTAGCCGCACTGAAAGGCGTCGTGGTCGATAAACGCCTGTTGCAACGGGCTCAGCTGGCCCTCGGTACCGAGGCCTTCAATGGTCGTGATTTGGGAATCTTCGTGCATCACGGCCAAGCTCAGGCAGCTATTGACGCGCTTGCCATCGACCAGCACGGTGCAGGCGCCGCACTGGCCGTGGTCGCAGCCCTTCTTGGTGCCCGTTAGGTCGAGGTACTCGCGCAGGGCGTCGAGCAGGGTGGTCCAGGGCGCAATCTGAAGGGTGTGCGCCTGGCCGTTGATGTGCAGGCTGACGGGCTGGGTGGGGGCCAGGGCCCCAGGCGGTGGGGCCAGCGAGGCTTGGGTAACTTGGCTCATAACGAAAGAATAGCTAAAGGTGCGGGTACTGCTACAGTGCCTACGGGCGCTTTCTAATCCATGTTTTCCCAGCTGTGGCCGTTTGCTCCGTTGCGCCGGGGGAGGCGCACCGGTAATCAGGGCTTATATCTTGATAATCAGATGTTATGAAGGGTTGATGAATTTTTAGCTGGTTTTGAGAAACATCCGGTCCGGCGGGAGCTGAAGCAGAAAAGGAGTTGTATTGCCAGAAATACAACGCGTTGAAGTCCATTTCCATCCAGCCGAAATGTCCTGCGCATCCTGCTCGCCGTCGCCGGGGCCACCCCGCTTTTCCAAAACGGCGCTACCTTCCGGCCCCATGAAAATCCTTTTAGTTGAAGACGAACCCTCAGTAGCCGCGTTCCTGCACCAGGGCCTCACGGAGCAGGGCTATACCGTCGACCTCGCCGCCGATGGCCTGCTGGGCCTGCGCCGCGCCCAGGAGAACCGCTACGACTGCCTGATTCTGGACCAGATGCTGCCCGGCCTCAGCGGCCTCGACGTGTGCCGGCAGGTGCGTGCCCACGACTCCGGCGTGCCCATCCTCATGCTCACCGCCCTGGGCGAAACCGACGATAAAATCCGGGGTCTCGACGCCGGGGCCGACGATTACCTCGTCAAGCCCTTCGCCTTCGACGAGCTGCTGGCCCGCCTGCGCGCGCTCGTGCGCCGCCGCACCGAAGCCCCCGCCCCCAAAGCCGTCCTCCACCTCGCCGACCTTACCCTCGACCCCGGCGCGAAGCGCGTGGAGCGCGCCGGCCAAAATATTCAGCTTACCGCCCGCGAGTTTGCGCTGCTGGAGTACCTGCTGCGCAACCAGAACCGCGTCGTGTCGCGGGCCGATTTGCTGGCCGATGTCTGGGATTTGAGCTTTGATACGGGCTCGAACGTGATTGACGTGTACATCAATTTCCTGCGAAAGAAAGTAGATAAAGGCTTTGAGCCCAAGCTGATTCATACGTTGGTTGGAATGGGGTACGTGATGAAAAACGAGGGGTAATCGGGAGCAGAGCGAAAAAAAGAACGTCATGCAGAGCGCAGCGAAGCATCTTTACCGCAACAGTAAATGATTTGGAAGAACCGCTTTGATTAGTGAATACGGGCAAGATGCTTCGCTACGCTCTGCATGACGTTCTCTACAATTAGCAATCTGTACCCTATGTCCATTCGCCTCCGCCTTGCCTTGCAGTTCGGGTCCATTCTGGCCGTGACGCTGCTGCTGTTCGCGCTGGTTATCTACTTTGCCACTCAGCAGTCGCGCCGCAACGAATTCACCCAAAGCTTATTCAAGCGCACGCTGGTGGTGGGGCACGCCTACGTGGCCGGGCAGGACGACCGCGCCGATGCCGGCTCCGAAGCCTCCTACCGCCGCTACCTGCGCCAGCTCTACCGCACGCTGCCCGCCGAGCAGGGCCGGGTGTATAATGCTCAAAACCAGCTGGTTTTTCGGGAAGGGCAGGGGGCGGCCCGGCCCGCGCCGCCCGCCTGGCTGGCCCAGGTGCGCCGCGCCGGCCAGGCCGTGCTGGAGCCCGAAACTAACTACCACGAAACCGTGGGGCTGCTCTACAAAGATGCCCGGCTGGGGCCGCTGGTGGTGGTGGCCTCGTCGGTGGATGAGGACAGCCGCCAGCAGCTGGCCGAGCTGTGGCGGCTGCTGGCGCTAGGGCTGCTGGTAGCGGTGGCGGCGGCGGGCGCGGGCAGCTGGTTTTTTGCCGGGCAGGCCTTGCGGCCGTTGCGCCGCATGGTGCGCGAAGTCGACGGCATTACCGCCACCGACCTGAGCCAGCGCCTGACCCGCGCCGGTGAAAGCTCCGATGAAATCGGGCTGCTCACCCAGCGCTTCAACCGCCTGCTCGACCGCCTGGAAGCGGCTTTCGTGGGCCAGCGCACCTTCGTGCGCGACGCCTCGCACGAGCTGCGCACGCCGCTCACGGCTCTGATTGGCGAGTTGGAAGTGTCGCTGCTGCAAGCCGAGCGCCCGCTTGCCGAGTACCGGCGGGTACTGCAAAGCACCCTCGACTCGGCCCGGCAGCTCAACAGCCTTACCAACGGCCTGCTGCAAATTGCCCGCGCCTCCGACGACCCTTCGCAGGTGCCCATGGCCGCCGTCAGTCTCGACGACCTGCTGCTGCAGGCCCACGAGCAGCTGCTGCGTCGCCATCCCACCTGCCGCGTCGACCTCGATTTCGGCGAGGCCGAGTCCTTCGTGGTGCGCGGCAACGAGGCGCTGCTGCTCTCGGCCATCCTCAATATTCTGGACAACGCCTGCAAGTTCTCGCGGCAACCCGGGGGCACCGTCACGGCCACGCTGGCCCGCAGCCGTACGCTCCTGTCGCTGCTGGTGAGCGACGAAGGCCCCGGCCTCTCGGCCGCCGATTTGCAGCAGGTATTCGTACCGTTTTTCCGGGCCGCCTCGGCGCGGGCGGTGGCGGGGCACGGCATCGGGCTGCCGCTGGCGGCGCGCATCATGGCGCTGCACGGTGGCACGGTGCGCGTGGAGAGCGAGCCCGGGCAGGGCACGCGGGTCTGGCTGGAATGGCCGGTGGCGGGGCAGGCTTGAGCTCGATGTATGTCGAGTCATGCAGAGCGCAGCGAAGCATCTTTACCGCGCAACGCAACCAATCGAAAGGATTAAATAAGTAGTCAGAAATAAGTAGTCAGTATTCAGATGACAAGAATTTGGCTATGAACGTATTAAACGACACATAACTACTGATTACTTATGGATTACTATTGAGGTAAAGAAGCTTCGCTACGCTTTGCATACCAGTTTTTGCTAATCATTTTTAGACGATTCTCCGGTTTTAATCCCCTTTTAATTTCCCTTTAATTCGACCTTAATACCGCCTCGGTAACCTTGTATTCCAAATTCCCCCAAAGCCGGATTTACGGCGGCGGCACATACAAGTTTATGACCCAGGTAATCTCTTCGCCGGCTCAAACCGGTACCCCCATTGCCACCCCGGCAGCCCCCACCGAGCCCCGGCCGAAAACGTCGCTGTTCAGCACCATCGGGCAGGATGCGCCGGCGGGGCTGGTGGTGTTTCTGGTGGCGTTGCCGCTGTGTTTGGGCATCTCGCTGGCTTCGGGCGCGCCGCTGCTGGCGGGCGTGATTGCGGGCATCGTGGGTGGCGTGCTGGTGAGCCTGCTCAGCGGCTCGGCGGTGAGCGTGAGCGGGCCGGCGGCGGGCCTCACGGTGGTGGTGCTGTCGGCGATTTCCACGCTGGGCTCGTGGCCGGCGGTGCTGGCGGCTACGGCCGTGGCGGGCGTTATCCAGATTGGTTTGGGGCTGGCACGGGCGGGCATCATTGCCCTGTACTTCCCGGCGGCAGTTATTCGCGGTATGCTGGCGGCCATTGGGATTATTTTGATTTTGAAGCAGATACCGCATTTTCTGGGGGCCGATACGGACTACTTCGAGGACATGGATTTTCTGCAGTTCAACGGGCAGAACACGTTTTCCGCCATTGCGGCGGCGGCGCGGGCGCTCAGCCCGGGCTCGGTGCTGGTGGGCGTGATGTCGCTGGCGCTGCTGCTGCTCTGGAACACGGTTCCCATCCGGCGGCAGTCGTGGGCGCGGCTGGTGCCGGGCGCGCTGGTGGCCGTGGTGGTGGCCGTAGGCCTCAATCAGCTGCTGAAAAGCTTCGCGCCCGACTTGCAGGTACTGCCCAAGCACCTCGTGAAGCTGCCGGTGCTCTCGTCGCTGGGCCAGCTGGCCGGCGAAATGACCTTCCCCGATTTTAGCGTCCTGCGCAACCCCGCTACCTATGGTGTGGCCTTCACCATTGCCATCGTGGCCTCGCTCGAAACGCTGCTTAGCGTGGAGGCCGTCGACAACCTCGACCCGCAAAAGCGCCATACGCCCACCAACCGCGAGCTGCTGGCTCAGGGCGCGGGCAACCTGGTGAGCGGCCTGCTGGGCGGGCTGCCGCTCACGGCAGTTATCGTGCGGTCGTCGGCCAACATCGCGGCCGGCGCGCAGAGCAAGCTGTCGGCCTTCTTCCACGGGCTGCTGCTGCTCACGAGCCTGCTGTTTCTGGGTGCGGTGCTGAACCTGATTCCGTTGTCGGCGCTGGCGGCGGTGCTGCTGCTGGTGGGCTTCAAGCTAACCACGCCGGCCCTCTACCGCAAGCAGTGGCAGTTGGGCTGGGCGCAGTTCTTGCCCTTCATTATCACCATCGTGGCCGTGCTCTTCACCGATTTGCTGAAGGGCGTGAGCATCGGGCTGGTGCTGGGCTTCTTTTTTATCCTGCGCGACAACGCCAAGGCCGGCTCCTACCTGCGCCGCGACGAGGCCGCTGATGCCGCCGAAGGCGAGGACGGCCAGCAACTGCACCTGCGCCTGCCCGAGCACGTGTCCTTCCTCAACAAAGCCAGCATCGTGACCACGCTCGAGCAGCTGCCCGCCAACAGCCGCGTCATCCTCGACGGCACCCGGTCCGATGTGATTGACCACGACGTGCTCGAAGCCATTGAGGCGTTCCGGCAGGCCGCCCCGGCCCGGGGCATCGAGCTGGAGCTGCGCGGCATCCGGCAGGTGGCGCTGGGCGCGCACTAGTACCCTTTGCAGCCCGGCCGGGCCGCGGGCCGTACAATGCCTGCCCGTTACTTTCGCGGCGGCGCGGCACCCCGGCTTGGGCCAACAACAAACGCAAGCAGTAAGCAGCACAACGGCCCCAAGCGGCTTATGAAACAATTTTTCCGGCCCAGCACCTGCTGTTGAGGTTCTGGCCCTTATTTTCTTTACTATGGCTGGCATCAGCGAAATTCTCGAAAACAACAAGCAGTGGGTCGCGACCAAGAACGCCGAAGACCCCCAATTTTTCAATCGCCTGGCCAGTGGGCAGAAGCCGAAGTACCTGTTCATCGGCTGCTCCGATTCGCGGGTGCCGGCTTCGGGCATTACGGGCACGGGCCCGGGCGAAATGTTCGTGCACCGCAACATCGCCAACCTGGTGGTGCACTCCGATATGAACCTGCTGAGCGTGCTGCAATATGCCGTGGAGGTGCTGGGCGTGCAGGACATTCTGGTGGTGGGCCACTACGGCTGCGGCGGCGTGGCGGCGGCGGCGGCCAACAAGCAGTACGGCCTGATTGACAACTGGCTGGTGAACATCCGCGACGTGATTCGGCTGCACGAAGCCGAGTACCTGCGCATCAAAGACGACGGGCAGCGGGCCCGCCGCCTCGTGGAGCTTAACGTGATGGAGCAGGTGCGCAACCTGGCCAAAACCAACATCATCCAGAACGCCATGCGCGGCGAAAATCCGCCCCGCCTGCACGGCCTCGTCTACGACATCGCCGACGGCGTGCTGAAAGACCTGCAGGTTGATTCGCACGACCTGATGAGCAACATGAAGCA
>JANNDE010000412.1:0-2804 GCA_031387395.1 Hymenobacter sp.
TACGCAAAGGTTGATTTTTTAGCCCCAGCGGGGAGACATATCGGTAGTAAATCCCTGGTAGTGAGAACAAAGCTCCAGCGGGGTCCAACCCGGCGGGCGACAATCGTCAGATGGATGCCAACGAGTGTCGCCCTCCGGGCAGGACCCCGCTGGGCCTTTGTTCTTGTTTATCAATTATTTACTACCGGTATGTCGCCCTCCGGGTAGGACCCCGCTGGGGCTTAAATTGCGTAAGTCCTATGGTGGTTAACGGTCAATGATTAATGATAATTGGAGAAACCTGTTATGGCTGACCATTTACCGTTAACCACTATTTTTCGCTGAGCTGCACGCTGGTTTTCAGCTCGATACCGTCGTAGCCGCCGCGCGGGCCGCTGCCGTAGCCGCCACCGTAGCCACCGCGCATGCCCATGTTGCCCTGGTTGCCCACCACGCTGCCGTCGGGGCTGGCCACGTTGCCGCCGCCGGGCACGTTGCCCGCTACCAGCACGCCCACCACGGCCGGACGACCGGGATTTTGGGCCGGCAGGCGGCGGTAGAGCAGCCGCAGCGGCACGGCCAGCTCATAAATCAGGTCGTCCTGGGCATTGAAGCCGAGGGCCACTTTCACCCCGAGGGACGACTGCGCGTCGGTGAGGGTGGGCTCCTTGCTGCCTTTGTAGTTGAGGAGCTCCATCTCGCGCAGGTCGGCCAGGGCCAGGGTGCGGCGGGCCCGGCGGTCGGCCAGCGAGGCCGTGGGGTCGGGGGCCATCTGGTTGGGGAGTGGTGGGCCGCCCAGCGGGTAGCGCACGCCAAACTGGTGCTGGTTGCGGCCCGTGGTATCGAGCCAGATAGTGAGGCCCCGACGCAGCACGCGGGCCTGGGTAGCCTGGTCGGCCACTTTCAGGCGCAGGTACACCATACGGCTGTCGTTGAGCACCTGATATTGCAGCTTGCTGGTGGGGTCGTAGCGCAGCGAGTCGGCCCAGTCGGTGGGCTGGCCGTCGGTGGTGGGCGGCGTGGCGGCAAACCGGGCCGCCGGGCTGGCCACGGGCTGGCGGCGGCACCCTGGCAGCAGCAACAAGGCGGGCAGTAGCGCGAGCCAGGAACGGGAAATTACCATTGAAAGAAAGTGGATAACGGGTGAGCGGAAGACCATATTTGCCACCCGGCAGTGTGATTTAGGTGAATATCGGGCAAACCTAGGGCACATTGGCAAGGAAATGGTACCAGCTGTTGCCGAAGCCACTAACGGAACCCGCGTAACCGCTGCTACCTCACTTCCGTTGCTGGCCCATTCACTGCCCTATCCGGGCATAGTCCGCTTTCTTTGTTCCCATGAATTCTTCGCTTCTCCACGGCCTGCGCGCCGGTGCTCTTGTTTGCCTGCTGGCCCCGTTGGCCGGCTCTTCGAGCGTAACCGACTGGGCCGCCCGCCAACCCGCCCTCGCGCCGGCGGCCCCCGCCGCCCGCCCGCTGCAAGGGGCCAAGCCCGACCCGGCCGTGATTGCCCAGTTTGGCCTCTACAACGACGCCAAGCTCCAAAGCCTCATCACGGCCCGCGGCAAAGCCATGACGGCCGTTTCGGACCGCCCCGGCGACTACGGCTTCACGGTAGTCGACTCGCCCGTTATCAACGCCTTCGCCACCCCCGATGGCCACGTGTACTTCACGCGCGGTATTATGGCCTATTTTAATAACGAAGCCCAGTTTTCGGGGGTGCTGGGCCACGAGCTGGGCCACATTACCGCCCGGCACGGTGCCAAGCAGCAGACGCGCGGCACCATTGCCGGCATCGGCATGATTCTGGGGCAGGTACTGGCTCCGCGGCTGATGGAGTCGGTGGGAGGCGTGGCCCAGCAGGTGGTAGGCCTGGGCATGCTGAAATACAGCCGTGATGATGAAAACGAGGCCGACGGCCTAGGCGTGAAGTATTCGACCAAAATTGGCTACGACGCCAGCTACATGGCCGATTTCTTCCAGACCCTGCAACGCACCGAGGAGCAGAGCGGCAGCAGCATCCCTACCTTTCTCAGCACCCACCCCAACTCGGCCGACCGCTACAGCCGCGTGAAGCAGCTGGCCGCCCAGGCCAAGCAGAGCGCTGGCCGCAGCACCTTCGCCGTGAACCGCGACTCCTACCTGCGCCAGATTGAGGGCCTGACCTTCGGCGAAGACCCGCGCCAGGGCTTCGTGGAAAGCGGCGTGTTTTATCACCCCGATTTGAAGTTCCGCTTCCCCATTCCCTCGGGCTGGAAGTCGCAGAACTCGCCCGATAAATTCCAAATGCAGGAGCCCAACGGCAAGGCGCTGCTGGTGTTCCTGGGGGCCTCGGGCGGCTCGCTCGACGAGGCCGCCACCGGCCTGGCCAAAGCCATTGGCGTAACCAACGCGCAGGCTCAGAAAACGACCATCAACGGTTTCCCAGCCCTCGTGTTCGAGGGCGACCAGCAGGCCCAGGACCAGCAGAGCACCCCGGCCCACGTGCTGGCCCAGCTCATTCAGGACGGCAACAGCATCTTCGCCTTCGTGGGCCTGGCCGCCCCCACCTCATTCAGCACCTACGCGCCGCAGTTCCAGCAAGCCGCTCAGGGCTACGCCCGCCTCACCGAGGCCAGCAAGCTCAGCCGCCAGCCCGAGCATGTGCACATCCGCACCGCCACCGGCACCCAGACGCTGGCTTCGGCCCTGGCCTCGGCCGGCGTGCCCAGCAAGCGCTACGAGGAGCTGGCCATCCTCAACGGCATGCGCACTACCGACAAGCTGCCCAAGGGCATGCTGTATAAAGTAGTGGGCAAATAGCTTCCGCTTTTCGCTGATTGAAA
>JANNDE010000437.1:0-2888 GCA_031387395.1 Hymenobacter sp.
CCAGCCGCGCGCAGAGGCCGCCCGCCCCACCCGCGCCCACCCCAAACGCCTGGCCCGGCTCGACGCGGCCGTGCCCGAAACCTCGGCCCTGCTCTACACCAGCGGCGCGCTCTGGACGCTGAACGACGACGACAACCCGCCCGTGCTTTTCCGGCTCGATTCGGCCAGCGGGCGCGTAGTGCAGCGGGTGCGCATCGTGAAATTCCCGAACACCGACTGGGAAGAGCTGGCCGCCGACAGCCGCTACTTCTACATCGGCGACTTCGGCAACAACACCGGCCGGCGGCACGATTTGCGCGTGCTGCGCCTGCCCCGCCCCGGCCCCGCCGACACCACGGCCACGGCCGGGGAAATTGCCTTCACCTACCCCGAGCAGACGGATTTCGAGCCCGGCGCGTACCGCCACGATTTCGACTGTGAGGCCTTTTTCGTAGCCCACGACTCGCTGCACTTGTTCTCGAAGCGCTGGGCCGACGGGCACACCCGCCACTACACGCTGCCCACGCAGCCCGGCCGCTACGTGGCCCACCCGCGCGAAATGCTGGCTGCCCAGGGCCTCGTTACGGCGGCGGCCGTGCGCCCCGACGGCCGCACGGCCGCGCTGCTGGGCTACACCAAAAGCGGCCGCGTGTTTCTGTGGCTGCTCACCGATTTTGAGGGGACTAATTATCTGACCGGCCGCGTCCGGCGGCTGCGGCTGCCCGGCGTGCTGCGCATCGGGCAGGTCGAAGGGCTGTGTTTTGTGGGGCCGGCGCGGGTTTTTATCTCGAATGAGCGGCTGGTGCGGCATGTGGCGCTGGTAAAGCAGCGGCTGTACGTATTGAACCTGCGCCGCTGGCTGGCGCGCTGAAAAACGCGACTGCCGGATTTTCCGGCCAACCTCTTTCCTTTGCGGCCGTTTCGCTTCTGACCTCGCACCTTAACATCCGCATCCGCTCATGTCCCTCACTCCCGAAATTCAGCGCACCATCGATACCTGGCTCACGCCGGCCTACGATGCCCAGACCCAACAGGCCATCCGCGACATGCAGGCCGGCGGGCAGAACGACGCCCTCACCGATGCCTTCTACCGCAGCCTGGAGTTTGGTACCGGCGGCCTGCGCGGCATTATGGGGCCGGGCAGCAACCGCATGAACCGCTACACCCTGGGCATGGCCACCCAGGGCCTGTGCAACTACCTGCTGCACAGATTTTCCAGTCAGGAAATCAAGGTGGCCATCGCCCACGATTCGCGCAACAACAGCCCCGAATTTGCCCAAATTGCGGCCGGTATTTTCTCGGCCAATGGCATTATCGTGTACCTGTTCGAAGCCCTGCGGCCCACGCCCGAGCTCTCGTTTGCCATCCGCGAGCTGGGCTGCCAGAGCGGCTGCGTCATCACCGCCTCGCACAACCCCAAGGAGTACAACGGCTACAAGGTGTACTGGAACGACGGCTCACAGGTAGTGGCCCCGCACGATGCCAACATCATCACCGAAGTCAACAAAATTACCAGCCCGGGCGAGGTAAAATTCGAGGCCGACCCGTCGAAAATCATTAAAATCGGGGCCGACATCGACGCGAAATACTTCGCCGAAGCCCGGAAGCTCAGCATCGACCCGGCCGCCATTCAGCGCCAGCACGATTTGCACATCGTGTACACGCCCATCCACGGCTCGGGCATCACGCTGGTGCCGGGGCTGCTGCGCGAGTTCGGCTTTAGCAACGTGCACGTGGTGCAGGCCCAGGCCACCCCCGACGGCAACTTCCCCACCGTGCAGTCGCCCAACCCGGAGGAGAAAAGCGCCATGCAGCTGGCCCTCGACCAGGCCCAGGCCACTAACGCCGACATCGTGCTGGCCACCGACCCCGACGCCGACCGCGTGGGCGTGGGCGTAAAAAACAACGACGGCGAATGGGTACTGCTGAATGGCAACCAGACGGCGGCCATGCTCACCAACTACCTGCTCTCGGCCCGGCACCGCGCCGGCCAGCGCACCCCGCAGGATTTCATCGTGTACACCATCGTGACCAGTGAAATCCTCGGCGACATCGCCCATCACTACCAGGTGAAGAGCTACCGCACGCTCACCGGCTTCAAGTACATCGCCGGCCTCATCCGCGACCTGGAGGGGCAGGAGAAATACATTGGCGGCGGCGAGGAAAGCTACGGCTTCCTCATCGGCGACTTCGTGCGCGACAAGGACGCCATTTCGGCCTGCGCGCTGGTGGCCGAAATGGCCGCCGTGGCCAAAGACCAGGGCCGTACGCTCTACCAGGAAATGGTGGCCATGTACGCGCAGTACGGCCTCTACGTGGAGGATTTGATTTCCCTCACCAAAAAAGGCCAGCGCGGGGCCGCAGAAATTCAGGAGATGATGGCCGCCCTGCGCGCCAACCCGCCCCAGCACATCGCGGGCCTGAAAGTGGTGGAAATCCGCGACTATAAAACCGGCAAAATCCACGACCTGGCCACCGGCCTCAGCACCGACACCGGCGTGGAAAGCTCCAACGTGCTCCAGTTTATGACCGAGGACGGTAGCAAGATTTCGGTCCGCCCCAGCGGCACCGAGCCCAAAATCAAGTTCTACTTCAGCGTGAAGCAGCCGCTGAAATCGGCGGTGGACTTTGACTTGGCGCAGCGGTTGGGCCACGAGAAAATCAATGCCATCATCGCGGACATGCAACTCCAGTAGCGTAGGGTTTCGTAAGGTTTCGCAAGGTTGAAACCTCTTTCAGCCTTGCGAAACCCTTCGCTAAGTAAGTAGCCAGGATAAAGCAGCAAGCAATAAGACTGTCATGACAAAACGGTCAATTACTTAAGCATAGGACTTACGCAAAGGTTTGTTTTTTTAGCCCCAGCGGGGCGACATATCGGTAGTAAATCCCTGGTAGTGAGAATAAAGCCC
>JANNDE010000456.1:0-3605 GCA_031387395.1 Hymenobacter sp.
TTTTCATTGGGAATGAAGAAAGCATATTGTCTACCGGGAATTGCGGCAAGTAGCTCTGCTCCTGTGTTCACAAAATGCTCAGGATTATCCGACCTTAAATTGCAGACAAAAATGGTTTTTAGTGTTCCAGATGGTTCAAGGTTTCTGCTTACTAATTCAATGGATATCTCTTTAGAACTATCCATTCTGACAACCCTATAATAACGTTCATAAGCAAGATTAATAATCACAAAAGTGTCTTGCTGAAATGACTTCAAGCTAGTCAATCGGAAACTACCAAACTCGTCTGTCAAAGCCCCAATGCCGGAATTGCGCAGACTGATAGAAGTAGATGGTATCGATGCCTTCGTCTTCGCATCCACCACCCTTCCACTAATCTGAACTTCCTGCGCCCGCCCCAGCAGCGGCAGGAGCAACAGAAACAATAAGCCAATTTGCGGTAGCAGCTTTTTCATTCTTCGAAAGTAACCCAGAAAAGCAATTGCTAAAAAAGCCTCTGCCGTAGCAAACGTGCCAGCTGCTACACCCGCCCCTACTGCCGCTTCCGCACCTGCGCGAATTCCAACGGCACCACGCGGCTGCCCACCGGGGCCTTCACCACCAGCGCATCGGCCGCGTCGTAGCGGGGGAAGTAGAGGTAGCCACGTACCTGCTGGCCGGGCTCGAGCGTCACTTTGCGCAGGGCGTACTCCTGGAGCTGAGCGGCGCGCTGCTGAAGCACATCGGCAGCAATGGCGTGCTCGACTTTGTTGGCCGCCGAAACCACGTTGTAGGTAATGGCCGCGTCGCGGATGCTGGCGCGGCTCTGGTACTGCGCCGGCGTTTCGCGCTTGCCGATGCTGGCCACGTCGGTAGCCAGGCTGGCCGCGCTCAGGATGATACCGAACCAGTCGATGCGGGCGGCTTTGGCGGCTTCGCGCTCGGCGCGGTCGCGCAGGGCGGTTATTTCGGGCTCTGGGTCGAAGGCTTTTACCGGTTTGGCGGGCAGCGGCGGCAGCAGCACGGCCTGGCTGGCGGCGGCCACAGCGGCCGTTACTTCGGTGCCGGGCAGCGGCTTGGGGCGACGGCCTTTGAAGTCGTAGGCGGGCGCGGACCGGCGGCTGACCTCGTATTGAAACGCGGCCGGGTCGACGACCAGCGCGTGCGTGGTGGGGTTGCGGTATTCGGCCTCAAAAACCACCCGTCCGGCCTCGTAACAGACGAAGCTCAGGCGCACTTCCACGCTGTCGGCGGTGGCCTGGGCCTGCTCGCGGCCCTCCACGAACAGGTTGGTGGGCTGGGCGGGCTTCAGGCCCAGCTGATAGGTGGGGGCGCAGGCGGTAGCCAGCCCGACCAGCGCCAGTAACGGCAGCGAACGCACGTAGAAAGGAGCCATAATGCAGAAAGGGAAAGATGCTTCTGGAGGCAAGATGCAACCCGAAGCCCCGGCGTTGCATGCCCGCCCAGATTTATTGCGCGGCGGCAGAAAGCCCGGCGGGCAGCGCAAAACTACCGTCGGTATCCACCCCGAACGGCCACGTCCGGCGCACGGCCGCCAGGGGCACAGGCCTGAAAACGTGCGCGAAATGCTGCTGCCGGCTGTCCACCCATTCGCGTTCCACGCGCACGTTGGCGGCGGCCAGGGCGGCCTCGTCCCATTCCAGCAAAAGCAAATCGGCCCGCCCGGCATAGTACCGGCGGGCCGTTTCCAAAATCTGGTGTGCCTCGGAGGCGTGAATGAAGCCCTCGGCCGCGAGGTCGGAGCTAGCAAAAAAGCCGGTTTGCTGGGCGTGCTGCCAGTCGGCAGGTTCGGCAATACGGTAAAGAAATTTTGAGGGTTGAGGGTTGAATGTTGAGTGATTCATACGATTGCAAATATTAGTCACTCAACATTTAACCCTCAAAACTCAACCCTTACCTACGCTTTCCAGAGCTCCTGCTGCACCTGCTTGCCTACGGTGAGCATGATACGCACGGGATTGGGAATGAGCGTGATGCGGGCTTCCTTGCCGGGGTATTTTTCCGAGTCGACCCATACGCCTTCTTTGGGCGTGGGCGTCGAGCCGGGCGTGCTGGGCAGGTAGGCGGTGGGCAGCAGCACGTCGGTATCCGATTTCAGGTCGGTGTGCACCTTGTCGAGAGCGGTTTCGAGGAAGTCACCGTACTCGTCGTTGAAGTCGTCTTCGAGGTCGTGCAGGGCTTCCTCTACCTCGTCGTAGCGGGCATCGTCGTACTTGAGGGTATGCAGCTCGGCCTTTTTTTCAATCAGGGCCACGAGGGCGCGGTTCAGTTCTTCGGTGTTCATGGGGCGCTAAGGCAGATGATTGGGCACAAAAATGGGAATGATTTGCCAAATACCCGCCGTTTGGGAAGTTGGCGGCGCGGCCGGCCGGCCGAATAGCGGCCGAAACCGGCCCGCGCCCGTATTTTTACCCGCACAATTCCCACCCATTCATTCCCTTTCTCCCCGCCGCTTATGCAAACCATGACCTCGCCCGAAGTGCTGGCCCAACCCGCCCAGGATTTCCTTCCCCTCAAAGGCACCGACTTTGTCGAATTCTACGTCGGCAACGCCAAGCAGTCGGCCTACTACTACCAGGCCGCGTTCGGCTACGAGCTGGTGGCCTACGCCGGCCCCGAAACCGGCCTGCGCGACCGCGCCAGCTACGTGCTGCAGCAGGGCAAAATCCGGCTGGTGCTCACCACCTCCCTGCTGCCCGACTCCGCAATCTCGGAGCACGTGCGCCAGCACGGCGACGGCGTGAAGGTGATGGCCCTGTGGGTGGACGATGCCCGCCAGTCGTGGGAAGAAACCACCAGGCGCGGGGCCCGGTCGGCGTTCGAGCCCTACACCATTGAGGATGAGCATGGCTCGGTGACGCTGGCCGGCATCTATACCTACGGCGAGAGCATCCACACCTTCGTGGAACGCACTAACTACACCGGCCCGTTCATGCCCGGTTTCGTGGCCAAAAGCAGCACCGTGCCGCAGAGCGCCCCGGTGGGCCTGCTGCACGTCGACCACTGCGTGGGCAACGTGGGCTGGGGCGAAATGAACCAGTGGGTGAAGTTTTACGAGGACGTGATGGGCTTCAAGCTGCTGCTTACGTTTGATGACGAGGACATTTCGACCGAATACTCGGCCCTGATGAGCAAGGTGGTTTCCAACGGTAACGGCTACGTGAAATTCCCCATCAACGAGCCCGCCGAAGGCAAGAAGAAATCGCAGATTGAAGAATACCTCGACTACTACCACTCGCCCGGCGTGCAGCACATCGCCATCGCCACCAACGACATCCGGCAGACCGTAACCGAGCTGCGCCGCCGCGGCGTGGAGTTCCTGAGCGTACCCGGCGCGTACTACGACGACCTGCTGGAGCGCATCGGGGCCATCGACGAGGACCTGGAGTCGCTGAAGGCCCTGAACCTGCTCGTCGACCGCGACGAGGAAGGCTACCTGCTCCAGATTTTCACCAAGCCCGTGGAAGACCGGCCCACGGTATTCTACGAAATTATCCAGCGCAAAGGGGCCAAAAGTTTCGGCAAGGGCAATTTCAAGGCGCTGTTCGAGAGCATCGAGCGCGAGCAGGCGCTGCGTGGGAATCTGTAAGTTGACGCGGTTGCGC
>JANNDE010000480.1:0-1977 GCA_031387395.1 Hymenobacter sp.
CCCCCTCTCCAAAAAAGAGGGGGTCAGGGGGTGAGGTTGACGCAAGCGCAGACGCACGAAAGCGCCTCCACTGCAACATGGAGGCGCTTTCGCATCTACAGCTTCTGCCCCGTCCTACGCCTCCCCTACCGCGCCACCGAAGTTCATCGGGTAGCTCGGGGCTTCGCTCTGCATCTTGATGGTGCCGAAAGCGGCTTCGAACCGCTCGATGTTCTCGGTGAGGGCTTGCAGGAGGCGCTTGGCGTGCTCGGGCGTGACGACGATGCGCGCCTTCACCTTGGCCTTGGGTAGGCCGGGCATCATGCGGATAAAGTCAATCACGAACTCGCTGTTGCTGTGCGCAATCATGGCGAGATTGGCGTATTCGCCCTCGGCCATGGCTTCGGAAAGCTCTATGTTGATGGCGTTGGGGTCCGGGTTTTGGTCAGTTGGTTGCATGAGTTTATTAGTTGTGCTTCGAAAGATTATACTCTTCTGTTTCTCACAGCCAACTTCACAAGTTTGAAGCTTGCTATATAAGCAACAGGCATTAAAACCAAGATAATCGCAAGTCCTATATAACCTAGATGTCCGAAAAACTCAAAAGTCCATAGCGGTAGCCATAACATCTTCTGTGCAGACTCAGAAAGGTTTTCGGGGTCATTGATTACACCTAATACGGCAAGAATCACGAGAAATATCAAGCTCGTAGCCCATACAGCTGGAAATAGGCTTACCAACAGAAGTAATCCGTTAGCTATTCGTCTGAATGAACTTTGAGATTCCATTGCTTACTTCTTCTTACAGGACTCGACGCGTGCTGATTCAATAAACAGAAAAAGCCGACCGGGTTACCCCAGTCGGCTTTTCCATTACAAACCTACGGCGGATTACTCAGCCGACACTTCGCGCTTGCCAGCACGGCTGGGGCGCTTGGCGGGAACGGCTGCTTCGGCTGCTTGCGCGGCTTGGGCAGCTTCCATCTCCTCTTTCGAGCCGACAATCTGGCGGGTGTACTCGCGTAGACCGGTACCGGCTGGGATGAGGTGACCAACGATTACGTTCTCCTTCAGGCCCAACAGCTGGTCGGCCTTGCCACGGATGGCAGCTTCGCTCAGCACCTTGGTCGTTTCCTGGAAGGAAGCGGCCGAGATGAACGAGGCCGTACCCAGCGAGGCCTGCGTGATACCCTGCAGCGTGGGACGCGAAACCGAAGGCTGCGCGTCGCGCACTTGCACAAGGGCAAGGTCGCGGCGTTTCAGGCTGCTGTTCTCGTCGCGGAGGCGACGGGCCGTCACAATCTGACCAGGCTTCATGTTGCTCGAGTCACCAGCTTCGGTCACCACTTTCATGTCGATAATCATGTCGTTCTCGGCCATGAAGATGATTTTATCAATCACCTGATTTTCGAGGAACGACGTGTCACCGGCATCCAGAATCACTACTTTCTGCATCATCTGGCGAACTACCACCTCGATGTGCTTATCGTTGATTTTCACACCCTGCAAGCGGTACACTTCCTGAATCTCGTTCACGAGGTACTCCTGCACGGCGCCCGGGCCCTGAATGCTCAGGATGTCCGAAGGCGTGATGGCACCATCCGACAGCGGCATGCCGGCGCGGATAAAGTCGTTGTCCTGCACCAGAATGTGCTTCGACAGCGGCACCATGTACTTCTTCTTGACACCGTCTTTCGACTCGACGTAGATTTCACGGTTACCGCGTTTCACGGTGCCGTAGGTTACTACGCCGTCGATTTCCGATACCACGGCGGGGTTCGACGGGTTCCGGGCTTCGAAAAGCTCCGTTACACGCGGCAGACCACCGGTGATGTCGCGGGTCTTGCCCACCGAGCGAGGAATCTTGGCGAGGATGTGACCAGCCGTGATTTTCTCGTTGTTCTCGACGTTCAAGTGCGAGCCCACCGGGATGCTATAGGCCTTCTGGCCTTCGGCATCACCTTTTTTGCCGGGGCGGATGATGATGGACGGGTTCTGG
>JANNDE010000498.1:0-8335 GCA_031387395.1 Hymenobacter sp.
GTTCATGGACGCAAAAGTACGGCCGCAACTGTACCGTGGACGCTGCGAGTGCGCGCGGGGGTAAGACCCCTAAACCCGCGGACACCCCGCGTCTAACGTTAGAGCCAAAAAGCGCCCCACCTGCACCGTTGCCGGCGCCCCCACCCGCGCGCCCACCCCGCGTCTACGGTACGAGCCTACTCGCGCACCACTTCCAGCTTGCCGTCCGCGCCCAGCCGCACCACCCGCGAAGGCGCGGTGCGCGTGGCATCGTCCTGCCGCCAGTTCACCACGTGGTCGGCCCCGCGCACGATAGCGGCATCCACTTCCGAGTACACGGCGGGCGTAGGCTCGCCGGCTTTATTGGCCGAAGTCGATACCAGCCCGTGGCCCAGCCGCCGCACCACTTTAAAGCAGAATTCGTCCTTCACCACCCGCAGGCCCACGGTGCCGTCGGGGGCCACCAGCTCCTTCGCCACGGCCCGGCTGGCCGGCAGAATGTAGGTGGTCGGCCGCGTGTCGGTGGCGAGCATGGCTTCCAGCTCGGCCGGCACCTCGGCCGCGTAGCGCTTCATCATCGCCAAATCGGCCACCAGCACGATGCTGGGCTTGCCGGCCTCGCGGCCCTTTAGCTTGTACAAGGCCTGCACGGCGGGCGGCGCTTCGGCATCGCAGCCCACGCCCCACACGGTATCGGTGGGGTACAGAATGACCTGCTGGAGCAGCAGGGCATCAACGGCAGCGTCGACTTCTTGTTGGAAACGGTTCATAATATGTACCGCGGACTCTGCGAGTCCGCGCGTGGTTGTCGTTGAAAATATGTTGGATTCATCAGACTCGCGGACTCTCAGAGTCCACGTTACGTGCTTTGGCAGAGCTCCACCAGTACGCCGGCGGCACTTTTCGGGTGCACGAAGCACACCAGCTTGTTATCGGCTCCGCGCTTGGGCTCCTCGTTCAGCAGCACGAAGCCCTCCCCTTTCAATCGCGCCATCTCGGCCCGGATATCATCGACCTCGAACGCGACGTGGTGAATGCCCTCGGGCTTCTTAGCCAGAAATTTCGTGATGGCGCTGTCCGGCGACGTACCAGCCAGCAGCTCAATCTTGGAGCCACCGACCTGAAAAAAAACCGTATCGACGGCTTCGCTAGCCACGTGCTCCTTCTTATAAGGGGCCGCGCCGAGCAGCGTGGTGTAGAGCGCCGTGGCGGCTTCGAGGTCGTGCACGGCCAGGCCGAGGTGTTCGAGGTTGGTAATCATCAGCTGAACTTTGGGAATGAAATGGCGCTGACCGGGCGAAAAACCGCGTTTTACCGCGCATTTCGGGGTGTTGCCGAAAGCCGGCGCATATCCTTATTTAGATTGTGTCTACTTTTGTGAGACCAAAGAAAACTGATTGCCCCCGAACCGTGTTCTAAGGGCCGACCAGTCATTCATTGGTTTATCATTTTGCCATACCGCTGCGCGCAATGCTGAAGCTCCCTATTTACCTCGACAACAACGCCACTACGCCGCTCGACCCCCGCGTGCTGGAGGCCATGATGCCCTATCTGACCGACGTGTTCGGCAACGCGGCTTCCCGCAACCATCCCTTCGGCTGGGCCGCTGAGGAAGGCGTGGACTACGCCCGCGAGCAGATTTCGAAGCTCATCAACTGCGACTCGAAGGAAATCATCTTCACCTCGGGCGCTACTGAGTCGGACAACCTGGGCATCAAGGGCGTGTTCGAGATGTATAGCCAAAAGGGCAACCACGTCATCACCTGCACTACCGAGCACAAAGCCGTGCTCGATACCTGCAAGCACATCGAAAAGCTCGGCGGCCGGGTAACCTACCTGCCCGTCGATGAGAAAGGCCTCATCAGCCTCGAAGAGCTCGAAGCCGCCATGACGCCCGAGACTATTCTCGTGGCCATCATGTACGGCAACAACGAGACGGGCACCATCAACCCCATCCGCGAGATTGCCAAAATCGCACACAGCCACGGGGCTCTGTTCATGACGGACGGCACCCAGGCCGTGGGCAAAATTCCGGTTGATGTGCTTGCCGACGGCATTGACATCATGGCCTTCACGGCCCACAAAATGTACGGTCCCAAGGGCGTGGGTGCCCTTTACGTGCGCCGCAAGAACCCCCGGGTGAAGGTGACCGCCCAGATGGACGGCGGCGGCCACGAGCGCGGCATGCGCTCGGGTACCCTCAACGTGCCCGGCATTGTGGGCTTGGGCAAGGCCTGCGAGCTGGCCCGCCTCGAAATGGACGCTGATACCGCTCGCCTGAGCGTGATGCGCGACCGCCTCGAAAAAGAACTGATGACGATGGAGGAAACCTACGTGAACGGCTCGGTGGAGCACCGCCTGCCGCACGTCACCAACATCAGCTTTAAGTACGTGGAAGGCGAGGGCCTGATGATGGGCGTGAAGGACCTGGCGGTATCGTCGGGCTCGGCCTGCACCTCGGCTTCGCTGGAGCCCAGCTACGTGCTCAAGGCTCTGGGCCTGAGCGACGACCTGGCCCACAGCAGCCTGCGCTTTGGCCTGAGCCGCTTCACTACCGACGAGCAAATCGACTACGCCATCGGCCACGTAAAAGAGGCCGTGACCAAGCTCCGCGAAATGTCGCCCCTGTGGGAGATGTTCCAGGAAGGCATCGATTTGAGCAAAATCGAGTGGGCGGAACACTAGAAATTTTGAATGTTGAGGGTTGAGTTTTGAGTGACGTTTCTAAACCTCGCTCTGCTCTTTAAACTCAGCGTTCCGATACATTCAAAACTCAACATTCAAAACTCAACACTACTAAAATGGCTTACTCCGATAAGGTAATCGACCACTACAGCAACCCCCGCAATGTGGGCACGCTGGATAAAAGCAAGAAAAACGTGGGGACCGGCCTCGTGGGCGCACCCGAGTGCGGCGACGTGATGCGCCTGCAAATCGAAGTGGACGAAGCCACCAACACCATCACCGACGCCAAATTCAAGACGTTCGGCTGCGGCTCGGCCATCGCCTCGTCGTCGCTCGCCACGGAGTGGCTGAAGGGCAAATCCATCGACGAGGCCCTGGCCATCGACAACATGGAGATTGTGGAAGAGCTGGCCCTGCCGCCCGTGAAAATTCACTGCTCGGTACTGGCCGAGGATGCCATCAAGTCGGCCATCTCGGACTATCGCGTGAAAAACGGCCTGCCCGCGCTGGAGCTGTCGCACCACTAATCAATGAGTGAGTTTTGAATGGGTGAATGAGTGGAGTGGCGTAAAGTCATTTTACCCATTCGCCCATTTGCACTTTACTCATCTACTCACTTACTCATTCACTTAGTGGACGAATTCGATATTGCCCGGCTGGAGCGCGAAATCCGGCAATACCTGGGCCTGGAGCCCGCGCATCTGCAATTCGAATTTCGGGAGCTGGAAGGCCAGACGCGGCTGGATTTGATTACGGTGAACCCACGCCACCAGCAAAGCTTCCTGTTTCGTTACGAAACCGGCCGCGACAAAGTGGAGTGCCTGGAAAAGATGCTGGCCTACGTGCGCAGCTACCGCGATACCGAAAGCTCCTACACGCTGCAATGGCGCGCCCGGGGTGAACAGGCATTGCAGACATCCTACTTCCGGGCGCACAACGTATATGAGGCGCTGGACAAGCTCTATTTCAGTCGCGACCTGAATACGATTACCGTGTTCAGCGTGGTGCTAAATCCGAGCTCGTAAGGGCCAAAGTGAATTAGTTGATGGGCGAGTGAACAAAGAAATTCGCTGTCTTGTTTATAATCTGTCTAAATTGCGGTCCCATTCGGCTTACATCTAAGCCCAAGCGGCCCCGCTCCTCCTGCCATGATTACCGTATCGGATAAAGCCAAAGAAAAAGTAGCGCGCCTCATTGAGGACGCGCACCTTGATGAGACCTACCGCCTGCGCGCTTCGGTGGCGGGCGGCGGCTGCTCGGGCCTGAGCTACAAGCTGGACTTCGACAACGAGGTGCGGCACATGGACCAGGAGTTTGAGGACAAGGGCGTGCGCGTGGTGGTCGATATGAAAAGCTTCCTCTACCTGGCCGGCACCGAGCTGGATTTCTCCGACGGCCTCAACGGTAAGGGCTTCCAGTTCAACAACCCCAATGCCTCGCGCGAGTGCGGCTGCGGCGAAAGCTTCTCCGTCTAAATCACTGATTTATCGGATTTTAGCGGATTGCACGGATTTTGTAGACGTCAACAGTCCCGCTCTTTACGATACTTTACGATACAGATTCCTAAAAAAGGCTTGCCAAATGGCAAGCCTTTTTTAGGAATTGGGCAATCTGGATTTTCTGACGGCGTCCACGAAATCCGTGCAATCCGCTAAAATCCGATAAATCAGTGATTAGTTTTTCTCGAATTTCTGCGTGGTGCGGCTGGCAGCCGTTTGCAGCTCCAGGAAGTAGAGGCCGGTGGGGAGGGTTTCGATACCGATGCTGGCGGGGCCAGCCGCGGTGGTGCCGTGCAGCAGGCACTGGCCCAGCTGGTTGAGCACGCGGTAGGCCTGAGCGGTTTCGGCAGTGAAATGCAGGGTGGCGTGAGCGGGGTTGGGATAGAGCTGCACTTTGGCCGTTTCGCCCGGGCCAGCGACCAGCACCACGGGCGAGAAAGCGCTGCTGCCATCGCGGTCGACCTGGCACAGGCGGTAGTAGAGCCGGGCGCCGGGGGCTGCTTTGTCGATGGCGAGGTAGGCGGTGGCGTGGGTGCTGGTGCCCTGGGCTGCCATGGTGGCCACAAGTACATACTCATAGCCATTGAGGCTGCGCTGCACGTCGAAGCGGGCGCTGTTCTTTTCGCTGGCCGTGTTCCACTTCAGGGCAACGCCCTGCCCGGCCTGGCGCTGGGCGCTGAAGGCCGTGAGCTCGACGGGCAGCGGGTTGCTGCCGAGGGAGTTGTTGAGGGCAGCAGCCGTGCTGGCCAGGGCGAAATCGGAGAACGAGGTGAAGACGCCCGAGGTGAGGTCGCCGGCTGCGTTGCCGCTGCTGGCGGCCCCGGTAGCAGTGGTGCGGCCGATGCTGAACCAATTGGCATTGCCGTCGCGCTTCGCCACCACGAGGGTATTGTCCTGCGGGTCGGTTACGTAGTCGTCGGCCCCGAAGGCCATGGTGATGGTCCCGCTGAACCCGGTAGGCGGCGCATTGGGGACAACGGTGGCGTAGCGGATGTTCGACACGCGGGTGAGGGGGGCATCCACGCCGGTCGTGCGGGCGGAGGTGTTCAGCACCTCGCCGGTATAGGTGGTGGTGCTGGTTTGAGCCGTGGCCGTGAGCGTGAGCGGGCGGTAGGCCGTGCCCTTGCCAATGGGGAACACCGTAGTAGCCGGGCCCGTGGTGATGCGGGCCAGTGGGCCATTCACGAAGCTGGTGGCGCTGCCGCCAGTGGTGGTAGCCGGGGCGTACAGCGTGAGCAGGTTGGCAGCTGACGTATTCACCTTACCGCTGGTCAGGGTGAGGCCGCTTTCTACGTTCACTGCTCCGGTTGTCGTGAGCTGGTCGGCGTTATTCACGGCCACATCGTAGTAATTGCCCGGGGCCATAACGCCCGCGGCCGCCGTGTACACGGGCCGGCCCACCGCCGCCCCCCAGCCCGTGGCCAGCCGGATACCGTCGATGGTGAGGGTCGCTGAGTTGCTCCCTCCCTGGCGCAGGGCAACGCCATTCAGCGTGCCGGAAATAGTGGCCGTGCCCGTGGCCGTGAGCAGCGGAGCGGCGGGCTCTACCAGCGTATTGGCCCCGGCGGGAAGCACAAATAAGCTGGTAACATCGATATTACCCGTGTCCGGCGTGTTTTCAACTTTCAATACCACCAGATAATTGGTGTTGGCGTTGAATTGCGCCGTGCTGGTTACTGTTGTGCCCACGCCGTCCGGCGTCAGGCTGAAGCTGAAGGTACCCGTAGCTGCTTTCACGATGCCTACCCGGTGCCGGTACGCCACGGTGCCGCTGAGTGTGTTGTAGAAAGCCAGAAAATAGTCGCCGCCGCTACTCTGGGCATTGCTCACATTGATAACCGCGGCGGCGTATAGCGCCGACGAAGCGGGGCGGGTACCGCCGCGTACAATATCCTGGCCCGAAGGCACCAGACTGGCTTTGCTTGAAGTAGCCGCCGGCACCGCGCCCAGGGCAGTTCCCTGAGGATAAGTGCTCCATATATTGTTGCCACTAACGGAAGCAATAACAGGCGTGGCCGGGGAACCAACATCGGTCCACCCGTGGCTGGTGAGCGGCTGCGAAGCAGCATAGTCGAAATCATCTTCCAGCATCAGCACCCCGGCTACGGTAGGCGGCGGGGCCTGGGTAGTGAATACCCCTGAGGTACGGCCGACCGGCAGGTAGTTTTCGAAGCCAGCGGCCGTGCCTGCGTTGTAGCTATATACGTCGGCCTCGTAGCCGGTAGCAACCGTGAGGCCTGTTACGGTAACGCTGGCAGCATTGGCAGCGGCCAGCACAGCGTATCCCGCCCCCAGCGCCGCGCCCGCGCCATATACCGTGTTGGCCGCATAAGTAGTGCCATCGGTGGGAGCCGTGGCCGCGGTGGCGCTGGGCCGCACCACCACCAGCAGCCTGGTACCCGCGCCGGCCGTGAGTAGGAGCGGCACGGTAGTAGCCGTGGTAGTGCCGGCAGCCACCGTCGGAGCCGGCGTAGCAGCGGGCTCGCCCACGATGGTACCGGCCACGGCCACGTTCTGTGAGCCGCTGGTGCCCCCGCCGGAGTTGGCCACGTTGCCGCCGGGGGTGCTGCCGGGGTCGGTGGCCAGGCCGGCAGCCAGGCGCACCGAGATGGTAGCGCCGGGGCTGGCCACCTGCACCGCCGTGATGCCGGTGAGGCTGGTGAAATACCCTCCGCTGGTGCTGGCATCGGCATACACTGCCGCGAGCTCGTAGCCGGTGGGCGCCACCATGCTCACCGGCCCCGTGAGATAGCTGCCGGTGAGCGTGTAGGGCTGAGCCGCCGACACCTGGCCGGCCAGAGCATTGAAGGCGCTAAGCGTGCCGGTAGCCGTGAGTACCGGAGCCGGGGCCGTCACGGTACCATCAACGGGTACGTTGAGCGTGGTGGCGTTGGTGGCGGCGTTGGCCACGAGCAGAGTGGTAGTGGCGGTGCCGTAGGTGCCGGGCGTAGCGGCAGCGGTCAGGCGCACGTAAATGGTGCGGCCGGCCGTGGCGTTGGCCTGCGACACGGTTTGGGTGGAGGCGTAGGTGCCGGGCGTGGTGGGCGTGCCCTGGGCCAATTCGTAGCCGCCGGGAGCCGTCACGGTCACGGTGCTACTCAGGTTGGTGCCCGTGAGCAGGTAAGTCTGAGCCGCGGAGGGCGTGCCTTGCGAGGTGGTGAAGCCGGTGAGGGCAGTGGGGCTGGCCACGAGCACGGGGGCCGGGGTCACGCTGCCGCTCACGGCCACGTTGGTGGTGCCGCTGGTGCCGCCGCCGGTGATGGCCACGTTTTCGTTGTAGGTCGCAGCCGCTAAGCCCGCGACGAGGCGCGCGTAAATGGTCGTGCTCAGCGTACCACCCGCCGTGTTGGGCAGGCTGAGGGAAGTGGCATAGCCCGCGCCGGCCGAGAGCGAAATCTCATAGTCGGCGGGAGCGGCGAGGCTCACGGCCGAGCCGGCCGTCAGGTTGGTGCCGCCCAGGCTGAAGCTTTGGTTGCCCGAAGGACCATTGCCCGCCACGTAGGTGAAGCCCGGCAGGGAAGCCGGCGAGGGGGCTATGGCGGGAGGGGCGGAAGCGAGCGTACCTCGGAGCCTGATGTTATCGAAACGGTTATTACCCGAAGCAGCAGAGGCACCGGTTACAGTAATTCGGATAGCGAAACTTGCGTTGTTTTCAGCAGCCGGGATACTACTAAAATCAGCCGTGAGCGTAGTAAAAGTTGTGCTCGTGCGGCCCGTAATAGTAGCTAGTGTGGTAAACGTTGTTCCATCGACCGTGTATTCAACCAGGTGCGAGCTAAAACCAGTTGCAGTGCCACGGCTAGCATACGTGAGGATAATACCCGTGTAGCCCGCTGTTGATTTACTGATAACAAATGACTTACCATTGTTGCCAGTGGGAGCGGCCGTAGTGCCACCCAGCGGTGAGAAGCTATTGCCTGCCGGGTCGGCTCCTTCTGCGTTCAGGGTCGAACCTGCGAAGTTGTCGGTAGCAATAAAGTTGTGCGTGAGATTTCCCCCGCCACCGCTCGCGGCAATAGGCGATGGCCAAACCTGAGGCGCGGTACCCGCGCCACCAGTGTTAAAATTCCAGTAGGCAATCGTAGTCTGCCCCCACCCCAGCAATGGCAACAGCAGTAACACGAGCAACGCCGTGTTGCGGCCAAGGCCGGTGAAAAAACGTGTAGCGGATG
>JANNDE010000499.1:0-9472 GCA_031387395.1 Hymenobacter sp.
TATGCACGTCGTTCGGCTCCCCTCCCCACCGGGTAGGGGCCGGGGGTGGGGTTGCCTTCAACCCAAAACCAATACCTTTGCGGCCCTAAACCGTATCCAAGTCCCACCCAACTTCCATAAACCCCTCTCATGGCAGCCCACACCGTGTACAAAGAACCGGCCCCCAAAGTCGACCGCGAAAACCCGTTGGAGTCGATGATGTCGCGTTTTAACATCGCCGCCGAAATCCTCGGCCTCGACGACGAAACCTACAACGTGCTCAAAGCCCCTGATAAGCAGGTTATCGTGCACATTCCGGTGACGATGGACAACGGCAAGATTCGCGTGTTCGAAGGCTACCGCGTTATTCACAACACCATTCTGGGCCCGAGCAAGGGCGGCATCCGCTACGATAAAAACGTGCACCTCGACGAGGTGAAGGCCCTCGCGGCCTGGATGACCTGGAAGTGCGCCGTGGTGGATATCCCTTACGGCGGGGCCAAGGGCGGCATCATTTGCGACCCGACCACGATGAGCGCCGGCGAAATCGAGCGCATGACCCGCGGCTATACGCTGGCCCTGAAAGATATTTTCGGTCCTGACCGCGACATTCCGGCCCCCGACATGGGCACCGGCCCCCGCGAAATGGCGTGGCTGATGGACGAGTTCTCGAAAACCAACGGCATGACCTCGCCGGCCGTGGTAACCGGCAAGCCCCTGGTAATGGGTGGCTCGCTGGGCCGTACCGAGGCCACTGGCCGCGGTGTGATGGTATCGACCCTGGCCGCCCTCAAAAAGCTGGGCCTGAAGCCGACCGAAGTGTCGGCCGCTATCCAGGGCTTTGGCAACGTGGGCTCGTGGGCCGCAGTGCTGCTGCACCAGCAGGGCGTGAAAATTAAGGCCGTGTCCGACATCTCGGGGGCGTACTGGAACGCCGATGGCATCAACATCGACGAAGCCATTGCCTACAAAAATGCCCACAACGGCCGCCTCGAAGGCTTTGGGGGCGCTACGCCGATGAACGCCGACGACCTGCTGACCTGCGAAGTAGACGTGCTGGTGCCCGCCGCCGTGGAAGACGTGATTACCGAGCACAACGCCCATGATATCAAGGCCAAGCTCATCGTGGAAGGGGCCAACGGCCCCACCTCGGCTTCAGCCGACCCGATTATCAATGAGAAGGGCATTATGGTGGTGCCGGATATTCTGGCCAACTCGGGCGGCGTAACGGTATCCTACTTCGAGTGGGTGCAGAACAAGCAGGGCTTTAAATGGACGCTGGAAATGGTGACCGAGCGCGCCGACCGCATCATGTCGGATGCTTTCGAGAAAGTATACCAAACCAGCCAGAAATATAAAATTCCGATGCGCATCGCCGCCTACGTGGTGGCCATCGACAAAGTAGCCCAGACGTACAAGTATCGCGGCGGCTTCTAAGGGCCACGGACTTAACGGGTTTTTGACCGCAGATTTAACGAATTTTAACGGATGAAACGGGTTTTTGTGGTTCCGTTCGCGTCCATCCTTTTTAGAATTCTGCCGTAATTGCCCGTAATTGCTTGCGAAAAGGCACGAGCCGTCGGGTTCGTGCCTTTTTACTTTTCCTGCCGACCTTTGTAGCGCCCATGGGCATCCCTCACATATTCAGATGCTGCGCGGAACCACAAGAATCCGTTTCATCCGTTAAAATCCGTTAAATCTGCGGTCAAAAATTCGTTAAATCTGCGGTTCATGAAGATACATAAAGAAGGAAGACGCATCTTGTTCGTCACGCTGCTGATTCTGCTGGTGCTCAACCTGCTCATGTTTCAGTTCAACCGGGGGCAGGTGCTGGTGAACCGGCTGTTTGCCGGGGCCACGGTCATCATCTTCCTGCTGATTCTGCAGTTTTTTCGCAGCCCGTTCCGGCACATGTTCACCCACGAAGACCTGTTGCTGGCCCCGGCCGATGGCAAGGTGGTGGTGATTGAAAACGTGTTCGAGCCCGAGTTTTTCGACGATGAGCGCAAGCAAATCAGCATCTTCATGTCGCCCATCAACGTGCACGTCACGCGCAATCCGATTTCGGGCATCGTGAAATATTTCAAATACCACCCCGGCAACTACCTGGTGGCCTGGCACCCCAAAAGCAGCACTCAGAACGAGCGCACCACCGTGGTGGTGGAGTCGGATGCCGGCCCGCTGGTGCTCTTCCGGCAGATTGCCGGGGCCATGGCGCGCCGCATCGTGTGGTACGTGAACGAGGGCGACGAAGTAACCCAGGGCGAAGAGTTCGGCTTTATTAAATTCGGTTCGCGCGTCGATGTATTCGTGCCGATGGACACCGAGGTGAAAGTGGAGCTGGGCCAGAAAGTGAAAGGTGGTACCACCGTTATCTGCCAGTTGAAAGTCTGACCGCAGATTTAGCGGATTTAACGGATTTTTTGTGGGCCGTATTCACTCTAAATCAAAAGGGCCGCTCATTGAGCGGCCCTTTTGCTTGCGTGATTTTCGTTTCCAAAATGTAAGGGAAGGAACCACAAAAAATCCGTTTCAATTCGCTAAAATCGGTTAAATCTGTGGTCCGGGTAGGTGGGGCATAAATTCCGACAGGTTGGTAATCAGGCCCGCGTCGCGCCGGAAGCCGATGACGCAGGCTTCACCGGCCCAGAACACGCCGGCCTGGTAGCGGCGGCCCTGCGCGTCGGTGTGCAGCGCGGCCCACTTGAGACCGCGCCAGTGGCGGAATTGGTCTTCGAGACCTGCTTTCCTCAAAAATTGCTGTGGTATCGTTTAAACTCATGTTTCCTGAGACACCCCGCCCCAGCCAAAATTTGACAGCCCGGTCTTAGCATTGTTCTTCGTTCCTACGCCAGCGCGACCCTCGTTACCTGGAGAAGCAATTCGTTCAACTGCCTTAACAGGAATTTCTGTTCTTAATCTCTTGCGCTATCCCATTCACCAGCAAAGGCAGCGGGAAAACCCGCCAGCTGCAAAAGGAAAGGCCAACAGGATGGTGTAGACGGGCGGAGAGCAAAAGTGAAGCCGCCGCAACGCGGAGCAAGGGCTTAGGGATAAATCAGTACTTCTAATTCTGTGTGCAGCGCCAACGAAAGGGGAGGATTTTTGTTCACCCACGAAGGGGACTGACGCGAGGAATAGCGCCAGTATGGATTTGCCGCGTCGGCCCGTCCTAGCAGGTGCGGGTACCAGGCGACGGGTTCGGCCGGGGCCGCGCCCACGGCCACGGCTAGCAACGTGCGGCGGCCCCGGCCCATGGTAGTCACGTTGAAGTGCGTATCTGTTGCCGCCGAATCAGTCGCCAGCACTTCGACCACGAGCGCCAGGCCATCTGGTGGCAGTAGCAAGTTATATTTTTCAAGGTCCACCGTGAGTGTTTCGTCGGATAGCTGGGCCAACTGCGCGGGGGAAAAGACCAGCGGCCGGGGCAGCAAGTCCTCCCCCTCCGGCCGCAACTCTCCGAAGGGGGAGACGCGCAGCTCCACCAGGCGCAAGCACAAGCGCCCGGCGCGGGGTTTGCCCCGCAGGTGAAGCCGCACCTGGCGTAGCACGCAGCTTTGCGTTAGCGGCAGCTCGGGCGGGCGGCGCAGCACCTGCGCCAGTTTCTGGCCGGGTAAGAGCCAGCACGGGACATCGCGTCCGCGAGCCGCGCTCGTAAGTCGGTAGGTTCGCGGGCGTTGCACGGTTACGTTTTGCAGGAGGTAGGAAAGCGGGAACAGGCGCAACGTATCCGTTTTCCGGTCGGCGGCCGGGGCCAGATTGAGGGTCAGGGGGGTGTAGCCCAGGCACCGCAGGGCGAGCCGCGCCGGGCGGGCGGCCAGGGTGAAGTGCCCGGCGGCATCGGTCAGGGTAGCCGCCGTAAGGCCAGGAATTGAATCCCGGACGCTGACCGAGGCCACCGGGGCACCCGTGACCGCGTTCACGACGACCCCCGAATAAGGACCCGCGCTCCCGGTTGGGGGACACAGTAGGCTGCTAAGCAAAATCAGAAAGCAAGTAAGCATCAGGGAGAAAGGCGGAAAACTGGGGAGGGGAAGTGCTTCTTTAGGAGGAAGGAGGGGAAAATGCAGCTTTGCCGGAACCGCACAGCAGGATAAAGCCCGGCTTGCGTTTCGAAAATGGCAACCGTGGTTGGCCAGCTGCAAGCATCGAGGACGCAGTTCTGGCGTCCGGCTGCCCGGCTCGGGCGTGCTAGTCGGGCTGAATCACCGCCTGAATGGCGGCGTTGCGGTTCTCACTCTTATCCGGAATGCCGGGGATGGGGCGATGAGCAAATTGCTGCCACGGATGGCCGGTGCTGCGATACCAGGTAACGGGAGGGTCAAGGTCGAAATAGCCGCCCAAGACCTGGCCGTAGGCGTAATCGGTCTTCTTCTCCTTGGTAGTCGAATTCAGAAATGGATACGTGCAGCCATAGGCATCATTCGTGTACAGCCATTCCATGGCGACGTAAAACCCGGCCGCCGGCACCTGAATCTGGTAGCGCAGCAGGTCGATTTCATGCCAGCCTTTGCCCGAAGCGGCAGTTAGAATAGAGGTAGTCAGCAAGTCGGTGCCAGGTGCTCCCGCCGGGCCATCGGCCGCGTATAGGCGCACCCGAAAGGGCGCTTTCGCGGACACTTTGCCGCACTGCCAGTTGGGCTTCACATAGAAGCGCACGGCTTGGACCACGCCGGCGGGTGTGGTTTCGAACCGCCGGGCTATCTGCCAACCCTGGCTGCCAACCGCTCGCAGGTTTCCCTGACCGAATCCGTACTTGTCGCCGTCAACACCGGGGCCCAGAACCATGGGCGGCCCGGGCGGCCGCACAATGGCTTCGGGCAACGCCACCGCGGCTGCCTGTAGCGCCAACCGGCAAGGCAAGGTCGCTGGCACCACGAACTGCCACGCCCGGTAGCCCAGCGAAGTGGCCCGCAGCGAATCGGCCGGGACCAGGGCGGCGGGCAGCTCAAGCACGAAGGTTCCCTGCTCGGTGGCCTGCACGCCGAGGTGCCGCGCGGGTATTTCTACCACGGCAAAAGGAATGGGCTGGCCCGAAGCGGCATCAACCACCGTGCCGCTGATGGTAGAGGACTGCGCGTTGGCTTGGACGCAAAGCAGCAGAAAAGCGGCGGTGCCAAACAGCCGACATGTAGAGCGGTAACCCACGGTTCAGCTTTGGGAAGGAGTGGGAGTCCGATTAAAACCACTGTGCCGCCAGCTGCATCAGCTGCTCCAGGGCGGCCTGGTCGTCGGCATCGAAGTCGTTGAGCTGGTCGCTGTCGACATCGAGCACGGCCACGACCTGGCCGTTTTTGAGGAGGGGAACTACGATTTCCGACTTCGAGTCGGAGCTGCAGGCGATGTGGCCGGGGAAAGCTTCCACGTCGGGCACGAGGATGGTTTCGGCCCGGGCCCAGCTGGCCCCGCACACGCCCTTGCCGTGGCGGATGCGCGTGCAGGCAATCGGCCCTTGGAAAGGCCCGAGCACCAGCTCATCGCCTTTCACAACATAAAAGCCCACCCAGAAAAACCCGAAAGCCTGGCGCAGCGCGGCCGCCGTGTTGGCGAGGTTGGCGGTGAGGTCGGGCTCGCCGGTGACGAGGGCTTCAATCTGAGGCAGCAGCTGGCGGTACTGCTCGGCTTTGGTGAGGGTGGTGTCGAGGGAGAGGGTTTCGGCCATAATGTAGCGCGGTCTTTGTAGTCCGCGAGTGAATAGTTAAAATCAGATTGGTTGCACGCGCGGACTACAAAGTCCGCGCTACTTGTCGTTCACGTACCACAACAGCTCGTCGGGTCCTACGTTTTCGATGGCGCGGCGGCCGGTATGGCCCAGGCGCGGGGCGGCAATGCCCTGGCCCAGCCGCATGGGCGAGCGGAACACGCGGATTTCATCCCACAGCCCGGCGGCGAGCAGGGCGTTGAGCACCGTGGGGCCGCCCTCCACCAGCACCGACTGGATGTTCTGGGCGTGCAGGTCGGCCAGCACCTGGGGCAGCAGGTCGTCGGCTTCCGACAGCGTGACCAGGTCGAGGTTGGGAGTGTGGTGGGGCTGGCGGTAGGTGTAGAGGCGGGTGGGCTGCGAGCCGTCGAGCAGGTGGTGGGTGGGCGGCAGGCTCAGGTTTTTGTCGATGACGAGGCGCGTGGGCTGGGGGCCGGGCCAGTCGCGCACGTTCAGGCGGGGGTTGTCGTGCAGGGCCGTGCGGGTGCCCACCAGAATGCCGGCCTCCTCGGAGCGCCACTGGTGGGTGAGCAGCCCCGCCTGCGGCCCGCTGATTTGCACGGTCTGGAAGTAGCGCCCGGCCAGAAAGCCGTCGGCCGTTTCGGCCCATTTCAATACCAGGTAAGGCCGCTTTTTCTCGTGGAAGGTGAAGAAGCGCCGGTTCAGCCAGCGGCCTTCCTCGGCCAGCAGGCCGGTTTCGACGTGCACGCCGGCGGCGCGCAGCTTGCCGATGCCGCGCCCCGCCACCAGGGCAAACGGGTCGTCGTTGCAGATGATGACTTCGGGCACGCCTTTTTCGATGAGCAGGTCGGCGCAGGGCGGCGTTTTGCCGTGGTGGGCGCAGGGCTCCAGGGTCACGTACACGCGGCTTTCGCGCAGCAAATCCTGGTTTTCGACGGCAGCCAGGGCGTTGACCTCGGCGTGGGGGCCGCCGTAGCGCTGGTGCCAGCCCTCGCCGATAATGCGGCCCTGGTGCGTGACCACGCAGCCCACGAGCGGGTTGGGCCGGGCATGGCCGGTGCCGAGCTGCGCCAAATCGAGGGCGCGGCGCATGAACAGGGTGTCGTCTGGTTGCATGGGGCGAAGGTAGGGCGGGCACGGCAGCTACACCTCCCGGCCTACCTTTGTTTCCGATGATGCTACGCGATGCCACTGCCGCCCTCACCGCCGCCCTCACGGCCTTGTATCCCGCGCATGAAGCGCAAGCCGTGGCCAGCCTCGTGTTTCAGCAGCTGTTGCACCTCGATGGCCTGCGTTTCAGCATGGCGGCCCGCGAAACAGTCAGTCCTGAAATACTAGCGCGGCTGCCCACCCTGCAGGCCCGCCTGTTGACCCACGAGCCGGTGCAATACGTGCTGGGCACCGCCCACTTCGCCGGCATGGAGCTCGAAGTAACCCCCGCCACCCTCATCCCGCGCCCCGAAACCGAGGAGCTGGTGCAGCTCATCGAACTGGAGCAGGCTGGCCGGGCCGGCCGCCGGGTGCTCGACGTGGGCACCGGCTCGGGCTGCCTGGCGCTGGCGCTGGCCCGTGCCCTGCCCGGGGCCGAAGTGCTGGCCGTGGATATCTCGGCCGAAGCGCTGGCCGTGGCCCGCCGCAACGCGGCCGTTTGGGCCCCGGCGGTAACGTTTCAGCAAGTCGATATTCTAAGTCAATTGCCCGCCGGCCTGGCTCCTGGCGCTCTTGACATATTGGTGAGTAACCCGCCCTACGTGCGCGAAAGCGAGCGGGCCGCGATGCGCGAAAACGTGCTGGCCTGGGAGCCCGCCACGGCCTTGTTCGTGCCCGATAACGACCCGCTGCTCTTCTACCGCCGCCTGGCCGAAATAAGCGCGCAACTACTGGCCGCCGATGGCGTGGCCTACCTCGAAATCAACGAAGCGCTGGGCGACGAAACGGCGGCGTTATTCACCGCGCAGGGCTTTGCCGAGGTGCGCGTGGTGGCCGATATGTTCGGGAAGCCGCGCATGGTGCGGGCGGCGCGGGGCCCGGCCGCTGCCGCCAGGGTTTAGCGGGGCAGCTGCCGGGAAAACGCGGCCAGCGCCGTGCGCACTTCCCGCGGGCTCTCGAGCAGGGCATTGTGCCGGCCGGGCATCACTACAACCTGCTGATGAGCAAGGCGAAAGGACTGGTGCTGCGGGCCGGTTACGTCGTCGGCCTGGCCAGGCAGCACGAGCACGGGCATAAGCAGGCGCGGCGTAGCGACTGTGAAATCTTCGAGGTAGCCGTCGATGACGCCGGGGCGATACAGGGAAGCCGCGAAATCGTGGTTTGCGCCAGGCTGCGCGCGCTGCACCCGGCCCACCCGCGCGGCCGTGGAATCGGTGGCGTACAGCAGCCGGTCCAGCAGGTGCTGCTGGTTCAGCAGCGCCATTACCATGCCGAAGCGCTGGGGCAGGGGGGCGGCGTGGTCGAGGGGTGGGCGGGTGGCGGCGGGGAGCAGGGCGTAGCCGTGGGCCGCCATGCTTTCCATCGAGGCTGGCAGGTTCAGAATGCTGTTGCTGAGCACCAGGCCCAGCACGTGTTGCGGATACTGCCGGGCGTAGGCCGTGGCAATCAGGCCGCCGAAAGAGTGCGACAGCAGCACCCATTTCTCCACGTGCAGCTGCTGGCGAAGCTCCTCCAAATCCTGCACCAAACGGGGCAGGCCGTAGGCCCCGGCCGGCGCGCTGGCCGAGCGGCCACTGCCGCGCTGGTCGAGGTAAACCATCTGGAACTGCTGCTCCAGCATGGGGCCGGCCAGGGCGTCCTGCACCTGGCTGCCCGCGCCGGGGCCGCCGTGCACAAATAAGCAGGGCCGGCCCTGGCCCGCCACCCGCACATACAGCCGCACGCCGTCGGAAGTCGTGACGGTGGGCGTCCCGTTGGCAACCGACCAGGCGGGAGTAGTGCCAAGGGCCAGCAGGGCAATAAGAAGCGGCAGCAGGGCTTGGCGAAGAAGGAGGAATGTTTTCATGCCCCAAAACTGGGTTGGAGGAGCTTGCGGAGAAAACGCAAGTGGCCCAAGCGTAGAAACGGGCCGCTGAACCAACGCGGCCGGCCGAAGAAACGGGTTGGTGAGAATAGAAAAAATCGTTGTCCTGGTCCGTTGTCCGCGCCGCCAACGCCTGCCCGGTGAAATCCGCACACTGTTCTGCTGTTGGCCGCCGATGGGGGCCGAAACGGCGGCTCTGCTACTCGCGCCGGGCTTTGCTTGGATGCGTAAGTTTGGCAAGCCGCGCTCATCGTGGCAGCGTGCAACAGCAAAAAAATCAATTGCGTGAGCTCTGCCGTACCATTCAGGAAGGCAGTATAAATCAGTACAATAAATACATTATTTGTTGATAATGAGCGTCTTGTGAAGACGATTTTTCGCAACCTCCGGAGTTAGCCTTCGTAATAAAATGCGCGGACCAACACTGGACCGTTCTACAAATTCCCACATCATGTCGAAGCAAGCAGCTGATAGCCACAAGCAAGCCGCCACCCACCACACGGAGGCCGCCAAACACCACACCGAAGCCGCCAAGCACCACGAGGCCGGCAGCCACGAGAAGGCCGCCCACCACGCGCATACGGCCGAGGCCCATACCTCGCACGCCAAGTCGCACGCCAAAACGGCCCGCAAGAGCCACGCCGACGAGCACGGTAAGAAATAAAATGCTTCCGAGCATCAAAAAGCCCCGGCTTCCGCAAGGAAACCGGGGCTTTTTGATGCGGCCGTGGGCCAATTACAGATTCTGCAGCACGAAGTTGGTCATCTGGCGGTAGAGGTGCAGCGAGGTGTTGCCGCCCCGGATGCCGTGGTTGCGG